>JAGCYI010000032.1 GCA_017960885.1 Bacteroidales bacterium
AATCAGGTTAAACGACTGAAAAATAAATCCAATCATCTTGTTTCGGTATTCAGCCGCCTTGGTTTCGCTGAGGTCTTTGATGGGAACGCCTGCGAGAGTGTAAAGTCCTGAGTCGTAATTATCAAGAATGCCCAAGATATTCAGCAAAGTAGATTTGCCCGAACCAGACGCACCCATAATCGACACAAACTCACCCTCGTTGACATCGAGGCTGATACCCTTCAACACGTGCAGCGGCTGCGCACCGTAGTAGGTTTTGTTGATGTTTTCTAAATGTATCATTTTTTTTTAATGCATAATTCACAATGCATAATGCATAATTTGTGCAAAAAGTATTAACTTATTCTATATCAAATAATTACAATTTGTTTCTTATGTAAAAGTGTAAATATTTTTTACAACGAGTGTAAAAAATATTTACACTCAATTTTTCACGCTATATGACATAAAAAGGGCTAAAATGTTACAGTGGGAAATGTTAATAAAGGTTAAAATTGTCCTCATCGAATCAATTACCACTTGGAGGAACCAAAGGTACCGTCATCTGCATTCCAAAGTTGTCTTTTTTAGCACTATTCATTTTTTCCACTAAATAGTTTTTGTAATCCTCTTTGGTGATATGCTGCATTATGCTCTGATATTCTGCTTCGGTTAAATCGTTGCTTCTTGGCGAAAAATCGTCGAAAAACTGAACGGCGTGACTTAGGCGGAAAAACTCTACAAAATCGTCACTGAATCCTAAATTCTTGATAAACTCAGGATTTATCAGTATGTTTTTATTAAATGACGAACTATCCCTGAAATCTAATAACGGATTTTCGGATTGAGAATCCACCAAAATGTCGTTGTTCCTGTCGGTTTCGGCAATAATCCAATCGGGATGCGCTGCTAAATTTTCAGGTGTAGACACGAGATAATCAGCGTGTTGCTTGATGTAGTCGAGTATGAACTCGTACACCGAAATTGAACTAAAAACCTCATCCTCGCTTATCGGGAAAATAGATTGCAACGAATCTGACCCCATTTTTTCACGCAACTTGGTATAATGGTTTTTGAGTTTCAATACGGAGTTAAATTTGTTTGAAACCGGAACTTTGCAGTTTTCACATGCGGTTTCGTATTTATCTGAGTTAAAATATGTTTGCAATCCTATGCTGGCGTTTTTTTCAGAATTGAACCTTTGATTTCCACCAGAGCAATAAGTTTCGGATGAAATATCCACTGCCGAAACATAGATGCTCTTATCCGCTTCAAGAAAATAAAACATCAGAGTGTCACCCGGCTCCACAACGTAGTTCATACATTGTTTTGCGGCCGATTTGTAACTTGCTTTACTATCCGAAAAAAGATCCGACATTGTAAGTTCCGACACGCCGGTAACAGGGATTTTGATTTCGTAACGATAGCCATAATGGTCGGTGGAATCGAGCGGACGGGCGGTTACATTTCTGGCCTCCAAATAGTTGAACACCTCGATTGATTTTTGACGGTTGACAACGCGTTTCATAAAAGGAATGATACCATCCGCCATATTGCGCAAATATATTCTCACAACGGCTGTATCCATGGCGTATTGGTGTTTTTTAAACGACGAAGTGTCTTTTTCGATACCGTCAAACACCTGATAATCAGAAATAAAATCGGCTGTTAGAAAGTCAGGTTCTATTTTGCATTTCAACACTTTTGTTCCGTTGATGGTGATAGCATTGATACGTTTGCCACCAATTTCACGAAAATCATTAGTAGCATCGCCAATTTTCAAAACCGCTTTTTCACCGTTTTTTTTGGTAAGCACAATTTCAGATTCAGAGGCGGATTCATAGTCCCAAAAATCGTTCTGATAGATGGCGAACTCCTCAAAAAGTCCGCACTCCCAATTTCCGTTTGAGAAGTTGAGATAATTACCAATCAGCGACTTAGGAATCTGACTGCCGTATGGGTCGCAGGATGTGAGACCAATTGCCACAACCAATAAATATAGTATCTTTTTCATATTATTTTCTGTTTTTATAAAGTTCAACAATATCCTCGATGGGAATTTTTAGCATGTCGATTTCGTTGAAAAAATCGTTAAGTTGCTCATTCATAAACATCTCGCGGCGCATTTGAAGAATCTTGTCGGCAGCGCCTTCCACTACAAAATATCCAAGTCCGCGCTTGTTGTAGATGATGTCCTTGTTTTGCAAAAAGTCGAACGAACGCACCACGGTGTTGGCGTTAACTTCAAGATTTGCAGCATATTCGCGCACCGACGGAATACGTGTTTCAGGCTTGTAGACCTCCGAAACAATATCGCCACAAATCTTATCCACTATTTGCAGATATATTGGTTTGTTTTCTTTAAAATCCATAATCTATAAATTTATAGTTAATCGTTTGAATCGTTTGTAAGAAAAAATGCCACAGGTAGTTAACACCGTCAATGTAAGCAGAATCTGGAACACTGTTATTCGGTCATTATCCTCCACTATCCATTGTGCCAAAGTGAAAGGAAAAACTGGTTTTGTTTCACCGTCCATCATCACATTCATAAAGCCTGGAAGTGATTCAGAAAGCAAGTATACCGAACACAACGCCACAACTACAATTCTGGAGATTGTCTTACCTTTAAATACCAAACTTGCAAAAGTATGCATGCCAGATATTGCTATAATAGTGAAAACCCAAAACCGTGAAGATATCCACAGAGGTTCATACATGTTGGCAAACAGTCCATAAGAATGCGGCATCAGGAAATATGTGGCGGCCGAAAAAACAATCGGAATAAACCACACGAGAGTAAGTTTTGACACAAACTTTTCAACGTTGGAAGCAGGTAGCAAAAGCAGCATACAACGTTGGTTGGTAGACATGGAACGCAACTGGAATGGTGTGATGACAGGAAAAACCGCCAATAATATGATAGCAATCAATTGCATGGTATTCACCCAGTTGTTGCTAATTTCTGGTACAGAATGCAATACATGGGCTACCAGCACAAACAACAGTGACGCAGTAGCAAAGCCAAAGAAAAGATCTTTGATACAGAAAAAGTCGTTTATTAACACCATCCAAAACCTTTTGAAATCAAACTGTTTCATAATCATTACCAATTAAAAGGTTTAACATGCAATTCTTTGCGCCGATAGATAAAGTACGACACAATTATGCTCAACAACATAAAACAAACGCTTGTAATCAACGCCAGAGTGAGTCTCGAACCTACGTGGGTTTGCAGGTAAACCCTTATCGGATCAAAGGGCATAAAGTTGATAAACAATGCGCAAGCACCAAAAAGAGTGGATAAAACGGAATTGATACCAATGAGCCAGAGAGCGGCAAAGCGTCGGAAAAATACACCGAAAAACAAGAATAAGGCGCTCTCATAAAGTATAATAGTTACTATCAGCTTATCCGCTCTTGAAAACTCAAACAATGGATGAGTTGGATCTTCAATGAACTGAAAAACTTTCCATGCACATATATACAATAAACTAGGAATCAAGAAATGCTTGATTAGTTTTGACAAGTATTTTTCGAGCATCGAGGCAGGAACAGTAAGATAATCAACGCATATAGGCTTGTTTTTAAAGCAGGAGGAAATCTCCGAGGTGAAATATGCAACAAATATCACACCTAAACCACATATCAATCCTGCAATGAAATCAGCAAGCGACGCACGATCAATCACTTTTGCAAAAAACAAATACACCACAATTGCTACCGCAACCACTCCCGACACCTGGATCAGAAGTTTATGGTCGAAAACCATTTCGCGCTTCAGGTAGGTCCAAAACCGTTTGATGTTAAAAACCGAATTCATAACAACCTCCTTTTATGCAAAAAGTTTTGAAATTTTCTCTCCTTCCGACAAAACAGCATTGAAAAGCAATTCGATATTTAAAGGTGTTTCTATGTCGTCCTGAGTCTTGGCACAAACCGAACCGCCTCCCACTATATCCAAAGTGTAGATAGCATTATCTTTTTTGGAAGAAGAGAACAAAAGTTTATCAGAAATATCAGCAACCGAATGGTCAAAAACAGCCTTCTTGTCGTTGATAATGGTGATATGGTCGATAAGGTTCTCAACGTCGCGCACCTGGTGGGTGGAGATGATGATGGTGCGGTTGTCGTTCATACAGGAGGAAACCACCTGGCGGAACTGGCTTTTCGATGGAATATCGAGACCGTTGGTGGGTTCGTCCATAATAAGCAACGAGGTGTTGGCTGCGAGGGCAAAACACATAAAAGCCTTTTTCTTCTGACCCATAGAGAGTTTGTCGAGTTTTATGTCGGCAGTCATTCCAAAACCTTTCAGACATCTTTCAAAGGTCTCGCGGCTGAAATTAGGATAGAAAGGAGCGTTGAGCTTTACGTAGGTCTCAAATTTCAAATTCGGCAACTGAAACTCCTCTGGCACAAGAAACAGGTCGGCGAGAGCCTTGGGATTACGCTTGGTCATATCGTAGCCGTTGAACTTGATAGAACCGTTGTTAGGGAACAAAAGTCCCGACATAAGATAAAGCAGTGTAGATTTGCCTGCGCCGTTGAGTCCGAGCAGTCCGTATATTTTACCTTCTTCAAAAGTAAGGCTCAGATTATCAAACACCTCGTGCTTTGAATAACTGAATTTTATGTCGTTTACGAGAATCATAGTGTATTAATGTATTAGTACACCGCAAAAGTAAGGCAAGAAATAATACCAACCAAACAATTTTTAAGTTTTTTTTCGATTTTAACATTTATTAACATTTGGCGTATTTATTAGACAACAATAGTATGTAGATTTGTAAAAAAAGAAAAAATGTTTAAAAAATATTCCAATTATGAAAAAAGCAATAAAACTATTAGTTGCCGTTGCCCTCATATTGATGGCTGCAACAAATCAGATAAAGGCGCAAGATCTCTCCTTAGACATAATTCAATCGGCTATTGACACCTATGATTCGAAATGTCCTATAGAAGTTAACGAAGGCATATTCATAACCAAAGTGAAACTCGTTAACAACTATATACACTATTATGCCGACATCAAGCCTAACCAAAACGACCCGGAAATATACGAACGTATAAAGGAGAATCCTGAAAATCAAAAAGAAGTAATATTAGTATTTCTATCCACACAGTCCTCAAACATTGTGTACCAATATTGCAAGAAAAATCAAATAGGCATAAAATACACATACACATTCAATAGCGATGAATCTACAGCCCTTGAAGTTGTAATTACACCAGAAGAAATGACAGCAGCATTGGAACGAAAGCTGCCACCTCATAATATGGTTATAAAACTTATTGAAAACGAACGTGCTAATCTTCCGATAGATACAGGAAACGGATTGACCGAAACTGATATCAAGCTCACCGACGATTTTGTAGAATTATACTACACTGTCGACGAAAACAAATCAAATTTTGAAGGAGTTGCTCTAGTGCTTGCAACAGATGAATATAAGTCTATACTTTTAAATGCATTAACTTCATCCCCAGCCACTAACTTATTTGTATTCTATGTTGCACAAGACGAAAAAGGATTAAAGCTTATTTACACTGGCGACCAAACCCAAAAATCAGCAGAATGCGTAATCACTGTTGAAGAACTCAAAAAAGAATTAATCAAAAACGCAAATAATAAATAGTCATTTTTCAACACAACCATGAAAATTGCTACAATACTTCTATTGGCGACACCATTGTTAGCATGTTGCCAAAACAAACTCAACGTAGACTACACTAAACCATTGGAAGAACATGTGGAATCAGTAGAAATAATGCAAGGTGACACTATTAAAAGTGAGGAACATGCTTATTACACATACGAAGGCGACAGTCTTGCAAAAGTTGTGTATTTTGAAGATGATAGCGCCCTAGCAAAGATTTACGAATTTGTTTGGGAAGATGACCTAACTAAGTGTGTGTATATCACCCAAAATGGTAAGAAAGAAAAAGTAATGGAAGAAAAATTTAATTCCAAAAAAGAACTCGTAGAAAAAACAGTTTTCCGCACATTCCATTACGATTTTGGCACTCATTCGCTTGGTTTTTGGGGATCGGTGTTTTCGGGCGAAATGGAATCACATCTGATTAAAAAATTCAACGACAAAGGCTTGTGTGTTGAACAAATTAATAATTTTCAACCCGGATGGACAAATGTTGAAAAATACATTTACGAAGGAAAAACCAAAACTACGCTGTTTGAAAGATATCGCGACACCATTAGGATTGATACAAGTGATTTCTTTTTACGAGGCAAAGAAGAGGTCTTTTACGACGACAATTTCACCAAGCTGAAATCTACCAAAGATTTGCACAAAGACCCACAAAAAGACAACTCGTGGGAAGAATACGATTACTATCCCAACGACAGCATAAAAACAAGATACAATTACGAAGATGGCAAATTAGCTCATACATCTAAATACCAGTACGACGACAAATGGCGTTTGTTGTCGGGCGATGGTTTTACTTATGATTATAAGAACTTTACAAAAGAGATATTCGGCATCAAGGTGAAGTATTTGGATGAAAACTTAGACAAACTTGTATACTCCAACATCATGGGTATGGAACAAAAATGCACTTATGACGAATTCAAACGCCCACTTATCGAATCGTTGGCAAACGGCACCACCACCAATCCCGATTTCGACGCCACATATACTTACAATGGAAATGTCACTACCATTTTGCGACATGAAAGAGGTCTGTTGGATGGCAAAGGAGAAAAAAACGATACCAAGAAAATCAAAATAGTATACAGGGAAAACTAACTTGCCGAAAACTCTACACTACTGCTGGTATACCAAATTAACAAAACCTGTTTTTTGTAGGCGTTCGCCAGCAGAGGAACGATAAGAAATCACATACAGATAAGCGTCGGGCGGATAAAGTTTGCCACTACGGTTGCGTCCATCCCAACCCTCTTCGGGATCAGTTGTGGCAAATATTTGTTCGCCCCGTTTATTGTATACATACATTTTGTAATCACTCATAAAATCGGCTCGCGGACGGAAATAACGGTTGTCGATGTTGTCGTCGTCGGGATTGATGGCATTAGGGACAAACACCATGGGTTCGCGGTTGATGCATACTATGTTTGAAAACGCTGTGTGAGGATTTGTTGCCGCATCCTCCTCGCAAGCCACCTGATAGCAAAACTTGCCCGAATAGTTGGTCTTGTTCGCAATGATATTCGATAGTGTGACAGAATAAGAAGAATAAAAGCCAGACACATTATCAATCAGTGTCTTAGTGCCATCATCATCAACGCTGTAAACCGTAGTGGATTTAACATCGCCATTAAGGAAAATGTTTTGGCTGTTCCACGAAAGCAAATTAGAGTTGCCCTCTCCTTCCGAAACTTCAAGCACCACATTGTGAGCGCCCGACGAAAAAGCCACCGGAGTGTCGCATTCGCCATACACCATCACTCTATAGTTGTAATGCAAAGCCGGATTGGCAACAGTATCCACAAAAACCATTTCACCGTTGGTGGATACAGGAAGCTTAAAAACCTGCGAATCGGTAGAATCGCCCATCAACGTGCGCATCAAGTATGTCTTTGTTATATCGGCAGATGCGGAAACATTTACCGCAATGTCAAGGAGATTGCTATTGTTGGTAGAAACGCAAACCACCGACATTTCGTCGGGCACTTTAATATTCGCAGCTACCACAGTAACTATTGGAGAATACACCGAAAGACCATTTTTAAGCACAAACTCTACTGCAAACTTTCTCTCTTCCAAATGTTTAGGAAACGAAAACTGGGTAGTGGTGTCGTTTTGAATCACACCGAGCCTCTCTCCTATTCCGCCTTCTCCCGAACGGAGATAACAATAGTCGAGATCCACACCTTCGATTTTGGTCCATTTGAGAGTATACTTATTTGTACAGCGGTCGTATTCGGCAAAAACCATAGTTGTAGACACGGCCTCGCTCATAAGGCTATATGTTTTTTGAGAATTGTTTTCTACAAAAGCAGCCACCCTATAATACTCTTTGCGAGAGGCAGGGTCGGCAAATGTGGAATAATCGGTAGAATTATCCACCCATTCGTTTACAGAAGGGTCGTTGATAACAGCCACATTATTATAAGTGCCGGGCATTACACCCACGCCATCGTAAATAAGCCGCTTTACCACATAGCCGTCAACAAGCGAAGGATCTGAAATGTTCCACTTAATTACGGGACGTCCTGTTGTAGTGTCCACGGTTACGCTCTCTATTTCAGGAGTTTGCAAATTTTGAGCAGTCAGATTTAATCCAAGCAGAAGAGATATAAATAATAAGGTGTAGCGCATAGTCAATATTAATTAATTTTTAAAAGATATAATAATCAAAAACTTTTTACAAACTTACTTAGTTTAACGAAAAGAATTAAAAAAAATTGGCTATATTTAAGGTCAAAAAAAAAGAGCAAACTATGAAAAGATTAACAACAATTGTCATTGCATTAGCAATAAGCTGTACTACAGTATTTTCGCAAACATACGACGATGCGGTAAATTATTACAACCAAGGAAATGCGGCACTTGGGCAATCGCATTTTGACCTGGCGATAGATTTGTTTCAAAAGTCGTCGGACATTTTCAAGCAGATCAACAACACATCCAACTTTCTCACCGCGCAACATGCGTTAGCGTCGGCATATATGTACAAAAACGACTTTGCCAACGCCCAAAAAATAGTAACCTCATCAATAGAAGGCGCGGAGGCTCTCAATCCACCCAACGAAGACCTTGTGGCAGAGCTTTACAACATTCAGGCGCAAATCTACTCCAGCACCCGCAAAATTCCTGAAGCCACCGAATATTTCAACAAGACATACCAGATCTACTTGAAAAAATACGGCGAGACAAACCGCAAAACAGCCAACGCCACACGCAACTTGGCTTCTATTGAGGCTTTTGTAGGAAACTCCGACTCCGCTATGGTGCATTTTGAAAAGGCAAAAAACACTTTCTTGCAGCTCGATGGCGAATCATCCACTAACTTGATTGAGATTTACCTTTCGCTCGGACAGTTTGAAAACGCTAAGGGAAACTTGGAAAAGTCTGACGAATACTACAAGTCGGCTATGAATATTGTGGAAAAGACACAAAAAAACACACATTTCCTCGGCGACATTTATTCTGGCTTGGGTGCCAACTACATTTCTAAGGGCGAACTCGAAAACGCCGATGCATATATCACCAAAGCAATCGACAGCAAATCAAAAATTTACGGCGCCAACGCGGTGCAACTTTACAAAGACTATTACTATCAGGCTATGCTGATGTATCAAAACAAAGAGCTTGACAGTGCGCTCAAAGCATACATCAAATCAGGCGACATTCTTTCAAAGCATTACGGCGACAAGCATCCCGACTTGGGAAACATCTACAACGCTATTGCGCTTATTCATGAGGCTAATGAAAACGACGAAGGCGCTCTAAAATTCTTCAAGCGTGCTATATCGGTATTTAACGAAACTTACGGTCAAAACTCTATCGATTACGCTCTCATTAGCAACAATGTGGGCATTGTTAATCTCCATCAGGGTAAGAACACCGAAGCTGCAGAAAACTTTAAAAAAGCTATTGATATTATCGCCAAGACGCACGGAACACGACATATCAAACTCATAGAGCCTTACCTCAACCTCGGCACTGCATATATGAATATGGGCGACTACACAAACGCCGTAATCAACTACCAAAAAAGCATTATGTGCAACATCGACCACTACACGTTCGACAGCACCGACATTTTTAAAAACCCAAATTTTGCTAAATACCAAAACGGTATCAAACTTATTGACGCGCTCAAAAACAAAGTGCGGGCCACAGTGCAGCTGTACGATAGCACAAAGAACAAAGAACTCCTGCCAAACGTGGTAGAATGTGTTCAACGCACTGCCGAAATTATCGACGAAGTAAGAAAAACCATCACCGCCGAGAACGACCGTATATCGCTGAGCGCCATTTCTAAAGAGATTTTTGAATCTGGCCTTTATGCCGCAACAAAAATACACCAATCATCTCCATTTGATATGGCTAACTGCTCTGCGGCTTTTATGTTTTCTGAAAAAAGCAAGGCTGCCACACTTTTGGAAGCTTTGGCGCAAACTGGTGCGTCGGTGTTTTCGGGTATTCCCGACGAACTTATTGCCGAAGAAAAAAACCTCTCCGACAAGATTTCGTACTTCAAAAAACTTATTGCCGAAGAAGAGAACCACAAGTCTACATCTTTTCTTAAAAACCAGCTGTTTGAAGTCACCAAAAAGTACAACGCACTTATTGCCCGATTTGAAAAGGAATATCCCGACTATTATGCGGCAAAATTTTCGCAAAAGATTCCATCGCTTTACGAAATCCAGCAGAATTTGGGCAACAACGAAATGCTTATCAGCTATTTTACCGGTCGTTACGAACTATATTGCATAGCCGTAACAAAAACCACATGCACCATTTCGAGCTATTGGGAAGGTCAAAACCAACTTGCTGCCACCACTGCTGATATTATTAAAAATATCACCCAATACTCTGCCGAAAATATCGAAAAATACAAAGACCTTGCATATACATTCTATACCGACATTTTCCCGCAAAATATTCCTGCTGGCATCAACCGCATTACCATAATTCCCGATGGAAGTCTATTTGTAATACCTTTTGAAGCTTTGCTTACAGAATCATGCGAAAAACTTGGTGCTCACTTTGGACAATTCCCATTTTTGATAAATAAATATCAGATCAACTACAACTACTCGTCGTTGCTTGCTATCAAACGTATGAACCAGCAACGCACATCCTCCGATATCAACTGGCTCGGCATAGCTCCCGCATTCGACGCTGAGAACGTATGCTACTACAAGGGCGAACAGGTAAGGGCAATCCCCGAAACCGTAACCGAGGTGCAGGCGATAGCCGAAAAAATCAACTCTGAAAAAATGCACGCTGAATACCTTCTGCGCAAAGATGCATCGGAAACAGCCATCAAATCTACCGACCTACGCAACTACAACATAATCCACATAGCCACTCACGGCACTGTCAACAGCGAACATCCAGAACTTAGCGGACTTATGCTTTCGCAAAAAGAGGGTACCACCGACGACGGAATGCTCTACAACGGCGAAATTTACAATCTCCGTCTTGATGCCGACCTTGTGGTGATGTCAGCCTGTGAAACTGGTTTGGGCAAGATTTCGCAAGGTGAAGGTGTAATTGGTCTTGGTCGTTCGCTGATATATGCCGGTGCCAAAAACATCGTTTGCTCACTGTGGCAAGTGAGCGACGCATCAACATCTACATTGATGATAAACTTTTACACCAACTTGCTCAAAAACAGCAAAAAAGACGGCACAGGCTTCACCGACAAATTGCACAACGCCAAACTGAAAATGATTTCAGAAGAGAAATTTGCACATCCTTATTTCTGGTCGCCGTTTATTATTATCGGCAAATAGTTAATATTCAACGCATAACAACACAAGACCGTGTGGTGGAGCAGTAAAACCTGCCGCCGCACGGTTTTTTGATTCTATTATCTGAGGGATAGAATCGGGAGCAATTTTGCCAATACCCACCTCTATGAGCGTGCCGGTAAGGATACGTACCATATTTTGAAGAAAACCGTCGCCGGTGTAGTCGATATAGATTTCATTATCACGCTTATTAACAGATACTTCGGTAATAGTGCGAACGGTAGATTTTTTGATATGCTGATTGCCACAAAACGACATAAAATCGTGTTTTCCAATAAGATACTTGGCAACCTCGCGCATACGCTCCACGTCAATTACGGCGTCGGTGTATTGGTAAATAAATTTACGCTCAAACACATTGGGAATCAAACTATTATTGATACGATAGCGGTAAGTCTTGCCCTTGCACGAAAACCGTGCGTGAAACCTCTCGTCAGCCTTTTCAATCTTCACCACGGCAATATCCTCAGGCAGATAGCGGTTTAGGTAGTTTAATATATAAGGTGTGTCGTATTTTTCGGGCAGGAGGAAATTGGCAACTTGACCTAATGCGTGGACACCTGCATCGGTACGTCCGCTACCCACCACATCCACCTGATTGCCAACCATTTGAGTAAGCACATCAGATATTTTTCCCTGAATAGTTACTCCGCCATTGCGCTGAATTTGCCAACCATTATACTTGGTGCCGTCGTATTGGATTATAGCCTTGAAATTTTGCATTTTTGGTAAATCATTAAATCGCCGCAAGATATGAAAAATTCTTAAAATTCTCCATATTTTTTAACCATTACTTAACTTTTACCTATTGACTTCTTTCTTTTTATTTCTTTCCTTTGCGTCGTAAAAATTTAAAGACTTTTAGTTAGTTCGGAAATAATAGAACCAAACATAAGAAATGCAAGACATCATTACCGATAAGGAAAGAGAAGAAAAACAAGGCGAACTTGTAGAAATTATGGGCAGGATTTCCTGTCGCGGAGGCGGCACTGCACTCGCAGGCAGAATCCTCGGATTGCTGTCGTTTCTCGACCAAGAGGAATTTACTTTTGAAGAGATTGTCGACCGTCTCAAAATTTCCAAATCGTCGGTTTCTACCACCCTCAACCACTTGATGGAATCCGACAAAATTGAGTACATCACCTATCCGGGCGACCGCAAACGGTATTTCCGCATCAAGGTCAACACCCCTAAAACTTTTATTCAGTCGCTGCGCAAATACATCGAACGGTTTGAAAAGGTAAACCGTGCTGCTCTTGATCTAAAAAAAGACCGCAACTCGCGCTCTGCCAAAAACATACAAGCGATGCTTAAATCACTCACTTTTTGGAAAGCACAAATGGACGAATACGAAAAAGAGTTCAACATCGACGAGTTATAATCAAGTAACAATAAAAAACACAAGATAACAAAATGAATTTCAAAAGAACATTAATGCTGATTGCGGCTGTGGCGGTAATTTCGGGTGCAAAAGCCCAAACCGACAGCACCGCAAACCAAGGGCCGCTTATCTTGACCCTCGATTCAGCAAAGGCGTACGCCGTAGAACACTCAAAAACAATGCGTACAGCCTCGCTCAACATTCAAAAAGCAGAATGGGCTAAATGGCAGAGCATCTCTAATATGCTCCTCAATGTGGATGGAACTCTCAGTTACACCACTATGTTTGGTTACGTAATGAAACTCGGTGAAGGATTCGCCATTCCAAACAACGATGTGGGAACTCTCGGTATTACAGCCAGCGCCACCGTCAATGGTCAGATGGTGATGGCAGTGAAACTCAGCCAAATGGCAATAGATATGCAGAAACTTGCACAAAAAGGAAACGAAAACGATGCAAGAGCAGCAGCCACCACCGCTTACCTCTCGGTTTTGATTGCACAAGAAAGCAAAAAGACCCTCATTGACAGCCGCGAAAACCTCGAAAAGAGTTACAACAATGTAGTTCAACTTGTTAACGTAGGTATGGCAGAGCAAACTTCCGCCGACCAAATAAAGGTGCAGTTGATGGTGTTAGACAACAACCTCCGCGCCGCCGACCGAAATATTCAGTTGGCAAAAAGTTCGCTTCTGCTGGCTCTCGGAGCAGAACCCAACACAGAATTGGTGCTCACCGAATCGTTAGACTATTTTTTTGAAAACGAAGAAATAGACCTTCCCGAAGGCGCACTCGACAACAGCATCACCGTTCAGCAATTAGAAATGAACGTTAAAATGGCTCAAAAACAACTCACACTCACACGCTGGGCATACGGTCCTACCCTATCAGTGCAATACAGTTACAGCGGCAGAACCTATTTTGGCAAAGACGCAGGTATGAAACAAGCACCTAACTCGCTAACATTTGCGCTCAGAATTCCGATTTTCTCATCGGGAAACCGCTATGCGCAGTGCCGTCAGTCAAAAATCGACGTAGACATTGCCGAAACTCAGATGGAGCAGACTATGGAACAGTTGCAAATTCAAGAATCGCAACTCAAATTCAACCTCAGCAACGCCATCGAAACCTACAACAGCAGCCGCGAATCTTTGGAACTTTACGAAAAAATATTCCGCAACAGCGTGCAGAAATTCAACGTAGGAACTATTTCGAGCAGCGACCTCATTACTGTAAACAACAACCTCTTGAATGCTCAAAGCACTTATATACAGAGCCTTTACCAAGTAATGAACGCTCAAACCGAACTACTCAAACTTTATAACAACTTGTAAAAAATAAACACAATGATAAAAATAAAACATTATCCATTAGTATTGGCAGCAGCCGCATTGTTGTTGCCATCGTGCAGCGGCGAGTCGTCTAACACTCAAACCGTTGAAGAAAAATCAGTTACCGTTTCGGTAAAGGAATTGCAAAAAGAAGAAATTATGCGTGTGCTCACTCTTTCGAGCGTGTTGCAACCCTACGAAAAAGTGGCTGTGGCTCCCGCCCTCCAAGGACGTATCACCAACCTCTATGTAGAAGTGGGTCAAAACGTTAGCAAGGGTCAACTCGTAGCCAAAATGGACGAAACTCAGTATCTTTCTACCAAACTCAACTACGAAAACTCTAAAAACGATTTTAACCGTATCAAGATTCTTAACGACAGCAACAACATTGCCAAGCAGACCTACGACCAAGCAAAATCGGGTCTCGACGTGTTGGAAACTTCGCTCAAAAATCTTGAACAAAACACCTACCTCCGCGCTCCTCTTTCTGGTGTGATTTCGGCTCGTAACTACGAACCCGGAGAACTTTTCTCAGGTCAGGCTATTTACGAAATTGTGCAAATCAACACACTCAAAGCCCTTGCACAAATACCTGAAACATATTTTCCCGAAATCAAAGTGGGTATGAAGGTTAACGTAAAAACCGACACCTACGCAGGCGAAACTTTCCCTGCAACAGTGGAGATTGTTTACCCCACCATCGACGAACGTTCGCACACATTTTCGGTACAGTTGAAAATTCCCAACGCCAACCGCAAACTCCGTCCGGGTATGTACGTTAGCACAACCCTCGAAATGGGACAAGAAAAAACAATCGTAGTGCCTTACAACTCGGTTCAGAAAGTTCAGGGTAGCGACGAACGCTTTGTGTTCCTTGCCCAAGACGGCCGCGCACACCGTGTAGTGGTGAAATTTGGTCAGCGTTTCGACGACAACGTAGAAATCATAGCCGACGAAATCACCGAAGGCAAAACAATGATTGTTCAAGGCGTTGAAAAACTCCACGACAAAACACCTATAACCATTAAATAATTCATAATGCACAATGCATAATGCATAATTAGAAAACCTGCCGGATGGCAATTATGAATTATGAATTATGAATTATGCATTAAAAAACTAAACAACAATGAGTATTTACAAAACCGCGATAGAAAAACCCGTTACCACATCACTTATATTTATAGGTGTGATAATCGTTGGTTTGTTTGCATTGGCAAAACTGCCTATCGACCAGTTTCCCGAAATGGAACCACCATACGTGTCGGTGATGTGTACCTACCCCGGCAACTCGGGTTCCGAAATTGAAACCAACCTTACCAAACTCTTGGAAAACAGCCTCAACTCTATCGAAGGCCTCGACGAGATGACCTCTACATCTAAGGACAATATCGCCGTGGTGTCGATGAAATTTCAATGGGGCCAAAATATGGACGAAACCGTCAACGATGTGCGAAGTGCGTTGGATATGATTTCCGACAACCTTCCCGACGGCTGCGGCAAGCCTATTGTGTTTAAGTTCAACACTTCGATGATGCCTATCCTTATGTACGCCATCACCGCCGAAGAGAGTTATTCGGGATTAGACAAAATCCTTGAAGAAAACGTTACCAACGTGCTCAACCGCGTAGACGGTATCGGTAACCTCTCGGTAATGGGCGCACCTGAGCGTTATGTATACGTTGACGTTGACCAGCAGAAAATCGACGCTTTTGGCATAAGTCTCGAACAAGTGGCTCAGGCTGTGCAAACCAACAACATCGACGTATCTTCGGGTACAGTAAAGATGGGCAAAGAGCAGTACGGTCTCCGCGTAAAAAGCGAGTTTAAAGAGAGCGCCGAAATCAACAACCTTGTAGTAACAACCACTCCGCAAGGCAAAAAGGTGTTTATCAAAGACATAGCCACCGTGCGCGACACCATCAAAGACCTTTTCCTCGACTCGAAAATCAACTCGCAAGAGGGCTGCCGACTTATCATTATGAAACAGTCGGGCGCCAACACCGTGCAGATTTGTAAAGACGTGAAAAAACTTATGGAAGGAATCCAAAGAGACCTTCCTCCCGACATCAAATTCCAAATCATCAACGACTCGTCAGAAACCATCCAAAACTCTATCAACTCTCTGTTTGAGAGTGTGGGCTACGCGCTGATATTCGTGGTTTTGGTGGTGCTCTTCTTCCTTGGACAATGGAGGGCAACGCTCATCATCGCCATCTGTATACCTATTTCGTTGATTGTTTCGTTCATCTACCTTTTGGCAACCGACAGTTCGCTCAATATCATATCGTTGTCGTCGCTTACTGTGGCAATCGGTATGGTTGTGGACGATGCCATTGTGGTATTGGAAAACATCGACAAGCACATTCAGCGAGGCGCATCTCCGCGCGAGGCAGCCATCTACGCCACCAACGAGGTTTGGATTTCGGTAATCGCCACCACGCTTGTAACTTGCGCCGTATTTATCCCGCTTACAATGCTTTCGGGTATCGCCGGTATCTTGTTTAAAGAATTAGGTTGGATCGTTACCATCTGTGTATGTACATCCACCACCGTGGCAATCACCCTTACACCTATGCTTTCGTCTAAGATGTTGAAAGCAAGGTCGATAATAATGGAAAAACTTGGACAGTCGAAAGTGAAGAAACACGGCAAGAGCCTCTACGAACGCACCGTTATCCGCGGTCTCGACTGGCTCGACATCCAATACTCCAAACTTCTTGCTATCGCACTGCGTCACAAGGTTATAACCATTTCGGCAATTGTAGGATTCTTTGCACTTTCGCTCATTCCTGTGGCAATGGAAAAAATCGGTATGGACTTTATGCCACGAAGCGACGAAGGCCGTTTGACCGTAACATTTGAATTGCAGCGCGGCACACGTGTGGAAGAGGCAGCCAAAATAGCCCGCAAAATTGAGGCAGAAATGGCGGCTCAAAACCCCGAACTCCGACTGATTTCTACCACCTTAGGATCCAACGACGACGCAGGCATCACATCAATTATGTCGTCTACAAGCAACTACAAAGGTCAGATGTATATCCGTGCCACCAAAAAATGGGAACGCGAACGCTCAATATTCGACATCGCCAACACCATCCGCGATCAGTTTGACTCCACACCTGAGGTTGTAAACTACACAGTATCAACATCTTCGGGCGGCGGTATGAGCAGCAACTCTATCGATGTGGAAATCTACGGTTACGACTTTGACCAAACCAACACCATAGCCGCAAACCTCAAAGAGGCACTCAAAAACGTGGAAGGCGCAAAAGACGTGCGCATTAGCCGCGAATCCGACCGCGCCGAACTTCAATTGGTATTCGACAAAGAAAAAGTGGCATCGCTCGGACTCAACACCGCCACCCTCGGCACATATATCCGCAACAAAATCAACGGATTTACCGCAGGATTCCTCAAAGAAGACGGCGACGAGTATTACATCCGCGTACGTTTGCGCGAAGAAGACCGCAACTCGCTCGACAAAATTTACGACCTCACCATCAACACTCCCACAGGTCAGCGCGTAAAAGTTAAAGAGTTGGCCACCGTAAAAGAATATTGGGCACCTCCGCAAATCGACCGCAAAACTCGTCAGCGTGTCAACACCGTTTCGGTAACTCCCGACGACGTTTCGCTCTCCGAACTTGCCGAAAATATCCAAAAAATTCTCGACACATTTGAAAAAACCGAAGGCGTAAAAATCGTTATCGGCGGCGACTACGAAGAGCAGCAAGAATCTTCTGCCGATATGACACTCCTTTTCGGACTTATCATCATCCTCGTGTACATTGTGATGGCATCGCAGTTTGAATCGCTCAGCAAGCCGTTTATCATTATGATGAGTATCCCGTTTGCAATCTCGGGCGTAATTTTCGCGCTCCTCATCACGGGAATGAACCTCAATATGGTGGGTATGCTTGGTGTGATAATGCTTGCCGGTATCGTAGTAAAGAACGGTATCGTGCTTGTAGACTACATCAACCTTATGCGCGACCGCGACTACGAACTCAACGAGGCAATCGTACTTTCAGGACGCTCACGTTTGCGCCCCGTGCTTATGACCGCCGCCACCACAATCCTCGGTATGATACCTATGGCATTGTCGTCGGGCGAAGGCGCCGAAGTGTGGGCACCTATGGGCGTGGTGGTAATCGGAGGTTTGCTCGTTTCCACAGTAATCACCCTTATCATCGTACCTGTGCTCTACGCAATATTCTCTAAACACGGCGAACGCGACAAAGCCGAAGAAGTGAAGAAGAGTTTCGTATTCTACGATATGGCCGACGACGC
>JAGCYI010000241.1 GCA_017960885.1 Bacteroidales bacterium
GCCTCGTAATACTCAACCTCGTGAGCGTCAACGCCTGCATTTTTAAAATCGTTGATTAGTTGTTCTACCTTGCCCAAATCTTTGCAGTTAAAATTGCCGATGTTGATGCTGCCGTAGCACTGATGGTTGATAACACCCGGCTCGGTTTTAGACGAACAGATAAAGGCAAGTCCCGCAGCCACAGATATTTCGGGAAATTTTTCTGCCATATCGGGTTCGAGACCAATGCCGTTTTGAATCAAAAGCACAAGGGTGTCGGGTTTGAGCAGTGGCGGAATAATATCGTAGAGCAACTGCTGATTAACCGATTTGAGCGCCACAATCACCACATCAGATTTGGGCATTTGGACTGTGCTGCTATACACATTTATATTTTTAAGGAGGAAATCGCCGTCGCAAGATTTTACATATAGTCCGTTTTTGCAGACATAATCATAATCGGAATGCATAAGAAAATGCACGTCGCACCCCGCCTTGGCAAGTTTGCAGCCGTAATAGCCGCCCACTGCACCCGTGCCTATAATAGAGTATTTCATTGTCAAGTATTATTTATTTAATGGCTCAAAGGTAAATAAATTAGGCTAAGTAATAAAAAATTCATTTGCATAATTCGTCAATAGTGCTTATCTTTGTAATCAAATATTAAAATGTTATATAAATCACACTTTTAATACGTGAAGAGTGAAAAACATCACATTTTCCATACTTGAACAAAAAAACAGACATACTATGTCAAAAAAATTCATCCACTCGCAAACCTCTGATACTATCAGGTGCACGTCAGGTGGGTAAAACTTGGATTCTTTATTAGATAGGTTATAATTTCTTTGGACTCACCTCTGCATTGTTTATTATCCGTGGTAACCGTGAAAACTCCACACAAACCAACATAATCCCAGCCACACCACAACGATAGCCGGAGGGATTATTATGGCAATAAACCTCAAAAATGCAAATAGATAATCGGTTGCTCTGGTAACCGATTCATCTCGAATTGCAGCCCTTGTTTCAAAAACGTTACGAGCCTCCACGAAACCATAAATCATTAGGAACAATATGGGGACTCCAAAAGAAAATGCACCGAGAAATAAATGACAAAAAGAACCCATTACACCCAAAATCAGGCTCACCAAAAACACTCGTAAAAATGTCTTCCAAAATTCTTTTCGCTTTAAATCCATATTGTTTCAATTATTAAAGTGATTAAAATTCAACAAAAAGACTGCCATTTTTTGTAAATAGTTAGGCAAATTCACTTGCATAATTCGTCAATAGTGCTTATCTTTGTAATCAAATACTATAATTATGCATTGGCTAATATTCAACCCAAAAAACGAGATACTTTTAACCTCAAACGGCGATATTCCGAGTGGCGATAATGCCCCTGTGGATGCTGCACAAAGCCATATTTTTGATCTTGCTAACGATTGCAAGGCTTTTTACTACAACAATTCCGCTCCACAAGGTTACACCTTTGAATGGCTCAGAAAGGCTTACCACAAACTGCCTAACGATTTGCGCGAAACCGCTTTTAAGGCTTCGGAATTGGTTTATTTTGACTCGTACTTAAATTTTTGTCCCAAATGCGGCGGCAAAATGGAATACTCCTCTCCTATCAGCAAAAAATGCGTATCGTGCGGCAACGAAATTTGGCCGAGGATTAATCCTGCAATTATAGTGCTGATTTACAGAGGCAAAGATGAGATTCTCCTCTCCCACGCGTTAAATTTTCACGGCACATTTTATGGACTTACAGCAGGATTTTTGGAAACAGGCGAAAGTCTCGAACAATGCGTGGTGCGCGAGGTGATGGAAGAAACATCATTGAAAATCAAAAATATACGTTACTTTGCGTCGCAACCTTGGCCCTATCCAAGCCAAGAGATGTTCGGATTTTTTGCCGAATACGAAAGTGGCGAAATTCACATTCAGGAAGAGGAACTGAGCGACTGCCGATGGTTTACCCGCAACGCCCTTCCCGAAATTCCGCCTCACCCCTCAATGGCAAGAAAACTTATCGATTATTGGCTCGATCATCGGGATGAGTTTTAAATAAAAACATATAACTATAAATCCATTCACCAATCATAAGTTCACAAAAATGTGAATTTATATTTGGAGAATACCTTTCTTTATATTATTTTTGCAAAAAACTCAACGTAATGAAGATATTGTTTCCTGAAAAAATCAACGAGTTTGAAAAACAGCATACTGATAGTTCCAATGCTTTGGCTAAATGGTGTTCTATTGTTAGAAATGCCAAATGGAAAAAACATTCCGACCTAAAAAACGATTTTCCGTCGGCTGATTATGTAGACAACAATAGATACGTTTTCAATATAAAGGGTAACAATTACAGAACCGTTGTTTTAGTAGTTTTTTTTGCAGAAACTGTTGCAATCCGTTTTATCGGCACACACAGTGAATATGATAGAATCAAGGATATTAAAAATATATAGTTATGAAAATCAACACCGAAGAAGAATACCACAATACAGAACTCCGTATTGAGCAACTAATTCAAAAAGGCACAGAGTTAGGTGATATGGAATTGTTATCGGACGAAGAAAAAGCCGAATTTTCACAACTTAGCAGTCTGTTAGACGATTACGGTATAAAACATCATCCACTTCCAGGTCAAATAACTCCTTTTTTAGCAGAAACCATACGCAAAAAAGTTAAAGAAAAGGGGTTGAAACAAAAAGATGCCGCCAATGTTCTTGGTATTAGTGCTACAACTTTTAGTGATTTGATGCACGGACGCCGATCTCTAAGTTTTGAAATAGCCCGAAACCTATATCACAATTTGGGTATTCCTGCCGAAGTGGTATTAGGATGATTATTTTCTTCCCCAAAAAAACTTAAAACTATTGCATTTTAACAAAATAAATCTAACTTTGCACCATATATTTACAAACCAATAAACCACAACAGTATGAAAATTTTAAAATTTTTAGCAGCCGCAGCCATCGCCATTTTTGTTGGCAATGCGGCAAACGCACAAGGCATCAGATTTGATGCACAAGTAGGCTGGTCGGCTCCCCAAGGCGACGAGTTTAAAAACTCTGCAAAAGCCGGTTTATGTTACTCGCTCGACCTGATGTTCGCGCCAAGTTTCCTCAACGGACAACTCTCGTTCGGTATCGCAAAAGACGGCAATATTCTTTTTGGCGTAAAAAAAGACTACGAAGGTACATTCGCTCTTGATTATAGCGCATCAAAACTCGGTCTTGTAGGCGGTAAAATTCGTTTCGACCTCAAAGCACCCGTTGTTAAACCTTACGCTGCAATTACATTTGGCGCAGGACGTTTGAAACTCGGTAATGTTAAAACCGCATCTGCCCAATTAGGCAATCTTTCATTAACAGGCAACAATGAATCTTTCGAATACGACCCCGCTACAACATTCGCAGTTAAACCCGAACTTGGCGTTGCTTTAGGATGGTTTACTCTCGGTGTTGGCTGGATGTTACCCGCTGACTACGAAGTAACAAACTTTGGAGAATACTTACTTACAGGCAACAAAGATGCAAAACAAAAAATCAACGTCGGCACAACCCAATTCAACATCGGCGTGGCATTTAAATTTGGCGACTAAAACACCTTAGATATTATAGCAAAAAATTAGGGGCGTTACGTATGTGCGCCCCCTTTTTTTTACAAAAAAAGTTTCTAACTTTGCGCCGTTAAAAAAACGCATACTATGAAATACGGTTTTGATAACGACAAGTATCTGAAAATACAGTCGGCACATATTAAGGAACGGATTAAGAAATTCGGCGACAAACTTTACTTGGAGTTTGGAGGAAAACTTTTCGACGATTATCACGCATCGCGCGTACTGCCCGGTTTTGAGCCCGACAGCAAGTTAAAAATGCTTATGAAGGTGGCTAACGACGTGGAAATCATTATTGTAATCAGCGCGGTAGACATCGAAAAAAACAAAGTGCGCGGCGACATCGGCATCACTTACGACAACGACGTGCTCCGCCTCCGC
>JAGCYI010000242.1 GCA_017960885.1 Bacteroidales bacterium
AGGATTGTCAACCATTTACCACATCCAAGCCGAGATGAGTCCCGTTACCGGCGTATGGATTATCCAATAGTAAACCATTAAAAACCAACACCTATGAAACTGTTGTTAGCCATAATTATATCCGCTTCTACCCTGCAACCCATAGCGGCACAGGACAGCGCAATAATGCAAAAACGTGTGTCGGTAATAGCCGATAACGCAGAGATTAGCAACGTGTTAGACGATATCAGCCGCAAATCGGGCGTAAACTTTTCGTACAACAGCGATTTGCTCAAAAACCAAAAAGTTTCGCTCAACCGTCAGAATTGCGAACTTGAAACCATACTCAACACAATACTCGCCGACAATATTTCGTACACCGTAATTGGCGGAAACATAGTAATTTACGAAAAAACCGAACTCCCAGCCGAAAAGCCGCAGATGATAAAAGTGTCGGGCGTGGTGCGCGATGCCGATCAAAACAACGCATTGCCGTTTGCCTCTATCAGCCTAAACAACACTGCGTTAGGCACCATCACCAACGAAAACGGCAAGTTCGACCTGCTAATCAATCCTGAAAATCAAAACGACACTCTTGTGGTATCATATCTTGGATATTCTCCTAAAAAAATAGCAATCAATCAGTTAGCAAACTCACAAAGCAACAATATCGCACTTTCGCAGCATATCTACGGACTTGGCGAGGTATTGGTAACACCTGTGGAAACCGAAAAAATTATCCGCGAATCTGTTTCAAGAATACATTCGCAATATTACCGCAAAGCCAACGTCTACAAGGCATTTTACCGCGAAAGTTATTACGCCGACTCATCATTTGTAGCACGCGACGAGGCTATGCTTAATATCTATAAATCAGGCGGTTCGGATGTTAGCAAAAACAAAATGGCAGTAACTGAGGGCAGAAAAATGATGTCGAAAAAACAGTACGATATTTTGCTAAAACTCCGTGGCGGTCCGTTCAACATTATCGAACTTGATTTTGTAAACCGTGGAAAAGAATTTATTTCCACATACGCTTCTAAATACTATGATTTTCAGTATGTTGGCAAAGATTCCACCGACCAAGGCGTTTTTCTTGTAATCCAATTCGACAAAAAAACAAACGCCCCGGGCATCAAATATTCGGGCAAGATGTTTATAGAAAAAACGAGCAAAAGCATAGCACGTCTCGAATTTGAAATTATCCCCGACGGCAAAAAACTCACCGCCAAAAACCGCAAGGGCGAAACCGTGGATATGGTGTTCCGCCGTATGGCATACCACGTTAACTACATGCCCATCGACGGCAAATGGTATCTGCAAAGTTGCATCGGCGAAGAAACCCGTCAAATTACAGACAAAAACGGTAAAGATTCGTATATCACTACTATACAACAACTTATCATCACCGAATCGTCGGGCAGCGACATTTTCCCAAAAGAAGGCACTGTCATCACCCGCAAAGACCTCCTCTCCGACGTGATTGTGCGCCACAATGCCAACCACAAAAAAGAGAGTCAGCAAAACTAATTTTGTAAACCCATAGTGTAATAGATTTTTACATAAGTGTAAAAAAATTTTACAATTTCACAACCATTATTAAAGTACAAGCAACTCATTATCAAAACATTATCATAAGTGGCACGTTTGATGTTCTTTTATAAGTATGTAAAACATTAAACTCAGATTCCTTATGAAAAAATTAATGAAATTATTGGTCCTCGGACTAATGGTGACTACGGCTTGCACAGCGCAGCCAATATTGAAAACACACGTAGAAGGCGGCGAGGTAGAAGGCATTCTCGATGGCAACGATCTTGCTGTTTATAAGGCAATTCCATACTGCGAACCTCCTTTGGGCGACCTCCGCTGGAAACCTCTTCAACCTGTAAAACCGTGGAAGGGCGTATTGAAAGCCGACGATATAGCCAAATGGCCTCCGCAACCCGAAAAAAGTTACATTAAATACGATATGATGGACGAGGACTGCCTCTATCTGAGCGTGGTAACCCCTGCCAAGAGCGTCAACGACAAGTTGCCCGTGATGGTTTACATTCACGGCGGCAGTTTTTCAACCGAGCATTACGGCGGAACATTGTGGGAGAGCCTCTCACGCAGAGGTGTAATCACAGTTTCAATCGAGTTCCGCAACGGCGAATTGGGATTCCTTGTAAGCGACGAATTGGCAAAAGAATCGCCCACAGGTCACTCCGGAAACTACGGCATACTCGACCAGATTTACGCACTCAAATGGATTCAGCGCAATATCAAGAACTTTGGCGGCGACCCCTCAAAGGTTACAATCTTTGGCGAATCGTCGGGTGCTATGTGCTGCAACGTTCTTTGTGCTTCGCCACTGGCAAAAGGATTATTCTGCGCCTGCATCAGCCAGAGCGGTTCGTACATTGCTAAAATGAATATGGGAACATACACCGAGAGTAATATGTTGGAAGAAACCAAAAGTTATATGGAAAGGATTAACGCAAAATCGATTGCTGAGATGCGCAAGATGGATGCTAAAGCGTTGACAGGCAATGGAGTATTCTATCCCTCAATGCCCGTTATCGACGGCTATGTGATTCCCGAATCGCTCTACAACCTATATGAGAAAGGCGAATACAACGACGTGCCTGTGCTTATTATGCACAATAGCGACGAAGGTGCGGTAAGTTACGAATCGGTAAGCGTTGACGCATACGAAACAGTAATCAATAGCATGGGATTTCCTCAAAATTGGGTTGACAGCATCAGGTATCATTACCCGGGCAACACCGACGAAGAATGTCTTTTCAGTATGCGTGATTTAGGTCGTGACGTTAGTTTCGGATGGCCGGCATACGCTTGGGCAAATTTGCAGACAAAAACAGGCAAAAGTCCTGTGTATGTGGCATATCTGGCTCAAAAATCTGAGAAAACCGTATATGCTCAAGGCAACCGACGTGGAGCAGCGCACGCCGACGACTGTATGTATCTGAGCGGTGCGTTCGACGAGGAAGCCGACAAATATCCCGAGGAGAAAAAAGTATCGGACATAATGCAGGAATATTGGGTAAACTTTGCCAAATCGTGCGGCAACCCCAACGGCTCGGGACTTCCCAAATGGACTGAATACAAGCCTGGTACAAAAAGTATTATGGAGTTCAACAACGGAGCGAAACTCATCGACCTGCCCAACAAGGCGAAAATTGAATGTATCGACAGTTTCTTTAACTTTATGACCCAAAAATAGAAGTATCTTCGTTGAGATGAAAAATAATTTTTGTAATTAGCATTATTATTGTTTCCTTTGCACATCACAAATTTTTAAAACCCATTTACAATGAGCGCAGAAGAAATCAACGAAGACGACGAAATTCAAGTAAT
>JAGCYI010000243.1 GCA_017960885.1 Bacteroidales bacterium
TATATATTGCAACAATGACTTTAATTAAATCTATTTCAGGCATAAGAGGTACTATCGGCGGCAATTGCGGCGAAAACCTCACCCCAATCGACATTGTAAAATTTACCACAGCCTATTCTAAATGGCTTAAAAATCAATCTAATAAAGAGGAATACACCGTGGTAGTGGGTCGCGACGGAAGAATTTCGGGCGCAACTGTTAAACAATTGGTTATAGGCACTTTATCGTGCTGCGGAGTAAACGTTATCGACATCGACTACGCCACCACTCCCACCACCGAAATGGCTGTTACCGAGTTTGATGCCGACGGCGGTATCATCCTCACTGCAAGCCACAACCCCACTCAATGGAACGCTCTCAAACTATTGGACAAAAACGGCGAGTTCGTTACCGCCGCCGACGGAAAATTTATCATAGATTTTAGCGAAAACATCGACACCCGCGCCATATACGCCGAAGTGGAGCATCTCGGCACCGTGCGCACCGTTGAAGGTTTTGAAGATGTGCACATTCAGCGCACCCTCAACCTGCCGTTGGTAGATGTGGAGGCTATCCGCAAAGCAAACTTTACAGTATGCGCCGACACCATCAATTCGGTAGGCGGAATCATTCTCCCAAAACTTTTCAAAGCATTGGGAGTAGAAAAATATTCAATAATCAACGGCACTTGCGACGGACATTTTGCCCACAATCCCGAACCGCTCAAAGACCATCTCACCGACCTTTCGGCAGCAGTTTTAAAAACCAAGGCCGATGTAGGATTTGCCGTTGACCCCGATGTAGACCGTCTTGCCATAATGCAAGAAGACGGCGAAATGTTTGGAGAGGAATACACCCTTGTGGCTGTGTCGGACTATATTTTGCAGCACACCAAAGGCAGCACGGTGTCGAACCTTTCGTCGAGCCGCGCACTCAAAGACGTTACCGAAAGTCACGGATGCACATACACCGCTGCGGCTGTGGGCGAACTCAATGTTGTTACCGAAATGAAACGCACCAAAGCCGTTATTGGCGGCGAAGGCAACGGCGGAGTTATCTATCCCGAACTCCACTACGGGCGCGATTCTATCTGTGGTATCGCTCTGTTTCTCACATATTTAGCCAAGAAAAAAATGAAGGTTTCGGAACTACGCAAAACCTATCCAGCCTACTTTATGAGCAAAAACAAGATTCAACTTACCCCCGACATCAATGTTGACAAAGTGCTCGAAAGCGTAAAGGCTTATTACAAAGCGCAAAACGAAAAAATCACCGACATTGATGGCGTAAAAATCGACTTTGCCGACGAATGGGCGCATCTCCGCAAATCAAACACCGAACCCATCATCCGCATCTACACCGAAAGCAAAAGTCAGGCAGCCGCCGACGCATTAGCACAAAAAGTGATTGACAAGATTAAGGAGTTGATGTAAAATTTTGCCCAACAGCATATTACCCAAAGCATTAGTTGTACTGATAAAAACACTATTATCAGTACAATCTTTTTTGATAGACATCTTGTAGCGGGGGTAAGGGTTAAAAACGAGTTTTGGAATTAAATATTTAAATTATAATGACATAGATAACAACGGCAAGACTCCAAGACATCAAAAAAATGATAAAAACACCAAGCAGAAAACTAAGAAAATTTATCTCGTCAGATAAATATAAAGATTATTATGCTTTATATTCCTTGTCGGGGGAATTATCTCGTATTACTTTTAGGCGTTCTAATTTTATACAATTTTATAGCATAAAGTTTATTAAATTACATCTCAAATGTTGGCGTCAAGTAGTAAAATGTAGAGTAAAGTATTCTGATTACAAAATTGATTATTTGCCTTTATTCCTAAATATATATCCTTTATTGTTTACTATTTTAGCAATGTATGGGTTTGATTATATCTGTTATAATTTTATTGTCATTGATTATGTTTTCCTTGCACCCGAATTTAGTTTAATGGCAAAAGTTGTACACTCCTTAATGGGGTTCCTATTTATACCTTTATCCAATTTCTTTTTTGAGCGGTACATCGAAAGATTAAATAATATTAGAAATTATTATTATAACAGCAAAGATAAAGACATCCAAATGATACTGAAATGGCATCGGTTTGAATGATCAAACATCTTTCAGACTCCGATAGAGTTTTCAACCCCTTGATCGGACATCAACAAGCCCTTAACAAACAACACTATAAAAATTCGTTTCCATCCCTTTTGATTCGCTTAGATTTTTGTTAAAAAAAACAAGCAAGCCCCTCGGGGCGCGAACTCCAAAAAAAATAACCATTCCTGTTTCTTGGAGAATACAAAATAAAATCCTACATTTGCGAAAAACAATAAACAACAAGCGTTATGAGCCAATTTATAGATTACGGAAATAGCGATTTCAGGAGTGTCAAGAACAGCAACTTCATTGACAAATCGGGTCTGTTGAACATTCTCAACAAGAATATGGACACGGAAAACCGCTATTTCTGCATCTCACGTCCCCGCCGGTTTGGAAAGTCAGTAGCGGCAAAGATGGCGTACGCCTACTACGACCGCTCGTGTGATTCCTCAAAACTATTCGAGGGCTTGGAAATAACTAATTCACCCGACTATAAAACGCATCTCAACAAGTATCCAACTATATTTATCGATTGGAACACGTTTGTTACTATACCTGTTAAAGACCGGCTTAAAAAAGCGCAACAACTGATTGTTAAGGATTTGAAAAAATCGTATGATTTTTTGGAGGAACAGAACGACCTGTTTTTTGCCATTGCAGAAATCAACCAAAAGACCGGCGACCGCTTTATCCTCATTATCGACGAATGGGATATGCTTGTGCGCGATGTTGAGCAAGACGTCCAAGACGATTATGTAAACTTCTTACGGGCAATGTTCAAGTCTAATAAGGCTTCCAAAATATTCCTCTTGGTGTATATGACCGGCATCCTGCCAATCATCAAGATAAAGACACAGTCAGCGTTGAATAATTTCAGGGAGTTCAGCATTGTACAGCCGGGTAAAACGTCAAAATATTATGGTTTTACCGAACAAGAGGTAAAAGCACTTTGCGCAGAGAACGATATGGACTTTGAACTGATGAAGCACGCCTACGACGGCTATATCATCGGCGACCAAAAGTCTATGTTTAATCCCAACTCGGTAATGCAGGCTATTGAGTTTCGTTCGTATGATAGTTTTTGGTCAA
>JAGCYI010000244.1 GCA_017960885.1 Bacteroidales bacterium
CTGCATCGGAACCTGCCACCGTCAAGGGGCTGTGAGCGTGACGCAGATTGAGATTATGCCCAAACCGCCCGTTGGCACTAACCCTGCCACACCTTGGCCGTGGTGGCCCGTGATTCTAAAAACCACAACAAGCCACGAGGAAGGCTGCGAGCGCCGCTGGTGCCTGACATCGAACCGCTTCATCGGCAACGCCAAAGGCGAGTTGACGGGCGTTGAGGTTGAGGAAGTGGAGTGGCTTCCCGCACCCGAAGGCGGCCGACCGCAAATGAAACTCACTGGCCGCAAGGAAGTTATCGAATGCGATATGGTGCTTTTGGCAATGGGATTCCTGAAGCCCGAGCATCCGCAGTACGCGCCGAACGTATTCCTGGCGGGCGACGCCAAATCGGGCGCAAGCCTTGTGGTGCGCGCCATTGCAAGTGGCCGCGAGGTGGCTCAGCAGGTGGACGAATACCTTAAACAATGAATTTCGCACAGTCCCGATAGTTATCGGGAACACAGATAACACAGAGTGCCGCTTCGCGGGAAATTGAAAGAAAATTTTTAATAAAATTTATAAAAAAATGATTTTCAAGTTTTTGTTTCTAACCAAACGAACCCGAATTTTTCCGAATACCACATTTGGGGTTGATTGGGATAAGTTTGGTTAGAATGAATTTTGTGAAATTTTTTGTTTGAATTTTCTAAAAATTTCCGCCCGAAGGGCGCTGGTATAAGAAGTATAAGAAAAGGCCGAAATCAAGCCCGATTGAAAAAACATTTTCATTTTTCATCGGGCTTTTTATACATTTGGCAACCGATGAGTTTCTGGATTTAAAATCTTGTGAAGCATAGTGCGACATCTTAACTAATGAGCATAAGTCAGATACCATACGACATTAACAACAACGTGGTTGTATATTGTTCCGATGACAACACATTGCAACTCGCTGTGCAAATTTCCGACGAGACGGTTTGGCTCACACAGCAGCAGATGGTTGCGTTGTTTGATACCACAAAGCCCAATGTCAGTATGCATATCAGGAACGTTTATAATGAAGGCGAATTGGAAGAGTCGGCAACTGTTAAGGATTTCTTAACAGTTCAAAAAGAAGGTGGGCGGCAGGTCTCACGTCGTGTGCGTTACTATAATCTTGATGTCATAATTTCTGTCGGCTATCGTGTTAAATCAAAGCGCGGCACACAATTCCGCCAATGGGCAAACCGTGTACTGAAAGATTATTTATTGAAGGGATATGCTGTTAATCAGCAACTTCTGTATGTTGAGCAAAGACTTGACAACCGACTTATGGAGCACGAGAAACGGCTCGACAATGTTGAACAAAAAATCGACTTCTTTGTGCGCACCAACGCGTTGCCCGTTGAACAGGTGTTTTTCGACGGGCAGTTTTTCGATGCGCGGGTATTGCTCGAAAAACTCATAAAAACCGCCGCACAGCGGGTTGTTATAATTGACGCGTATGTTGATGCCGCCACGTTTGAGATTCTCGATGTCCGCAACGCGGGCGTTACCGCCGACATTTATTCAGGCAAAGACCTTACCGCGCTGCGCAATATCCACAACTCTGCCGCCAATGTTGAACCGATTGATACTCACATTTGGACCACGCCGTCGCACGACCGATGGCTCATTGTCGATAACAACCTATACCACTGCGGCCACTCGCTCAAAGACATTGGCCGCAAACTCTCGGCCATAACCCTTATGGGAACGCTGCCCGAAACGGTGCTTAACGCTGTAAGATAGCGGCAAGCGGGGCTTTCGCGCGGCACATTCAAAAAACATTTTTATTTCACACAGAACATATTTATCTTTGGACAAATGTTTAATGTTAAAAACGATTTGCTTATGATGAACAAGCGCATATTGTGATGCGCATTTTAAAGACATATTGATTTATAGCGTTTTGCTTTATTATTTGGTCACTAAAAAAACTGGACACTTTTTTAGAGGCGAAAAATACTTCCAAAGAAAAAGCCAAAATGCTCGCGTTAAGCGCGGGCTTTTTCGGTATATTTGGAAGTATGAGGTAGTCCAGTTTTATCCTTTAGTGACCAGATAGAACGATGAAGGTTCGCGCTAACATTTTATATAGCGCAAACCCAATCCAACCAAAACGCATACTTGTGAGTTTTATTTATTTTTTAACAAATTAAAATTTAATAAGTTATGAGGCGTTTAAAAGACAGCACAGTCATTTTTACAGGAATCGTTTGTTTTGCGATTCTGACAAGTTGCGGAGGTTTGAGCAAAATGGCGGATAAAGCCAAAAATGTTCAATGGAGTGTAAATCCCGAAAAACTTGAATTGCGTAATGACAGTTTGGAAGTGGAGATAACTGTAACATTTCCACCAAAATATTTCTACAAATTGGCACAGATTGAGTTGACCCCAGTTTTAAAATACAAGGATGGCGAAACTGCATTTGCAAGCAAGACCGTGCAAGGTGAGGCAGTGCAAGGCAATTACGAAATATGTTCGTTTGCCAATGGCGGCGCATTCAAAACCAAATCCAAAATCCCATTCGAGTACGCAATGCGCAATTATGAACTTGTTGGTCGCATAAAGGCTTCAATGAAAGGTAAGGAATATATTGTACCCGACCAAGAACTTACAAGTGGTCAAATATACGTGAAGAACTTGAATGAAGGAGACAACAATTTTAATGTGAGCAAGCCACAAATAGAGCGGAGGACTAAAGAAAAGGTAGTTGAGTATCAAAAAAATGGCTATGCAGTGAAATATATTAGTAAGAAAAAGATGATGGCCAACAACCAACCCATATCAATATACAGTATTCCTGAAGGCGAAATGATAGTTGATGGTGTTACCAAGGATGTAAACCCGTGGATAGATGTTTATGGCGTATGGGCTAACAAATATGGTAGAATAAAAGGTACGTTTAGGGTTAAAAATTCAGAAAGTAATATTTTTACGCTGACGCCAAAAAAAGCCGCAGATTTGTCTGTAAATGTGCTTGATATAAATTACTATGTTCCACATTACTATAAAACGCCTATTACCATTGCCAAAAGTGAATCAATAGCACCAACAATCCAATCGGGTATGACGTATTTGCTCACTTTAGATGATGCTAAACATAGCAAATCAAAAATTGAAATTCCATTGAACAAAGACCGTGTTATGAAGTCGTACAGCGATATTGACAAATTGCTGTTAAGCGCTGAAAGAGCAAAAATAACGACTACGGAATATTCATTTGTGGGACAAGTGGAGCCAAAGATGAACGGAATATTTGTGGATTACATTCAGAAAGTTGGTAAACGGACATACAAAACAGGCCCATATAAAGAAGTAACCATAGAAAAGGCAGGTGCCAATTATAATATCAAATTGACTTGTACAGATTCTCGTATAAAAGAAGAATCTCTGTCTTTGAGTTCTGCGGATTTTTCAAAAGTTGAGTGGTGGAATATCGATGAATATCTAAAATGTACCAAAAGCATTGATATTCGATATACAAACGGAAATAGTTTCAATGGAACTTTTGAAGTAGGGAATGGAATGGTGAAGCCACAAATAGGTGTGTACCGATATGTAAATGGTGATGTGTTTAATGGTGATGTGTCAGGAAAGACCACTGGAGGCGCTTTCATTGAAGGAACAACCACATTTGCTGACAGAAGTACAGCAAATGGCAATTGGTTGGACAAATACCAATTGACACTTGCACAACTTTTTGAAATTGAAAAAGAAAGCACCCCTACGGCAAAGAGGAAACTTGCTGAAGAAAAACAAAAGGAGAACGTGTATTATTCGTATGTAAAGAACGGAGATAATGCTTTTCAATCTCAAAAATACGAAGATGCCAAACGGTGGTATGAATACGCCCAAAATGCAAGACCTGATTATATTGGTGAAGATAAGAAACTGAATGAAAGACTGAATTACATAAAAGAAACTGTTGAAAAGGAGCAAAAGAAAAAAAGACTTATAGCAAAGTATGGGCAAGCCAAAGGAACAAAACTCGCTAACGGCATTTTGGAAATCGGTATGACAAAACAGATGGTGAAGGAGATTGCTGACCAATCGGTTTATAGAACTTCGGCAAGTCACGACTATAAAGGCAATACCATTGAGGTTTGGGAGTATGACCCAAACAAATTATTGCCAGCATTTAATAATGCAACTAATGATATGATTAGCAATTCAAGTAGTGGTGAAGAAGTCCTTGCCATTGCTCTATTACAGGCATTTGGAGGTGCTTTTGAAGGAGACCTTAAACGACATATGCGAAATAAGATAAAGTACAAATACATTAAATTCAAAAACAACACTGTTGTTGAAATTCGTGACCATAGCGATTATGAAGATATTGATGATTCATATAATGATATTATGAATAGTTTAATGTGGGATTTTTAATGCTGTTTATTATTTTTGGGTATAAGAAACAATTAAATACGAATTAAAGCAGTATGAAACAATGTGATAATTGTGGGGCACAAATGCCAGATGAAGCGAACTTTTGCGGCAATTGTGGTATTTCCCTTAATAAGGTACGGACAGAACCGCAAGATAAGCGACCACAAGTTGTTGCACAGCAACCTGTTTTTCAGCAACAACCCACAACAGTCATAGTTCAGCAGCAATCAAATGGATTAGGTAAGTCAGGTTTTATTTGTGCGTTGCTTGGTTTGTTTTTTGGTTGGGTGCCAGGCATAGGATGGATTTTATGGATTTTAGGAACTGTATTATCGTTTTTAGGTTTGTTCAAGGCACCACGGGGAATGGCTTTTGCGGGACTGATTATTTCCTTTATTGATATAATAATCCTTTTGTTTATCATTGGCGGTATTGCTGCATTGTTCTTATAATTAGTTGGTTAAATATATAAAACGCATTTTAAATGAATTTCTGTATATACTGTGGCACAAAAATAAGTGCCAATGACAAATTTTGTCCACAATGCGGAAAACCTATATTTGGGCATCCTGTAAATACGTCGCAAAAAATAGAAACTGACAAAGAAGCGGAGCCACCGTTAGAATCAGTCCCCATACACGATGAACAATCTGTTTGGAGTGAAAAATTCGCATCAGAAGATGCTTCAATTCAAGATTGTAAGTCGGAGAGCAATAGCAGTACCGAACGAAAAAGCGGAATAAGCGTATTGGCTATTGTGATGTGCTCTATAGCCGCAGTAATGCTTATCGTATTTGTCGTTTTAATGGTTACGCGGACGAGTGAACGTAATAGTGCTATTAGTCAGACACAAACCACGAAAACATCAAATGGCAAAACAAAAACAACCACAGAGATAGCCATTGATTTGGCAAAGAAGTGGGATGAGATTCATAATTCAAAGAAAGCAGAGGATTTCGCCAGCATATACGCTTCGCAAGTAAAATATTATCAGCAGACATACACACCTGAAATGATTGTCAAATCCAAGCGTGATTTATTTGCAAAAACACCAAATTTCTTGCAAGTGATTTCAAAATTTGAAGTGACAAATAATTCCGATGGCAGTGTAAAAGTACATTTTGACAAATTGGTGCAAACTTCGGCAAAGGAGGCAAGAAAAACATACCCTTCATATTTGGTTGTCAAAAAGATAAAAGGGAGTTGGCTGATTGTTGAAGAGAGCGATGATGTTACAGATGCAAATTTGGCGAAAAAGAAAGAGAAGCAAATCAAAGCACAACTCGCAAAAATGGAAAAGATAGGCAACCATTATGGAAGCGAATTGTATTACAAGGTAGAATGGGACGAAGGCACGCCTGATGATGGCTCGCCCGATTGGTTTCCGCAACCAGCGCAATATAGTCTCTACGCTTATTATCCCAACGAAATAAAATTGGAGAAATTAATCACCGAACCGAGCTATGAAAGCAAAGTGAAATGCACGAAACACCAATCTTTGCATTCGAAAGACACAGGATTTATAACAATTGAGTCAATTGGATACGGATTCCATTCTGTATCAAAAGATAGAATCATTGTAAGTGGTTGTCCAGATTATCGAAACATTTACTCTTATTTGTTTGATATTCCCACAAAAAAAGCGGTGCTTTTGCGCTCGTTTGACGGATTTAAAGAGGTTCGTAATGAAAAAGGTAAAAAAGTGATTGTAATGCTCGCTCGCGAATACTACCCAGATGGAGGTTTTTATTACGTTGAAAATCTTTACGATATGGATGGATATTATATCGGAGAAGGGAAAAAGTTAGAAGAATAATTGCCAAAGATGCAATTCAAGTATTAAAGAATTGTAGCAAAGTCGTATATCATTGTGTTTTTGAAGATGGTGATTTTGTTGAATATTATGATATATGATTCCCATATTTTATTTTTGATGTAATCAATATAGCGAAACAAGTATGGGAAATATTAAACCAACAATTCTATTAGGAGCAGGAGCAGCAATAGATATAAATGCGCCAACAACACAAGAAATCACGGAAAAAATTATCAAACAAGACGAGTATACAAATTATTCTGTTAAAGACGTTTATGGGAAATGCCCCACATTTTCTGCGATTTGGAAAATATATCAACATTTGGAAAAGAAATATTTGAATAAACCAAATTTCGAGCAGGTATTTCATATTTTGGAGATGTTGGCTTCTTATAATTGGGTTTGGTTCCGAAATTGCAAAAATCCCGAACTTTTTTCACTGTTTGCCCCATTCGTGGTGCCAATTACTAATATTGTCGGCCATAATGAGTGGAACAATCTGTATTCCCTTATAAATCAGTGTCAAGCTGATATAATGGAAATGGTATACAAATATGATGTGGAATATAGTGACAAGAAAGATTCCGATTATAAATGGTATAAGACATTTTGGAATGAATTAGGAGGCTTTGATTTATTTAACCTTAATTATGATACAACCATAGAACAAAGTTTGCCAAGCTATTGTGATGGTTTCGTTGATGTAGAAGGCATAGATGTTAAAAGATTTGCCCCCAAAACACTATTCAATGAACAGTGCAATTATAAAGTATGCCATTTGCACGGTAGTATTTTATATTACAATTATAAGGATTATGACGCTTATAAATATAAATCTGGCGATATGTATAAATGGAATGATGCAAGCGTTGTAATTGGAAAGATAAAAGATGAAGCCATCAAAAATAATTCATCAAATCAAAGTGGGGAGAATATTCATATAGGTCCAATAATTACTGGGTTAAGGAAACCCGACAAACTTACAGTAATTCCATATAATTATTATCATCATTATTTATGTGCTTCGATATTGAAAAACAGGTCTTTATTAATAGTCGGGTATTCATTTGGCGATTTATATATCAACGACTTAATAGAGCGTATGAATTTGCTTTATGGGAAAAACAAAAGAATCGTTATTATAACCAAATGGAATGAAGATGATAACGAACCCTTTCTGTATAATGAATGTGGTGCCGAGAATCATAAGGAGAATGAATTTATTGATAGAATGCTATGTAGAGAAGGTTTCATTAATAAAATTATCCATAATAAGGAGCCTTTCACTTCAAAAAATGGGGATGTAAAATTGTTCGTATATGGACTTAAGGACGCAGTTGAGGGTTATGGAGATGAAATAGTGGAATTCCTGACAAAATAGACTATACCTTTCAGTTATTGTGCAATGGTAAAATCGTGTAAATGGAGATTATGCCGACTACGCGGTTTGAATAAGTACAAATACAATGTCAGCCCTACTTATTTGAAGTAGTTTTATAATCCGTTATCAGCGAAATCTACAGATGTCTTGCATAATCCATTCTTTCGTGAAGGATGCGGACAATTAGTGCACGGCCGTTGGCTTGCACAATGAAAAACACCATATGCTTGCGAACGTGGCAAGCCCTGATGCCTGGAATTATTTCGTCGTAAGGTCTTCCTGTTGTTTGTGGTGCGGCGGCTATTTCGTCCAAAGCGGCGCAAAGAATGTTGTAGTAAGCATCAGCCTGTTTTTCCGACCACGTGTCGGAGGTGTATTCCCAAATATGGTAAAGGTCGTCGGAGGCCTTTTGTGTGATGTCATACTTTGCCATATTTCCGCGCTTTCATTTCTTGAAGGAAGGCCTTCGAGTCAAAATCTTCAACAAGTCCGCTTGTCAGACCTTCGTTGATGGCCGAACGGAGCGCAACAATTTTTTGTTCCTGTTCTTCAAGAAGGCGAAGGCCTGAACGCACAACTTCGCTGGCATTGTTGTAGCGGCCGCTTGAAATGCTGGTCTGTATAAAATCTTCGAAATGAGAGCCTAACGCAACTGATGTTGTTTTCATAATTAATCTATTAATTCACAAAATTACCAATATTTCATAATTCATCCAACTAGCATTTAAATTTCCTTCCCTTATTCACATTTCCAATCCGTAATAAAAACTCGTAATTCAAAATCTAAATAACACATTTTAATCGCTATTTATAATAAAATATCGATTTTTGCGCCGTGATAATTTAAAAATGTAAAAGAAATAGCGCAAACGATGACAGATTGAAAAACAGTGAAACTTTGTGTCCCCGATAGGGTCTGTGTCATCTGTGCGAATTATAAAGTATTGTAACAATGAAAGTTCATTTCACCAAAATGCACGGTCTGGGCAACGATTACATCTACGTCAATGTGACGGAGCGTGAGTTGCCCAATCCGTCGGCATTGTCGGTGGCCTGGAGCGACCGACACAAAGGCATCGGCAGCGACGGCCTGGTGCTCATCGGGCGGTCGGAGGTGGCCGATTTCAGTATGCGCATTTTCAACGCCGACGGCTCGGAAGCCTTAATGTGCGGAAACGCGTCGCGCTGCATTGGCAAATATTTGCACGACAAGCATATAACCGACAAAACCGAAATACGGCTCGAGACTCTTTCGGGCATCAAAATCATCCGTCTGAACCTTGACGCCAACGGCAATGTCGATACCGTGAC
>JAGCYI010000245.1 GCA_017960885.1 Bacteroidales bacterium
AAAGTGATTTCGTCGAGTATGGAGCAGGTTTTCAGTTGTTCCGACATTGGTTTTGAGCGAATCAATCCTGCCGAAATTTATGGCGGCAGCACCAAGCAAGAGGCTAAAAAGATTTTCGACGATGTTTTAAGCAACACTTCTACTGCGGCTCAGAAAAATGTGGTGCTTGCAAACTCCGCATTTTCAATCAATTGCATCTGTCCAGAGAAAAACATCCGCGAATGCTTTTTGGAGGCGAAAGAATCGCTCGAAAGCGGCAAGGCTAAGGAAGTGCTTAAAAAATATGTAGAAATGAACTCATAATCAGCATTATGTCAACAATTTTAGACGAAATAGTAGCCAACAAGCAAATCGAAACAGCGGAACTCAAAAAAAGTCTGCCATTGTCGGTGCTGAAAGATAATCCGCTCTTTCTGAGGAATACTTTCTCGCTTAAAGATGCCTTGAAAACCAGTTCCACGGGTATAATTTCTGAATTCAAACGCAAATCACCATCCAAGGGCGACATACATCAAGGTATTGAGCCAAAGGATGTTGTGCCGCTTTACGAAAAATATGGCTGCACAGGTGTTTCTTGTCTCGCCGACAAGAAATATTTTGGCGGCAGTTACCAAGATGTGATTCAGGCTCGGGCCAATTTGGAGCATACTCCGCTGCTTTTCAAGGAGTTCCTTACCGATCCTTACCAACTCTATTTGGCAAAATCGTCGGGTGCGGATGTGATATTGTTGATTGCGGCTTGTCTGCAACCGTCGCAATGTCAGGAACTTGCGCTCGAAGCCAAGGAACTCGGTCTGCAAACCCTTTTGGAGATTCATTCCGAGGACGAACTATCGCATTACAACGAGAGTTACATCGACGTTTTGGGCGTTAACAACCGCAACTTGAAGATTTTCAAAACCGACATTGAGATTTCAAAATCAATAGTTAAGAATCTTCCCGAAGGTGCTGTAAAAATCTCGGAATCAGGTATTTCAAAACCCGAAACTGTTGCCACGCTCAAAAAACTCGGTTTCAACGGTTTTCTTATGGGCGAGAACTTTATGAAGGAGCAGAATCCGGGTATTGCGCTTAAATCATTTATCGACAACGTTTTAACACTTATTTGATATGTTGATTAAAATTTGCGGTTTGCGCGATAATTTTGCCGAGGTGGTGGCTCTGAAACCCGATTTTGCAGGACTGATTTTTTATCAAAAATCTCCCCGTTTTGTGGAATTGAGCCAAGAGCCTGTGCTGAAACAGAAACTCACCGATGTTAAGAAGGTGGGTGTATTTGTCAACGCCAACAAGGATTATATTTTAGATAAAGTGTCAGAGTATAACCTTGATTTAGTGCAACTTCACGGCAACGAATCACCTGATTTCTGTGCTGATATTCGCAATTGTCTGCCCGTTATAAAAGCCTTCGGCATTTCGTCGGAATCTGATTTGCAATCGGCAGAATGTTATACACAATATGTTGATTATCTGCTATTTGATACCAAAACCAAAGGATACGGCGGTTCGGGAGTAAAATTCGACTGGAAGATGTTGCAAAATGTGAACATTTCGCAGAACTTTTTGCTCAGCGGCGGCATTTCGTTAGACGATTTAGAAGATATTAAAGCGTTAAAAATCAATAAATTGGTCGGTGTGGATTTGAACAGCCGTTTTGAAGACGCACCCGGACTAAAAAACATCGAAAAGTTAAAACAAGCATTTAATATTTTAAAAAGATGAACAGAATAGACAAACTTTTCCAATCTGGAAAAAAAGACATATTATCAGTTTATTTTACAGCGGGTTATCCCAATTTAGACGACACTGTAAAAATCATCAAATCGCTTTCAGACCACGGTGTGGATATGATAGAAATAGGTGTTCCGTTTTCTGACCCTATGGCCGATGGTCCTGTGATTCAGGCAAGCGGTCAGAAGGCTTTGAATAACGGCATCACTCAGGAAATAATTTTCCAGCAACTTGCCGATATTCGCAAAGTAACTGATATTCCGCTTATTATGATGAGTTACATCAACACCGCTATGCAGTTCGGTTTTGAACGTTACTGCAAAAAATGCGGCGAAGTGGGTATCGACGGACTTATCATTCCCGACCTGCCATCGGAGATTTATCTTTCTGACTACAAGCAGTTTGTCGACGCCAACGGTTTGGACTACATTCAACTTATCACCCCTGAAACCTCCGACGAGCGTATCCGTGCCATCGACGATATGAGTAAGGGATTCATCTATATGGTTTCATCGGCGTCCACCACCGGCGCACAGCAGTCGTTTAACGAAGCCAAACAGCAGTATTTCAGCCATATAGAGAGTATGAAATTAAAGAATCCCACTCTTGTAGGTTTCGGAGTAAGCAACAAGGCGACATTCCGTGCCGCCGCCGACCATTCCAATGGCTGTATTATTGGTAGCGCATTCATCAAATTATTAGGCACTTGCAAATCTATAGACGAGGCTGTAGAAACATTGCTCAAGAATATTAAAGAATAGGATAGTGGAGGTTGTCTTTTAAGGCAACCTCCCATTTAAGTTTTTTTAACACACTTTCATCGTGATTTGAAATCGAAATTATCTATTTTTGACAAAAATTTATAAATAATTTTTATGAGTATGAAAAAGATAATTTCAGTTTTAATGATGCTAGTATGGCTTGTTCCTACATACGCTCAACAAACCCGTGTAATCAATGGTAAAGTACGTGCATTTAATGATTTGCCCGTTGCAGGTATTAAAGTAATTGCCACAAAAGCACAATCGGCGGTAAATACCGATTCTTTGGGTAATTTCTCAATAGTTTGTTTAACAACAGATTGTATCACAATCAAGTCGGAATGTTTCAAAAAAGCCAGTATAAATATAAATCAAAAAACATCTGATACCTTGAACGTTAAGCTCATTACAAAACCTAACGAAAAATCAGTAGATATGGCTATCGGATATGGTTATTTGAAAGAAGAAGACCGTACACAGGCTGTTGAAAGTTTAAAAAAAGGTCCTGATTATAGTACATATTCAAGTGTTTACGCAATTATTAAAAGTAATTTTACTGGCGTGGAAATTAGACAAGACGGTTGTGTTATAACACGTAGCACTGCAACAATTTATGGCGATCCATGTGCAGCGTTTGTTGTCAATGGTTCTATTGTTGACTCAATTGACTATCTCTCACCCGGCGACATCAAGGAGATTTCTCTCATAAAAGACGGTACAGCAGCAATTTATGGAGCACGTAGCGCCAATGGAGTCTTTATCATCAACACCCACTAATTTAGAAACGCTTTTAAGTATTAATTTCTTTTAAAAAAAGTTAATTATTGATGTACTGCGTTCGTATTTACGATTTGATTTATACATTTGCATTTGAGTTTTAATGAACAATGTTATGAATCAAACAGCAGAAAATATCAAAGAATTAAACGAAAGAATCAACCGCGAAAGCGCGTTTATCGACTTGGTTAACAACGAGATGAGCAAGGTAATTGTTGGTCAGAAACAACTTACCGAGGGTCTTCTTATAGGATTGCTCAGCAACGGACACGTTCTATTGGAGGGCGTTCCTGGTTTGGCTAAAACTTTGGCAATCAAAACCTTGTCGCAAATTATCAAATCCAAATTCAACCGTATTCAGTTCACTCCCGACCTTCTGCCTGCCGACTTGCTCGGTACTATGATCTACTCGCAAAAAAGCGAGGAGTTTATGGTTAAGAAAGGTCCGGTGTTTGCCAACTTTATACTCGCCGACGAGATCAACCGTAGTCCCGCAAAAGTGCAGTCAGCCCTTTTGGAGGCTATGCAGGAGCATCAGGTAACAATAGGAGAGGAGACCTACAAGTTAGACGACCCATTCCTCGTGCTTGCAACGCAAAACCCTATCGAACAGGAAGGTACATATCCCTTGCCTGAGGCGCAGGTCGACCGTTTTATGCTCAAAATCATAGTTAACTATCCTAAGAAAGAGGAAGAGAAACTTATTATCCGTCAGAATATTACGGGCGAGTTCCCAAAACCTGACCAAATCCTCACTTCCGACGACATTATCAAGGCTCGTGAGTTGGTTAAGGAGGTTTACATCGACGAACGCATTGAAAACTACATAGTTGACATAGTAGCCGCAACACGTAACCCCGAATTGTACGGCTTGGAAAAATTCAAAGAGTTGATCAGTTACGGTGGTTCGCCCCGTGCAGGTATCAGTCTCGCCAAGGCTACCAAGGCTTACGCGTTTATCAAACGTCGTGGCTATGCGTTCCCCGAAGATGTGAAATCAATTTGTCACGCAGTTCTCCGTCACCGTATCGGACTTACATACGAGGCTGAGGCTCAGAATATTACAACCGAAGAAATCATTTCTGAAATCCTCAACACCATCCCCGTTCCGTAGTAGATTTTAATGACATTTGGCGTAGAGACGGTGTCTACACCGCCTCAAATTAAAATTTGACATCGAAACAAAATGGAAACCTCAGATATATTACAGAAAGTCAGGAAGATAGAAATAAAAACCAAGGGATTGTCGAACCATCTGTTCGCAGGTGAGTATCACAGTGCTTTCAAGGGGCGCGGTATGGCGTTTAGCGAGGTGCGCGAGTACCAATACGGCGACGACATCCGCAATATTGATTGGAACGTTACCGCACGTTTCGACAAGCCCTACGTAAAGGTTTTTGAGGAGGAACGCGAACTTACCGTGGTAATTCTTGCCGACGTGAGCGGCAGTACCGATTTTGGTTCTCAAACCGCTTCCAAGCGTGACATTATCACCGAAATTGCCGCTTGTCTCTCATTTTCAGCAATTTCCAACAACGATAAAATTGGTGTCATCCTCTTTTCCGACCGTATCGAAAAGTTCATCCCGCCTAAAAAGGGTCGTCAGCATATCTTGCGAATTATCAGAGAGTTGCTAACATTTAAACCCGAAGGCAAGGGAACAGATGCCGCTGGTGCGTTGCGCTATCTTACAAGTGCAATCAAAAAACGCACTACTGCATTCATTATCAGCGACTTTATATGTCCCGACTTTTCCGATGCGCTGCGTATTGCACGTCACAAGCACGACCTTCTTGCACTTGATATTTTCGACGTTAGGGAGCAGGAGATTCCAAATGTGGGACTTGTTACCATCAAAGACGCTGAAACAGGTAAGGTTCAGATAGTTGACACTTCGTCGCGTGCGGTTAGGGAGACCTTCCGCCGAAACGCCGAGCAACGTAGAACAAGAAACGAGGAGATTTTCCGTCACGCCGGTGTCGATTGTGCGTTTATCGCCGACAACGACGACTATGTTAAACCGCTTATAAAACTTTTTAAATCGAGGTTGTAACTAATTAATACTTAATTATTTAAAACAATGTCGCATTATAAGGCAAAGGGTATTTCAATAATAATGGCTCTACTGTTGACAGTGGTGATAACCAATTGTGTATCAGCGCAAAATTCCGTTGCAAAAGCCTATACCGACTCTAATTTTGTAGAGTTCGGATCTCCCGCTAAATACACAATTTCTGTTACGGTGAAAGGCGGTCAGAAGGTGGAATTTCCTTTTTTGAAAAACGAGATAGTTCCTAAATTGGAAGTTACTCAAGGTCCGATTATGGATACATCTTATAATACAGATTTAACTATCAATGTTTCACATAGTTATTTAATCACTTCCTTTGTAGATTCCACTTTTACCATTCCCCAGATGCCGGTCTTGGTTGACGGACAGTTGATTCACACCGACTCTGTGAGCATCACTTTTACACTCTTGCAAAATGTGGATAGTTCGTTTTACGCTGGTATTGACACCTCTAAGGTATTGCCTATTTTTGATATAGTGGAAGTTAAGAATACCCCTCTCACTTTCGAGGAGTTTTGGCATAGGTTCGGACACATTATTATTATTATCTTGATTACTTTGCTTGTAGGAGCGGCAATTACATATTTCATAATCCGCAAAATTAAAAACAAACCGATCCTACCCATCGCAAAACCAAAAGAGCCCGCGCACATTACCGCTTACCGCTTGTTAGACAAGTTGAAAGATTCGAAACTTTGGCAGCAGGGACGTGTAAAAGATTTTTATTCTTTGCTGACTGAAATTTTAAAGAACTATATTACAGATCGTTACAATAATTCAGTTATTGAAAACACATCAGACGAAACTCTGGAAGAATTGAAAAAGTTCATTCCGCCGCGCGACGAAAACTATCAGAATCTCAAAACGTTGCTCGATACAGCTGACTTTGTTAAGTTCGCCAAGTTTGAGCCTCGTCCCGATGAAAACGATTTCGCCCTTTCGGTAGCATATAAGTTTGTGGACAACACCAAGTTGATTCCTGAAACCACAACTCAGCCACCGTCTACCAGCGCTGTTGTTCCGCCTCCGTTTATGGATGATAGCTCTCTTACAACCAACAACATTGACCACACACAACTAATCAACGATATTAATACCTCGGTTGATGTAGTAAATTCAAATAATAATTACACCGACAATTAAAATTGACAAAAATGTTTGAATATTCACAATTTGCATATCCTAAAGTATTGTGGCTCTTACTGTTGTTAGTGCCATTGGCGGTGTGGTATTTTTTCAAACTTAAGAATTCGCACCCTGCATTAACCTTCAGCAATACTTGTGACTTTGGTGCCAACTCGCTATCTTTTAAAAAGATTGCGGCTTTCGCTCCATATGTTTTCAATTTTGTAATAGTTGCCCTTCTGATTATAGCTTTGGCACGTCCACAAAGCACATCAAGCAATGAAACCATTACCAAAGAGGGTATTGATATAATTCTAACAATGGACATTTCAGGTTCTATGCTTGCCCGCGACTTCAAGCCCAACCGTTTGGAGGCCGCCAAAAACGTAGGAGCCGACTTTATTCAAGGTCGTGAAAACGACCGTATTGGTATTGTGCTTTTTTCTGGCGAGAGCTTTACGCAGTGTCCCCTTACCGCCGACAAAATAACTCTTGTAAATCTGATGTCCACGGTTCACGAAGGCATGATTGAAGACGGTACTGCACTTGGTCTCGGACTTGCCAATGCTGTTGCACGCCTCAAAAATTCCGACGCCAAGAGCAAGATAGTTATTCTACTTACCGACGGTATTAACAATATGGGTGAGATTGACCCTGTGTTTGCCGCTGAAATTGCAGCACGCTATGGCATAAGGGTTTACACTATCGGTGTGGGCAAAAACGGACTTGCGCCGTTCCCTGTTCAAGACCCGTTCGGACGTATTTATTATGAGAATATGGAGGTACGTATCGACGAACCTACTCTTAAAAAAATATCAGAAATTACCGATGGTCAATATTTCCGTGCCACCGACAATTTCTCACTTAAAGAGATTTATACAGAAATAGATAAACTTGAAAAAACCAAGATGCAGACCCTTACTATGAATAAAACTCACGACAGATTTATGCCGTGGTTGTTGGCTGCTGCGGTTTTGCTAGTTGTTAATATTTTAATAAAAATGACTTGGGGAAGATTTCTTCCATAATATATTATTATTATGTTCGATATACAATTTGCAAGCAAGGAATTCCTTTACGGTTTATTGGCAATACCGGTTTTAGCGGTGTTGTTTTTGCTCTATCTTGCTAAGCGTAAGCGCGATATGCAGAAGATTGGCAACCACAAAGTGCTACAACCGTTGATGCCTGAATATTCAAAGGCTCGACCCATTATAAGGTTCGTATTATTGTCAATTGCTCTTGCGTTTTTAATAATAGCTTTGGCTCGTCCGCGTATGGGCAGCAGACTTTCTGAGGTTAAGACTCAAGGTTCTGAAATAATGATACTCCTTGATGTCAGCAACTCGATGCGTGCTACCGACATGTATCCCAATCGTTTAGAAAACACCAAGTATGCCATATCCAGCCTTATTAAAAAGCTTTCTGGCGACAAAATAGGTCTTGTGATATTTGCTGGTTCTGCCTTCGTGCAGGTGCCGCTAACTGCCGATATACAATCCACCGACATTTTTGTACAATCTGTTTCGTGTGATATGATTTCCGAGCAGGGTACAGCTCTCGGTGCTGCTATTAACCTTGGAGCTAGGTCGTTCTCTTCTGAATCTGAAACATCCAAGGCTATGATTCTTATTACCGACGGTGAGAACCATGAGCCTAGTCCAGATCCAATATCCGCAGCCAAAAGTGCTTTAGACAAAGGCATCGTAACATTCACTATCGGAATGGGTAGCACCCGAGGCACAACAATTCCTAAATCTGAAGGTAGTTCCGACATGATACGCGACAACAACGGAAACATCGTAATCTCTAAACTTGATGAGCAATCGTTGATTCAAATTGCTATTGCCGGCGGAGGATCTTATGTGAAAGCCACAAATGGTGATTCCGGTCTTAAAACTATTTACGATGAGATTGGCAAAATGAAGAAGGGTGAAATTTTATCTTATTCAGAATATGATGAAAAATACGCTGTTCCAACAGTTATATCTCTGATATTCTTTCTTGCCGCTTGCTTTACTTTGCAGCGCAAAAACCGTTGGATCAATAAATTAGGCATTTTCGACTAACATTTTAAATTTGAGAAAGTGAAACGAATTTTAACTATATTATTAATAATAAACGCATTAGCAAACATTGCGTCGGCTCAGGACGAACGTAAGTTTATTCGCGAGGGCAATGATTATTATTACAAAGAACAATACGACAAGGCTGAGGAACTCTACCAAAAGGCTGCTAATGAAAATTCATCATCATACGAGGCAGCTTTCAACGTAGGTAATGCGCGTTATCGTCAGGAAAAATACGCCGACGCTGCTTCTGCTTACAAAAGTTTGGTTAAAAGTCAAACCGACCCCAAAAAACTTGCCGAATGTTACTATAATCTGGGCAATTCTCAGCTGGGTAGTTGCACGCAGTTGCTGGAACAGAAAAAGCTTGACCAAGCTATCTCTCTGGCTGACTCGGCTTTGCTATCGTATAAAAATTCGATTCTCAACGACCCTCAAAACCAACAGACTAAGTATAACTACTTATATACCAAAAAGTTGATTGATACTTTGAAAAAACTTCAACAGCAACAACAACAGCAACAGGATCAGAACCAAGATCAAGAGCAAAACCAAGATCAAAATCAAGAGAAAGATAAACAGAATCAAGAAGCCGATGCCGACGGAGATGGTATTCCCGACCGTGTAGAACAAGGCGACAACCCATCGCAACCACGCGACACCGACGGCGACGGAACTCCCGACTATAAGGACAACGACTCCGACAACGACGGTATTCCTGATTCAAAAGAGGCTGGCAACGACCCGAAAAATCCCAAAGACACCGACGGTGACGGATTGCCCGACTATCGCGATACCGACAGCAACAACAACGGTATTCCTGACAGCGAGGAGGCTCGCTCTATTTCTCAAGAAGATGCAGAACGTATTCTTGAAGCCATTAACAAGGCCGATGCCGAAACCCAGCAAAAGGTTAAGGAAGTTGAGAATAAATCTAAATCTAAACACGAAAAACAATGGTAACCTTTAATAATATATAATAAACCGATGAACAGACTGGTTATAGCAATAGCATTATTAATAGGCATATTTTCAGCCGCTTACGGACAAGATGTATCGTTTACAGCCAAAGCTCCTGCCACGGTAAAAACTGGACAGGCGTTTAGAATTGAATATTCAATCAATGTTCAGGGTGCTCAACTTGGTCAGCCTGATTTGAGTGCTTTTAATTTTTTTGGTTCCTCTACAAGCCAGAGCATTAGTATTTCAAACGGCAATATGAGCGTTAGATATTCAATCTTTTACACTGTATCTACACCAACTTCAGGCACTTATAAAATTCCCCCTGTTTCAGCAGAGTATAACGGTAAAACCTATAAGACTAAAGAAATTATTATTGAATCTCAAGATAATCCTCAACAAAACCAAGCTAATAATCAGACCAACAACCAGTCTCAACAACCTCAACAAAGTATTGAAGAATCTGTTAGTGGTAGCGGAAACTTGTTTATCGAGGTAAATGTCAACAAAAAAGAGTTTTACGTTGGCCAACACATAGTTTTATCCGCTGGATTTTACTCTCGATACAAAATTCAAGATTTAGCTGACACTAAAGAACCTTCATTTAACGGCTTTTGGGTAAAGGATATAGCTACACCATCTCGCATCTCGTTGCAACAAAAAAATCTTAATGGTGTGATTTATTCATACGGTCTTTTCGACAAAAAAGTGATTATTCCACAGCGTGCTGGCGAACTCGTTATAGAGCCATACTCAATGGATTTTATCACTCATGAGGGTTTTTTTTACAAGCGCACAGGCAAAAGCACCCCTAAAACCATAAAGGTTAAACCGTTGCCATCTCCCAAACCTGACAATTTCGGTGGTGCGGTCGGTTCGTTCAACATTTCGATGACAGCCGACAAAGAGGAGGTGAAACTCGACGACCCGCTCACAATCAAGGTAACCCTCACCGGCAACGGCAACATTCAGTTGTGCGAGGCTCCCAAGGTTGACATTCCTTCGGCGTTTGAGGCTTTTCCGCCCAAGAGCACCGAAAACATCAAAACCGACGACAACGGTATGTCGGGCACACGCACGTTCAACTATGTGGCAATTGCCCGTCAGCCCGGCGAAATAACCATTCCCGCTGTGAAATTCTCGTATTTCGACCTTGCTACTAAGAGTTATAAAACAGTATCAACCAACGAGTTGACTATCAAAATTACAGGTGAGAGAGATTCCACAGCAACGGCGTTTACCGGCGGTGTGATCAAGTCTGACGTGGAGAACCTCGGCAGCGACATCCGCTTTATCAAACAGGGTTTCGAGTTGAAATCTAAGAAGTTTGGATTTTTCAATTCCTTTGAATTTTGGATGATAATTTTGGTTCTCGCGCTCGCCTTTACCGCCGTGATACTCCTTAGGTTACAGCAGATTAAGAACAACGCTAACCTTGCCGCAGTTAAGAACCGCAAGGCAGGACGCACATCGCGCAAACGCTTGAAAAAGGCCGCCGAATATATGAAACAGAACAAGAAAGACGAGTTTTACGAGGAGGTTCTCAATGCTCTGTGGGGCTATCTCGGCGACAAACTTGAAATGCCGGCATCGGAACTCACTCGCGACAACGTGGTGGATAAACTCGGCGAAAAGGGCGTTGCGATGGATGCTATTGAGCAATATGTAAATACATTAAACGACTGTGAATTTGAACGCTATGCACCCTCAGGCTTGGCTCGTCCTCTTCAAGATATGTACACAAGGGCAGCAGAGGCGATAGAACAGATGGAAAACAATATTAAAAACTAAAATGATGAAAAGGATAATATCATACATAATTATTGCAATCTTCTCATTGTCAACCGTTTTGGCACAAAACGAAGACGGCGCGGCTCTTTTGCAAAAGGCCAACCAATCTTATTCCGACAAGGATTACAAACTTGCCGCCGAACTTTACGAACAGATTGCTGCTCAGGGTTTTACTGCACCTGAACTCAACTATAATCTTGGAAACGCATATTACAAAACTGGCGATTTTACCCGTGCAATTCTCAATTACGAAAGGGCTTTGAAACTCAATCCCGACTTTGAGGATGCCAAGATAAATTTGAAATTTGCCAACGCAAGTCAGCGCGACAAAATCAACCAAGCGCAAGACTCGGCTGTGGGTGCAATCTTTGAGCAATTTGTTAAGAATGTGGGACTTAACCGTTGGGCGTGGTTCACTATCTTGACCTTTGCATTGTGCTTGGGATCGTTTCTTTGGTATGTTTTCAGCACAAGCCGCAACCGCAGAAAATTGGCGTTTTCAATTGGCTGCATTTTGGTTTTCCTGACACTCTTCAACCTGCTCTTAGGCTTTTATAATCAGTCACTTATCAACCAAAACAACGAGGCTGTGATTATGGAAAAAGTTGTGATGGTAAAGAGTAGTCCCGACGACAACGGCACCGACCTTTTCCGCATCAACGAGGGTTTGAAAGTGGCTGTAAAAGACCGTTCGGGCGATTGGATCGAAATCCGCCTTACCGATGGCCGCGTAGGTTGGATAAAATTTTCGGCACTCGAAATTATATAATTATGACATCAACAGAAACTCAACTTATAAGTCTTTTTAAGACAAAATATGGTATAGAACCATCTGAAATAGAGCGACTTCCTTTGTCGGGCTCTAACCGTGAATATTACAAAATTTCATCGCCAAACGCTGTGTGCGTCGGCACTTACGGCAATCAAGTAAAAGAAAACGAGGCATTTATCTCGTTTTCTAATTCTTTGAAAACTGCGGATCTTCCTGTGCCCGAAATTCTCGCTGTGGCAGACGATAAAATGTCTTATTTACAGACTTTTATAGAAGGTGTTTCGCTGTTTGATTTTCTTGAAAAACACCGCTTGAACGACGGTTCGCCCGACAATATCACCATTGATTTGTATAAAAAAACTCTGCGAGTTTTGCCAAAATTTCAAACTCAGGGAGTACAATATATAGATTTTGAAAAGTGTTTCCCACGCAAAGAGTTTGATTCTCAATCTATTATGTGGGATTTAAACTATTTCAAATACTACTTTCTTAAAACCACTCACACCGTATTCGACGAACAGTTGTTAGAGAATGATTTTCTGACACTTACGCAATATCTCTGCACCGCCGACAAGAATTATTTCCTATACCGAGATTTTCAGAGCCGCAATATTATGGTAACTCCTGAAAATGAGGTATATTTTATTGACTATCAAGGTGGTAGACGAGGAGCGCTGCAATACGACATTGCGTCACTATTGTACGACGGCAAGGCTGCAATTCCTCCCGAGATACGTATGGAACTGTTGGATTTTTATATTTCGGAGTTGAAGAAATATATAAACATTGATGAAAAACAGTTTCGTGAGATGTTTGCCGCATTCGCCTACGTGCGCATAATGCAGGCGTGCGGAAGTTACGGATACAGAGGTTTTTTGGAAAACAAACCCCATTTTTTGGCAAGCATCGCACCTGCGATGAAAAATCTCAGATATTTACTTGAATATCAAATACTTCCGATACATATTCCGCACTTGACCGAATGTTTGAAATCGCTCACCGAATCGGAGTTTTTAAAACAATATGAAACTCCCAAAAGTGCGTTGACGGTTACAATCGGCAGTTTTTCGTACCGAAAAGGACTGCCTTACGACCCTTCGGGCAATGGCGGAGGCTTTATTTTCGACTGTCGTGCTATTCACAATCCGGGTCGCTACGAGCAATACCGCAACGTCACCGGCAAAGATCAGGCTGTGATTGATTTCTTTAAAAACGAGCCTGAAATGGCTGAATTTGTGTCCCTTACACAAAATATCGTGAAGATTTCGGTTGAGAAATATATCAAGCGAAATTTCAAAAATCTTTCGGTTTATTTTGGTTGCACAGGCGGTCAGCACCGCAGTGTCTACTGCGCCGAGCGGATGGCAGAATTTATCCGTAAAAACTATCCCGAAGTAAATATCATACTTATTCACCGCGAACAGGACAAATGATTTTTCACCCTCTCAACACATTGTATAACAAGCCGTTGGCGATGAACAATCCGTTTTATTACCAACCAAACGATGTGTGTTTTGAGGTTCAACGCGAGATTAGCAACTATTTGGAAACCAAATCAGATTGGCAGGAAGAAATCTCCGCCGGCAAGATGTTTGGCTTTTTGATCGCTGAGCAAAAAGACGGCGCAATCGGCTATCTTGCTGCCTTTTCGGGACAGATTCAGGGCAAGGAGAATCACGATTATTTTGTTCCGCCTGTATTCGATTATCTTCAAGAAAACGGCGTTTTTAAAACCAAAGAGCGTGAGATTTCTGAACTTAACAGTAAGATTTCAGAACTTGAAAAACAAACGCAAGAAATCAGCCAACAATCGGAGGCGTATAAAAAATCGCAAGATATTCTCAAAGAAATTGCTGATTATAAAGAGTTTATAAAAAAATCTAAACTCAACCGCGAACGTCAAAGGAGCAATCCCGACCTTTCAGACGAGGACAAACAAAAACTCATAGCAGAAAGTCAGTTTCAAAACGCAGAACTCCGCCGGTTAAAGCAGCGTTACGACGTAGAAAATATTAATTTTATTACTGAACTGTCCAAACATTCTGATACAATTTCAGAACTGAAAAATCTCCGCAAACAAAAATCTGAGGATTTGCAAAAATACCTTTTCGAAAATTTTGTGATGCTTAACGCCAAAGGCGAAAAGCGAAATTTGTTGAATATTTTCAAAGAATATAACAACACAATTCCACCGTCGGGAAGCGGAGAATGTTGTGCGCCCAAACTTTTGCAATATGCTTATTTACACGGATATAAACCTCTGTTCATAGCAGAGTTTTGGTGGGGGAGAAGTCCCGTTGGTGAGATTCGCGAACACTTGCATTTTTATCCAGCATGTCAGGGAAAATGCAAACCGATTTTGAATTTTATGTTGCAGGGATTAATGGTATCATCTAATCCTCTCGAAGAGTGCAAAATGCAGGATTTTGAGACCATATTTGAAGATTATTTTATAGTAGTTATCAACAAACCAGCCGGAATGTTGAGCGTTCCCGGAAAATCAAAGCGTGTTTCGGTTGCTGAAATTGCCAACAAGCGTTTTGGCGAAGATGCGATGGTGGTGCACCGTCTTGATATGGCAACCTCGGGGCTGTTGGTGATTGCCAAAAATTTGGATATTTACATAAAATTGCAGCAACAATTTGAAAATCATCAAGTTGAAAAGGTCTATTACGCTGTGCTCTCAGGCGAGGTAAATAGGAGCGAAGGTACAATTTCGCTTCCTTTAATGCCCGACATCGCCGATCGTCCGCGTCAAAAAGTGGATTTTCAGCACGGAAAACCTGCAATTACCGATTTCAAGGTCGAT
>JAGCYI010000246.1 GCA_017960885.1 Bacteroidales bacterium
TCCAATCCGCCAAAGTCGTCTATTCCAACCCCATAGAAGGTCTCAAAAAAGAATAACCTCCGCAACCCCGAATCTTATTATAAATTGTCCCCCGCGCCGTGGTAATAATAGTTTTTTCATTACCCGGCGCGGAATTTTTTTACAAGGAAAAAATTATATCAAATTCTCCATTCGCTCCACAAAGGCCGCTGACGACAAATGAGGTATAGTAGAAAACTCATAATGGCGGCGGTCGTTGGTAATAATGAAATCACAATATGCTGATTTGGCGCACTGATATTGCAACATATCCTCAAAATCAGGTGCAGGTTGCGCAATAGAAGACATCACGTGATCCTTATCAAGAGAAAGTATTTCTACCAATGATGCCAACTGACCCAAAGCGTTGTAAATATCATCTTGCGGACGACTTCTAAGGATATAAGCGATATTAGCAAATGTAAGAGAAGAAGCAAAAAGTTTAGCCTCGCCCGAAAAACCAAGGGCAAAGATTTTTTCTGCATCATCAGCACCATCGCGATTGTCGATGTAGTCTATCAGAATATTTGTATCAAGAAAAATCTTTTTCATCGTCCCATAATATAAGCCAGACGCTCGTCTTTGGCAATTTCTTCTTCTGTAAAAGACACTAAGCCCCTAAGTTTTTTGAACGATTCGGGTACTTCTCTTTGTGTCTTGGTCTGCAACTCTGCCGAAGAATCGTCATCTTGAATTGTATCAATAAGATACGCCACCACATCCAACTTTTGTTTGCGGCTCATCTGACGCATAAGGCTCATATAAGGACCCATTGGCGATGATTGTACACGTAGTGCTACTCCTGTCATAATGCTAATATTATCTGTTACTAAAACGCAAATATGGCACAAAATGTTGAATCCTGCAAATAAATTCACCTAAATCAATTGTAAAAAATCCTTACAACACTGTAAAAAATCTTTACACTTTTACACTCTTACAAAATCACAAAGCATTACACATCAGCGCATTAACCACTTTGGCACAGGTAATGCTGTATTTATAGCGTAATTCATAATTCGTAATTCATAATTAAACAAAGTATAAACAATTAAACACAAAATACTATGCTTAAAGTAACAAACCTCAGCAAAATCTTCTCTACCGAAGAAGTACAGACACTCGCATTAGACGGTGTATCATTCGAAATCAAAGACGGCGAATTTGTAGCCATTATGGGTCCTTCGGGATGCGGCAAATCTACGCTTATGAATATCCTCGGTCTGTTAGACAACCCCACATCAGGCAGTTACGAACTTATTGGTCAGGAAGTGGGCAATCTCAAAGAAAAAGACCGCACACAATTCCGCAAGGGCAACATTGGTTTCGTGTTCCAGAGTTTCAACCTTATTGACGAACTCAATGTATATGAAAATGTGGAACTTCCGTTGCTTTACCTCAAAATTAGTTCATCAGAGCGCAAAAAACGTGTTGACGAAATTCTCAAACGTATGAACATCGCTCACAGGGCAAAACATTTTCCGCAGCAACTCTCCGGCGGTCAGCAGCAGCGTGTAGCCATTGCCCGCGCAGTGGTAATGAACCCCAAGTTGATTCTCGCCGACGAACCTACTGGTAACCTCGATTCTAAAAACGGCCGCGAAGTGATGGAACTCCTCACCGAACTCAACCGCGAAGGCTCTACTATCGTTATGGTTACCCACTCGCAAAAAGACGCCGCAAAAGCACAGCGTATCATCAACCTCTTCGACGGCAAAATTGTTTCTGATGTAAAGAACGAACTTTAAATAATTGACAATGGACAATTGACAATGAACAATTAATTGTCAACTGTCAATTGTCAACTGTCAATTCTAAAATGATAAAAATATGAAATTCTTTCGACTCCGTTCGCTGGTCACGCTTCCCTCGCTGTTGAATATCACGGGAATAGCCATTGCAATTGCCACATTCTACACGCTGATGGCGGTTGCAGACTACTCGCTGACGTTTAACCGCAGCGTCAAAGACAACGAACGTATCTGCCAAATAATCTACCATAGCATAGACGTTTCGGGAGGCGAATGGTCAAACAACTTTCCGCGACCTTTCGGCATAGCCTTAGGCGATGGGCTTCCGCAAATTGAAAAATACGGATGCCTGCGTCGTTGGGGCATTTGGGACAGTTACATCGAAAACGGCGGACACCACAGCAAAATCCATTTCACCGCCGTGGCTTGCGACAACGGACTAACCGAGGTGTTCGGATTCAATATTGTGGAAGGCGACCTGTCGCGTTTCAAAACCGCCAATGATTTGATTATAACTCGCTCTATGGCTGAGAAATACAGTCTAAAAATTGGCGACATTCTGTATCCCGACCTCAACAACCTCAGCCGTACTCTCGAAATTGTGGCTGTATATGAGGATTTTGAAAACAACACCGAGTTCGGGCAATTTGACGGATTTACCAACCTTGGCGAGGAAAATATCAATTCCAGAAACCATTGGGACTATACCTATTACATAAAACTCCAAAACGGAGTTGACCCAGGAGAATTTCTCTCCGAAAGCAAAGAATCTGTCAAGGATATAATCAGGTTGATATACAAAGACGACACACAGGTACCCAAAGAGTATCTCGAAAACGCAATCGAACAATTCAATATGGAATTTCTTCCAATCAAAGACCTCCACCTGCACTCGCAGATGGCAGGCTACCACAGGCATCAGGATGCTAATTTGATTTACACTTTTGTGCTTCTATCCATACTTGTGCTCGCCATCGCGTTCATCAACTATTTCAACTTCTTTATGGCTCGTGCGCCCAAACGTATCAAAGATATAAATATCAACAAGATACTTGGCTGCAACCGGTCACGTCTTGTGCTTAATTTAGTGGGCGAATCAATAATATTCACACTTATGTCGGTAGTGTTGGCTTGGATTATTACGCACACCGTAATGACTTGGTTTGTAGGCGACATAGTGGATATGGAAAAAACAGTGTTATCAAACTACAAAATACTCGCTATCAGCGTATTGGTATCAATTGTAGCGGCAGTTTTGACAAGTCTCTATCCAGCCCTGCATATCACATCGTTGCCTCCTGCTCTCGCTCTCAAAGGTAAGATGACCGAAAGCAACCGAAACCCGCTGCGTTTGATTTTAGTAGGATTTCAAATAGCGGCTTCTATCGCCCTGATTATATGCTCGTTGTTTATTCACAAAAACAACAATTACATAATATCAACCGACATTGGCTACAGCAAGGACAACCTTCTCACAATGTGGTGTCCGCCAGGTATAGTTCAAAAACACGAGACAGTACGCAACAGACTTCTCGAAAACCCAAACATCTCAGATATGACTTGGGCAGGCGATGCAATAGTTCGCTCACAAGGGTCATTTTGGAGCGTACCTTCCAAAGAAAACCCAGAAGAAAGTTGTTATTTCGATGTATTGTATGTGTCTAAAAACTTCGCCGACTGTATGGGAATAAAGATAACCAACGGCCGCAACTTTTCAGAATCCGACATCCAAGACACCATCAACTATCCGATGATTTTCAACGAAACCGCACGCAAACGTTTGAATCTTACCACTGAAACTAAAATCGGTGGAGAATCTGATGAAGGCAACATCAACATCGTCGGATTTTGCAACGACTTCAACTTCAAGCCTCTGCTATACGACATCACATCCTGCGCCCTATGCCTCAATAAAGATGGCTCTATGAGTCAACTCTACATCCGCTACGCCGAAGGTGCCGACGTAAAAAGCGTAAGAGAATACATTCTAAACACATTAACAGATATCGACCCGAATTTCGCTGTTATCCAGCCCGAACTCAAAACTTTCGACCAGCAGATTAGCGAAAACTACCAGAACGAAAACACTGTGTCGTCGATGATTACAATTTTCACAGTAATAGCCATCATCATATCTGTAATGGGAATATTCGGCATAGTGCTCTTCGAAACAGAAAGCCGCCGCAAGGAGATAGGCATACGAAAGGTAAACGGAGCCACTATTGTAGAAATACTTTCGATGTTTAACCGTAAGTACTTGATATTAGCGGCAATATGCAGCGTAATAGCAATACCTGTATCACTCTTTGCCGTAAGCAAATATTTTGAAGGATTTGCCTACCACTACCCCATCGCACCGTGGATATTCGCCATTGGCATACTCATAGCCGTAGGCATCACTACCTTGGTGGTAACAGCCGCAAGTTTCCGTGCCGCAAGCGAAAACCCCGTGAACACTCTCAAATCTGAATAATTCACAATTCATAATTCATAATTCATAATGAACCAATAATTGTCAATTGTCAACTATCAATTGTCAATTCTAAAAAATATAAAAATATGAAACTTTTTAAACTAAGATCGTTAACTACGCTTCCTTCGCTGTTGAATATCACGGGAATAGCCATAGCCATAGCCACTTTCTACACGTTGATGTCGTTGGCAGACTACTCGCTCACGTTCAACCGCAGCGTTAACGACAACGAAAGAATATGCCAGATAACCTACCAGAGCCCAGATATATTCAACGGAGAATATTCTAACACCTTGGCGCGACCGTTGGGCGAAAGCATCGGCACAGAAATTCCCCAAATAGAAAAATATGGATGCATAAGTGGTTGGGGACGTTTTTTGGAGGCATATATCGATAACAACGGACATTACAGCAAAATCAAATTGGAACTTCGCGGATGCGACACCGGACTGCCAAAAGTATTTGGATTCAACATTGTGGAAGGCGATCTGTCGCATTTCAAAACCAAAGACGGTATTATTATCACACGCTCTTTGGCGCAGAAATACGGATTGAAGGTGGGTGACATATTGTTTCCGTATCTCAACAACCTCGACAACAAATTCAACATTGTGGCTATCTACGAGAATATGGGGAACAACACCGAGTTAGGTGAAATAGATGGATTTCACTACATTGCGGATGAAAATATCAACAATTCTGGTGAATGGACGTACACCTACTACTTAAAACTCCAAGAGGGAATCACTTTCGAAAAATTCAATTCAGAACACCGAGAGACTTTCAAAAAACTTATGAAGTTGATGTACGAAAAAGAGCAACAGGTTCCACAAGAATTACTCGACAACATTATAGGGGGTTTTAACGTGGATTACATTCCTATAAACGACCTCCACCTGCACTCCCAAATATTAGGATTTCACAAGCACAGCAATGCCAAGTTGATATACACTTACGTGCTACTTGCCATAATTGTGCTGGCAATAGCGTTTATCAACTATTTCAACTTTTTTATGGCACGCGCTCCCAAACGCATCAAAGATATCAATATCAACAAGATACTTGGCTGCAATCGTTCGCGGCTTGTGGTAAGTGTGGTTGGCGAATCAATAATATTCACCCTATTAGCAGTAGTGTTGGCTTGGGTGATAACTCGCACCCTAATTCCTTGGTTTGTAGATGGAGTGGTGAATATGGACAAGGTAGTATTCTCTAACTACAAAATTCTCACTATCAGTATATTGATATCCATTGCGGCAGCAGCATTAACAAGTCTTTATCCCGCATTGTTTATCACGTCGTTGCCACCTGCGCTCGCCATCAAAGGCAAGATGACCGAAAATTACCGCAATCCGCTGCGTTTGATTTTAGTAGGATTTCAAGTAGCGGTTTCTATCGCCTTGATTATATGCTCGTTGTTTATACAAAAAAACAACAGTTACCTATTGTCGAGCGACATCGGATTTAACAAAAACAACATCCTCTCTATGGCGGCGTCAGGAGAGATCAAAAAGCAACACGAAACCGTTCGCACCAAACTCCTCGAAAACCCACAAATCACCGACATCACTTGGACAGGAGACTACTTGGTGCGTCCCCAAGGCAATTTTTCAAGCATTCCTTCACCCGACAATCCAGAAGAGTTGTGCGCTTTCGACGGATTGACAGTGACCAAAAACTTCTTCTCCTTTATGGGAATAAAGATAACCGACGGCCGCGATTTTGAGAAATCTGATGTCAACGACTCCACCCAAATAGCAATTTTCAACGAGACTGCACGCCGCGTTATAAATCTCTCAACCGAAAGCAAATTCCCTGAAAACGACTTCAAAATCGTAGGATTCTGCAACGACTTTAATTTCAAGCCTTTGCATTATGATATTTCGTCCTGTGGCGTATTCGTTTCCAAAGAAGAATATATGAACCGCCTCTACATCCGTTACGCCGACGGTGCCAACGAAAAAAGCGTAAGAGACTACATCAACACCACATTAACCGAAATAGACCCCAACTTCGCCATCACCCAGCCCGAAATAAAGACATTTGAGCAGGAACTCGGTGAAAACTATAAAGAAGAAAACAATGTATCGTCGATGATTTCCACATTTACCATAATAGCCATCATCATATCTGTTATGGGAATATTCGGCATTGTGCTCTTTGAAACCGAAAGCCGCCGCAAAGAAATTGGCATTCGCAAGGTAAACGGAGCCACTATTGCAGAAATACTTTCGATGTTTAACCGCAAGTACTTGATATTAGCGGCAATATGCAGCGCAATAGCAATACCTGTTTCACTCTTTGCCGTAAACACCTACTTTGCCGGATTCGCCTACCACTACCCCATTGCGCCGTGGATATTCGCCATAGGAATACTCATAGCCGTAGGCATCACCGCCTTGGTGGTTACAGCCGCAAGTTTCCGTGCCGCAAGCGAAAACCCCGTAAACACTCTCAAATCTGAATAAATGCATAATTCGTAATTCGTAATTCATAATTCGTAATTAATCATTTGCCCATAATAAAATCAGCGCGGAGAGAATCAACTTTCTTTCCGCGCTGAGTGTTTTATTAGTAGAATTGGTTTAATACGGTGTCGTCGTGAATTATGCCCACGGGTCGTCGGCTGCGGGAACCCTTATGTCCGAAAGGTTCTGATAATCGTTCAAAAACCACTGACCAGTAGAGGGTTTCTTTCTAAACTTTATTGGACGGACAGTGTCGGCGCCTGCGCTTTTGAGGTAAAGAGTTGCCCAGTTGGGGTCGGGATACGAATAAGGATTGTCGGAAACGGTGATAGTGAGCGGCATTGTGGGTGTGTAGCCGTTCTCCACTGTTGCGCCGGCAAAGAAAGATTTCACCTTGTATGTCTTGCCTGTAAGACGCTCTTTGATAAACGATTTGCCATAGTTGCTCAGAGGGTCGGGACCGCGCAGTGCGTCGATCAGTTGGTACGCGCCCTCGGGGTCGCTCTCCCAGCGCAGAAGCACTAGCATAGCCAACGCTGCGGTTTTAAAAGGAGTATCGAGCGAATATTCGCTCAACGATTGCAATTCTGCCACACTCTGCGGCACTTTGTCAAAAGTAAATGTCTCTTGCTTGTTCATAATATTGGTTGTTGTTACTATTAAACATTTAAAAATCTTCTCAAAGATAAGAGATTTTTTGATATAGAGTGTAAAAACCGCCGAAAAAGTGAAAAAAAATAGCGCGATTGACGTATATTTGCATAAGTGAAAACACAAAATAATACACTATGTCGTACTACATACTCATTTGGGCGTTCATAATATTAGTATTTCTTTTGGCGGTATGGCCCAAGAAAAAACAACGGGACTTCGGTCCTGAATACCACATCGTTGAAGGCGAATCGGTAGTGCCTCACAGCATCGGCGAGTATTACGCCAAATATTACAAAAGGCCAAAAGCCAAAGCCGCAAAAAAGCCGAAAAGCAAGATGGACGAAATCATCGACGAAGCCAAGGATTCATCCCAAACCCAATACGGCACATACCAGAGTCCCTGCGGAACTTGCTCGTCAAGTTGCGCCCCGGGTTGCTCAATCGCATTCTAACGCCAGCACTGCGGGTCGGGCGCGTAATAATCCTTGTGGTAACCGTAAGCCACAGCCGGACACCCACGGCAAAACCGCAGAAGAATACACTTCTTACACTTTTCAAACGCACCGTAATGACGGTAAAAATTCATTTTCTTGCTGTGCCACACATAATCAAAATCATAATAGACATCGCCCACCACGCTGTCGAAACGCCGGCAAGCCATAAGGTTGCCGTCGGCGCTGATAGTAAGATGGCTTTGGGCGCAGTGGCATCCGTCGTAGATGCCGAACTCGTCTAATCCGTCGGGCACAAACCAGTTCTTCTTTTCGTACATATACAGCGTCCACAGATGGTCTTTAAAAGGGAACGCTATCGGCAAGTCCTTGTATTTCTTCATCACGTGCCAGCACTTGTCTAAAAAATCCCTGTACACACGCGGCTCAATATGCCACTTGTCCTTGTTGCCGTCGGTGGGGCAGTAACGGGCAAAAGCATACACATCGGCATAATGCTCAACCACCACTTTAATCAACTCGGGAATATCATCTATGTTGTAACCGCTTACCGTCGACATAATGGCGCATTTGATACCAGCCTTTCGGATAATGGGGATAGCGTTTAAAGTAGCGTCGAACGACCCCTCGCGCCGCAGGCTGTCGTGCTTTTCTTTGAGTCCGTCGAGCGAAAGTTGGAACTGTTGGCATCCGAACACCTTCAAGTCGTGGCACACCTCATCGTCTAAATGGTAAGGATTGCCCATAATTGAGAACTGAATCTTCTTACTATTCAGCAGCGAAAGGAAATCCCAAAACCTCGGATGCAGCAACGGGTCGCCGCCGGTGATATAGATAAAAGGCGTGCGCTTCATATTCTCGCACATCACCTCCACCTTGTCGAGCGTCATCATCAGTTTATCCCACGGCATCTCCTCCTGCTCTTTATTCCCCGCCGCATAGATATAGCAGTGCTTGCATCGCAAGTCACATTTTTCGGTAATATGCCATTGAAAGGCTAATGGGGCGGGCATAGATTTTTTTTTGATAAAGATAAGAAATTTTTGTCAACCCCCTCCCCCCCTTTACACTTTTTGTAAAAATTTTTTACCCTCGTGTAAAAAAACTTTACACCTTTACACTCTTACATTTTTTATAAATATCTACTATTCAACATCTTACCAAGTTTGGCACGGCGCGTGCCATATTCTAAGTACAAGCAACAAATTAATAAACTTTTTAAAATTTAAATACCATGAAAACTTTAAACATCGCAATCGCAACATTGGCAACCGCATTATTCACAACTACTTCGGCAA
>JAGCYI010000033.1 GCA_017960885.1 Bacteroidales bacterium
ATGAAGCCCGTCGATTATGCGGTCGGAGTGTTTTTCGTGAACAAGACGGTAGTAATGATAAGCATCATCGATGTCTTTTTCAAACACTTCGTTGACAAGATTGAGCGAATAAACAGGTTGAAGAAGTTCGTATTTTTTGCCTTTTTTCAACTGTCCTACGTATGCTTTGGAGGCGTTGAAGAGTACACGTTGCTTAAATTCTTCTGACCAAACGGTTTGCATCTCCACAAGAAACATGCGACCTTTGGCATCGGTGCAACGGACGTCTACTATGCTGTACTTGCGCAACGGATTGTCGGGCATCATTTCGGGTGTAAGATAAGATACAGATGTTATCTTCTCGTCGTCTTTGAGCGGCAAAAGAGCATTAAGGAAACTTATTGTAAGTTCCGGATACTCTCCAAACACCTTTTTAAAGGTTAAATCTGCTTTCGGGTCTAAGTACTTGGGCATAGTGTTGCGTTTTTATTTTCCGCAAATATATGATTCTTTTTTGTATTCTCCAAAAATTAATTAACTACGGCGATTAGCCGTCACCACCAAGGCGGTGGGGGAATTTTTTAAACAAAAATTTAAGCGAATAGAAATGAATTAAAGCGAATTAATATTAGGCTGTTTGTCAAGGTTTTATTGATATCCAATAAAAGGGTTGATAACATGGCGGATATTGGTATGTGGGGTGGATGCGGTTAGGCATCCGATGGTTGTGCACCTATTATGGCGCAGAGGGTTAATATCTTAATTAGTGTTTGTGATTTCATTATCATTGATAGATGAAATCAAATATGTATTTAAACTATAATTATATAGTTGAGGTATGTTTTTGTTTATCATTTCTGCATTCACCAATGTGTCAAGGAAACAATAACCGATATTATTAAGAGTCGGATAATCTTCTTTCCAACCAAAAAAAGAAGGTGGATATTTGGTGTCCGCTTTTATAATGACAGATATTAAAATACTATCTGTTTCACGGATTTTTGATTGTTGACATATTACCATTGCTTCTTCTTTATTCCCCCAAATATTATTATAAGTTACAGAATAATTATTATCATTTATATCTTTGATTTTCGCTTTATATACAATCTCCAATCCAAAATTTTCAAAATACGATTTAGGGTTGTATTTTGCATAATCAAATGAATTAATACCAATATTTTCAGTAGTATAATGGCTATAACATTGTACAGCATATTTATACTTGCTAATCTGAGCGCTATCAGGTTCTTGAACTATGATTTTGTTTGGATTAGTTCGTAATAATACCATTTGCTTGATTTCGTTAGCATTTGCTTGGCCTTTTTTTATATTGATATTTTCTGTTGTTCCGTTGGATCTTCTTATTTTGTATATTAAATTATCATTTTCTTCTTTTATAAATTCACCAATTGCTTTTTCGTACATTCCTGAATTATCATCATCGTTATTGATAATACTATTCAATGAAACTATTAACAATGGTACATGAATCAATATGATGAATGCAAAAACTGATATTCGTGTAGCATTATCATTAATTTTATTTCTCAAATACAGTAAAAAAGATAGAGTACAAACAATACACCAACCAACAATCAAATATTTGTAATTTAATGTTATACCCAAAACAATAGGCAACATTAGTAATCCACAGTAGTCGTGCCAGCCAATTTTGTTGTATAAATATGTGAGAATTTGTTTAATCATCTTTATATTATTGATTAATGACTGTATTATTTATCAACGTAGGAATGTTTTTTATTAGTTCTTGTTTTGTAAGTATCGTATCTTTAAATAGATATCCAAAACCGTCTTTGATTTTTTCAAAATAAAACTCTGTTTGAAATTCATGTTCTGCAGGAAAATACTTACCATTCTTTTTGAAAATAATCAGTTTCCGTGATTTTTCGTTGGGAAGATTAGTAAGGATAGTTTCAATGCAAATGTTTCCTACTGTATCTTTAAATGTTAACTGTATTTCGTTAATTATTTCTTTTTCAGATACAGATGTTACTTCAGCCAAATAACAAAAATTAAGTCCAAAATGTTTTATAAAATTATAAGGTTCTATTTTTGCGTAAGAGTAAGAATCGTTTCCTATCTCGTTTCCGTTAAAAGAGATGTTTACAGGATATTTATATTTTTGGTAATCTGATTGGGATACTGTTTTTTTTATTATTGTATTATTATACGCATTAATAAGGCATATAGAATCTTTATAATCAGAATCACTAGAAACGATATCATCAATATCAATAGTAACCAATTTACCTTCAGAATTTTGCGTTATATAGACTGGAGAATAAGAACGTGCTCCATGACCATTAGGATAGGTATGAAACTTAAACAAATAGCCTATAGCCACAAATAGATTATTATTAGATGGCTCGTTATATTTTGTAGATAATAAATCTTTTATTTGAGGTATTTCTTTAAGCACAACTTCTATAGGAATCAGTGTATCTGCAAAATTAACAGCAAATGATTTTATTTTTGTTTTGGAAAATGTCGTGTCCAAATAGTTTGTCACAGGATTTGTATCCGGCTTAATTTTGACATAAATTAAAAGAGAATCTGTGGTATTAGGAACATTACAATAAATATCTGTTTCTATTAATTCTCCAAAATAATTTACATAATTCACCTTGCAACGATTTGTATAATTAGATACAACCTTCGCCTTATAGACAATATCTAAACCAAAATTATTGAAATACAATTTTGGATAATCTTTAGCGTATGCATATGAATTAACACCTATTTCCTCACTATAAAAATGATTTTTGCATGATACAGCATATTTATAATCTTTAAGTTGATTAGCATTTGGCATCCATTCCAAAATTTGACCTGGGTTGGTTCTCAATAATACAGTTTGTCGAATACGATGAAAAAAAGGATTATTTTTTTTTAAATTATAGTCAATATCAACATCAATATAAGCGGACGTTCCATTTACATATTGAATTTTATATATATATTCAGAACCATCTTTTTTAATAAATTCGCCTATAGCAATTTCAAAATCATCATCAATATTAAATTTGACAGCACTCCATCCCATATATACGAAAAAAGCATGTAATGCAAAAATTATAATTAGAGCATTACTATTATTACGCAGATTATCTTTTTGTTTTAAAAAAAACAGGAATGATAGAAAAGATACAACAGTCCATAGTATATAATAGATTACTGTGGTTATATGTAGCATAAAAATACATAGTAACACAAATAATATATCAATAATTATAAAATGCCATGCCCAATTATAGCCTTCACTTATTTTCATTGTCTAATTGATTCTAAATGATTGAACAATTTATCAATATCAATTAAAGATGCTTCATGATTTTCGTTAGCAACAAAACCTAATTCAATTAAATAACCAATACAATCTTTAAAAATTTGATTGATGATACCACTTTTTGAAATAAAATCTTTATTATTGAGAATACAATTTGTTAAATATAGTAAAATTTTACTATATTTAATTTCAGGCGAGAACATTTCTAAGAACTGTCCATTTGTTTCTAAAGAGTTCCCTAAAACGCATTTAACCAAAGTAGTGGTTACTTGGACTTTTATATCATCATTTTTTGAAAAATAGTTCAAAGATGTCAATGCATTTCTCAGACAACTTTCTTGCACTTGAGATGATAAGACATATTTCAACAAAGAGATATTTTTGACTGATTTATCATTAACTTCCGTTTTTATTACGTAAATAATTGCTTGTGCCATAAATTCATAACAATATGCCTTCAAAAAATCAATTCCTAACTCCTTAAATAAATGTTTTTTCATTATATTGAGCATATTTTTGTTCAAGTTGGAGTTAGTTTTTTTCAAAAATTTTAAATCTTCTGCTAATGACTTATCACATTTTGATATCAATGTTTTAATTTTCTCAATGTTAGACTTATCAATCACTTTATCAAAATTACCCAATAATATATTCCATTCCTTTTCTGTTAACCCCTGTTTTTTGATTACTTTACAAATATCATCCGCCATATCCGCTGTAAAGGTCTTGTGCATATTGGCGAATGAATAATTAATTTTTGTATCGTGGTCAATTTTTGATAATATCTCAAATGTTTCGAAATCGGGATATTTGGTGTTAAAACCCTCCAAATTGAGTGCATTATCAATTTTCTGCCAAGTTGTAGAGAAATCTTGATTGTCAACAAATTTTATAACTGCGTCTGATTGTTTAATCCAATCATCTGGAATTCTACTACTTCTCATAGTTTGTATGGTCCCAACAAACTTATTAACGCCCAAGTTATTAACTTTTTCAAATTTCGTAAAATCTTTAAATACATCATCAGGGAAGGCGAATTTTTCCCATTCAGTTTTCCAATCGTCTAGTTTTTCCCAAACCTTCACCATTTCGGGATTGTCAACAAATTTCTGGAGGTCTTCAGGAGTGTATTGTGTTTGCAACTTTTTAGGTAGATCTTCCACTGTTTTTATTTTAGATTTTTGAGTATCGGGGTTTGGCTCTGGTTGTGAATCGGTATTTGATTCTGATTGGTTGTTAGATTCTGATTGATTGTTAGATTCTGATTGATTGTTAGATTCTGATTGATTGTTAGATTCTGATTGGTTCTCAGGTTCTGATTGGTTGTTAGAATCTTGATTTGTTTTGGTTTCTTGGTTGTTTTTCGGTGTGGCATCAGTTTCGGCAGTGGCTTTGTTTTCGGGCTTAGCATTTTGGGTATCATTGCCTTTGTTTGATGAAGGTGTATCAGGAGTTCGTGGATTATCATAATTAGCAACTTGGTTTTGGTCGGCGAAATTTACCGAAGATGGTTCTGGTGTATTGTCAACCTGATTAACCACCTTTGTTGCTGTGGTTTCGTCCATATGCTTTTCGTCAACCATGTATCTAACGGCTTTTTTCTTATTGCGGTTGAATTTCTTAATGAATATCGGCTTAATTTTTTGAAATACTATATCAAATTTTTGGGATGCTTTACCCATGGCTACAGTTAATGCAACATTAAATAGTTGTTGGGTAAGTAGGTTGTAATCTTCATCATCGAGTGGTTTTTGCTCTATCAATACTTTTTTACTTAAGGATAATAATTTAATTATGTCAAGTGATGCAACTATATTTATAGCATTATTAGCACCGCGTGAAAGATAAAAAGCATTTTGAAATCCGCTTAAAACGGCATCTAACACCCTTTCTTCTGGATTTTCAAACTTATATGGTTTAGTATTATCTCCAAAAAAATTATACAGCAAATAGTCCAGTCCCACGTCGGACAACAATGTTTGTGAAAAGCCGGATACAAACCTTCCTACCATTCCTTTACAAATTTCAGGACCCAAATAATCCAAAAGCATTTGACTAGATATTGCCCCTGCTAAATAATATAATGTGTATACTTTTACCAAATCCTCATAACTTCCTGACATAAACTCAGCCCAAGCCACAAATGCTGAATTTGTACCCCATTTGGCTACATATTCTTTATATCCGTCTTTCATACTGATGGGCTGGGCTTTACCTTGGCTTTCAAAAATCCTAATAGCCGACACTAATTTATTGTTTTGTGAAAAATACTCAGCCCGTTTTATGAGGTCATTTAATGAGTATATGTATTTACCCCCAGGATTAAAATAATCCGAACGGCTTTCTGCGTTATACTGCTCGGGGATATCCTTCCAAAGGTCTATCGAGGAGAACACTTTGTCGAAATCGCGGCATTTAAAGTCTAGTGGAAAGAATTTATTAAATGCTTCAACACTATATATTTTGTTTTCCTTAAAGTATTTGATGATAGAATAAGAAATGCTATAATTATCAACTTCGACATACTTCATATTGTCGTTTTCATCATATTCTAAGGGTACAGGTATCGATGGATCCAAGCGGTAGACATAACCGGTGTGCGTAGCCATAAAGTCGCCGGTGTAAAAAGCAAACGACTTTATATCCTTTGTCATTTCAGTAAAGAGATTGCACATCTCTGCTAATGCTTGTTTTTGATTATTATCAAAACTGCCATTTATCAGTTGTGTATATAGTTCATAACCAAGTCCGTCTGCCCTTACCTGATTGTTTTGGATGTTACAATCATTTCCCTTGATATGAGTAAATGAGATTGGGACAAAGCCGGGTGTTAATCGAGAATTTGCCTTTCCCGTATAAGTAACTGATTCAAATACATTCTCCCAAGTTACACAACTGTAACAATCTATATAGCGATTATTTTCTTTCTCCTGATAAATACTTACCACAGTTGTGCCTTTGGGGGCAAATTTAATTCCCGTATAAAGATATTTGTTTAATTGATCAAGTGTCTCTTTAGTAGCACGAATACAATCTTCGTCTATGATATTTCCGTCTTGATCATAAATATAACGTTTCAGAGGTTCTAAACCGTCTTGGATATATCCATAAAATGTTTGTGAGTTAGCGGAGAAAACTCCTAAATAATGGGTATTTTTTATATAGAAATTCAAAACTGCGCCATCTTGGTTGAAGTACACGTCTGTGACGCCTGGTATTATTATGGCAGCCCCGTTGGGCGACAAGAACGCATAGTTTTCCCATCCTTGTTTTTTTACAGCGAAGCATTTGCCTTTAAAAGCAGGGACTTCAAGATCTTCAGCCCCCTGTTCATTCTGCCACCATTTGAATATTTTTCTCGCTGGGTCTTGGAGCATATCCCATTGGAAATGCCAGAGTTCTGTGCCGTCGCGGTAGTCCATAAGGTTTTGGGTGCTGCCCGAAACTTGCGATTCGGGGAAGGGGTGTTCGAGTCCGGCGATGCCGTGACCAAGTTCGTGGGCTATGGTGCGGTTTGCTGCTCCCGGGTAGATGAATCCGTAGGGATAGTAGCGCGGCATATAGCCCGCCACGCCGCCTGTCTCGGCTTTGGGAATGAAAAAGAGGTAGGCAGTGTTGTCTTCGTATTTTTCACCGAAGGCTTCGAGCACGGCTTTCTGCGATTCGTTCCATACCGAACCGGCAACTTTGGTGCCGCCATGGGTGAAGTTTTCGATGCCGCTGACTTGGAGTTTGCGGGTTTCGATTTTAAACGACACTGCGCACTGATTGTATACCTTGTTTAATTCATTTTCTAAGTCTGTTAGATTCGGGAGGGTTGCCTCGTTTACGCTAATTAATACTACTTTATATGTCTTTTTCTGATAAGTATTTAAAAACAACTTACCAATCTTTTTATCTCCTCTATAGGCATAGATAAAGTTTGTGTCGGCTTGGTTTACGCCGGTGAAGGCGAGGATATTACCGTCAACTACTTTGAGTTTTACACCGTATTTATCTTTAAACACCACGCTGTCGGCTTCGGGGTATGAGCCGAACTCTACTTTCACTTTGTCGTTCTTGCCGCATTCCACTGATTTGTAGCGGAAGTCGTAGTCTCCTGACCTGGGGTAGAACTCGTCGGTGGCGAAGATTCCGTGGTCGCCGCTGCCTATGCGGTCGAAGGCGTAGGTTTGGCGGTCGTATTCTGTAAAGTTTATCTGCCACTGCGCAAGACTGTCGCTCTTGCGGTGGTAGTCTTTTAATAAAACAGAGTTGCCACCGGTGGCGTTAAACTCCTCTTTGCCCATCACCTGTCCTTTTTTGGTGATAACAAGTTCTTCGCCGTTGGCACCTTGAACAAGGGTGTTTTCTTTGAGATTGTTGACAGAGATGTCGGTTTCTTCAGATTTGATTTCGCCGTTTTTTTCTGCTGTTACTGCCATTACTTTGCCTGACGAAGTGATGTAGAGATAGGTGTACGATTTGTTGAGTTTTACGGTGTCTTTGATAGAAAAATCAGTGAGCACGGTGGCGGCATCCAAAAAGGCTTCCTGTATCTCTTTGCGGATGGTTTCGGGCTTGATAAATAGAGTGCTGTCGGGGATATTGTGAAAAATGGTTTCAAGCACAATGTTGTCG
>JAGCYI010000247.1 GCA_017960885.1 Bacteroidales bacterium
ATTTATTTATGGCAAATTTATGAAAAATTTTTTTCAAGTGTAAAAAATGTTTTGAGAATTATTTTTTATTATCAAGTTGCATAAGCCAATTATTTAAAGTAACTTTGCCTATGAGTAATATCTAACTATTGTTATATATGAAAGCGAACCATTTAATCCTCATAATGTTGTTTTATTTGGTTAATGTGACTGCTTGCATCGACCAAAATAATAGAGTTATCGACCATCACACATTAGTTCCAGTGGGTTTAAGAGGAAAATGTGGATTTGTAGATTTACAAACCGGAGAAATTGCAATCAAGCTACAATTCGATGATGTTGATATTTTTGCCGATAATGGGTTGGCTCTTGTATATTTAGATGGTAAAGGTGGATATATTGATTGTGCTGGTAATATGGTAATTGAGCCGCAATTCAAATCTGCTGGTAGATTTGCCAAGAATGGGTTGGCTCTTGTTGAACTAAACGACCAATGGGGATTTATTGATAGCGTTGGTAATTATGTAATTGAACCCAAATTTGATTATGCTCGTAGTTTCGCCCAAAACGGTATGGCTCGTGTTAAACTAAACGACAAATGGGGATTTATTGATAGCATTGGTAATATTGTAGTTGAACCGAAATATGAAGACTGTGAAGATTTTGTTAATGGATATGCTCGTGTTGAACTAAACGACAAATGGGGATTTATTGATAGCATTGGCAATATTGTAGTTGAACCGAAATATGAAGACTGTGAAGATTTTGTTAATGGATATGCTCGTGTTGAACTAAACGACAAATGGGGATTTATTGATAGCATTGGCAACATTGTAATTGAACCGAAATTCAACAGGACTTTTGATTTTGATAGCAATGGTTTGGCTGAGGTTGAATTTAATTACGAATATGGACTTATTAACGCTAAAGGGGAAATAATTCTAGAACCTCAGAGTGAATCAATATTTTTTTCAAAACATGGTTTCGCTTTAATAAAAATAGATGAAAAATATGGATACATCAACAAAAAAGGCAAAATAATAATAGAGCCACAATTTGACTATGCAAGAAATTTTTCAGATGTTGGTTTGGCTTGTGTAAGATTAGATGGCAAATTTGGATATATTGACACAACTGGTAATGTGGTAATTGAACCACAATTTGCCGATGCAACAGATTTTTCAAATGGGTTGGCTCGTGTAGTGTTAGACTCCTGTTTTCTAAGGGAATATGGATATGTCAACACCAAAGGGAAAATGATCATTGAACCACAATTCTCTGAAGCATCGGATTTTTTAAGCAATGGTCTGGCTGTTGTATGGTCAAAAGGATATTATGGTTGTATTGATAAAACGGGCAAAATGGTTATTGATCCCATCTATGCTGATATATCGATAATTGATAATAAAATTTTGGTTGGAAGAAGTTCTATATTTAGATTTTTTGGTCTTGATTGGGGAATAGTAGATATGCAAGGGAATATCATCGTAAAACCTAAATTCGATTGGATAATTCATAGATGACAAAATTTATATTTACCATACTATTTTTATTGTTGTTTGATATAGTTGATGGTCAGAGTGTTGCAGATTTGTACCGTGAACTCGACAGCCTATCTAATTCTATAAAACTTTGGGATGTGGTTAAAACGGGGAAAGATAATAAAGGTATGGTTTTACAATTGGAAAGCAAGGCTGCCAAAATTGCTTTTAAATATTCTGCTTTAAAAGATGGAATGGAAATTCTCTACAATACAAAAAATGCTCTTTCAAAAGATTCATTGCAAATGGCTGTAGATTCTGCTCCCGATTCTGTTAAGAACTCATTGTGTGCTAAGGCTTTGCAAAAGTATATTTTGTCAGAACAGATACAACAAGGTGGAAAACTTAAAACGTTTACCGTGTATACGTCTGACAATCAGGTTTTTGATTGGTCAATTACCGAAGGGAAAAATCTTCTTTTGGTTTATGACGGCATGGATTGTATGGGCGCGGGCGGTCGTAAAGAGTTGTTGAAACTGTATGATAAAACCGACAGAAACAAACTTGAAATAGTGATTTTCATAAAAAGCAAAAATGTTGAAGATTTAAAACAACAAATATCCAAGTATGACGGACGTTTTATTTATGTTTCTTATTTTCAGGATGAATATGATGATTTTCAAACATTCTACCCGATATTAGGAACACCGTCGTTTTATTATTTTGACCAACAACACATTTTACAAAATATGCTTTTCAAAGATTTCAAATCTCTGTACAGAGGTAATACCAATTGATTTTACAACAACTCCTCCGACCATCCGAGCCCTACATCCCAATGTTTATTTCTCCATATTCTCCACCACCACTTCTGCTAAATCTTTTACAGGCAAGATGTCCGTTTTTGCAAATGTCTTTTTGCAGAGGGGGCAGGAGGTTACCACGTAGTCGGGGTTGTATGATGCAAACTCGTTCATCACTTGGGCGGAGAGAATGCTACGCTCGTCCATAGAGATTTTGAGGTTTGAAAGCGAACCGCCACAGCAAAGAGCCTTTTCGCGTTCGTGGGCAATGGGTTTTACGGTTACGCTCTGCGACAGAAGTTCGCGGGGTTGAGCGTAGATGCCGCTGCCACGTCCAAGTTCGCAGGGGTCGTGATAAACCACCTTCTTGTCGGAGGCTTTGAGCGTGATTTTGCCTTGCTTAACAAGGTCGAGAATATATTCTGAATGGTGTACAACCTCAACGTTGGGCAATGTGTAGTCTTCTTTAAACACCTTGTAACATATAGGACAGGTAACGAGCAGTTTTTTTGCACCCGAATCCAAAATCATCTTGGTGTTGGTGTCGATAAGTTTTTGGGCGGCGTCGAACTGTCCGGCGGTCATAAGCGGACGTCCGCAGCACGGGGCTTTGTGTTCGTCCATAAACCAATAGTTTTCTCCGGCGGCGTCAAGTATTTGAAGCATAGACTTTTTGATGGCGGGTGTGAGGTGAGTCATACAGCCGGCAAAGTATACAATGTCGGTTTTTTTAGCCTCAGAGGTTTTGAGGTAGTCGTAACTTGAATTGTATTGACGAGTGGTTTCAATACGCTGAGTAATACGCAGTTTGTTTACGTCGATACCTACGGGACACGCCTCTTGACATTTGCCGCAGATCAGGCAGTTGAAAAGCACTTCGTCGGTGAGGTTTTTGTTGCGGATATTTTTGAGCACGTAAACCGATTGCGAGTTTTTGATTCCGGCAAGATTCAACTGACAAGCATCAATACAGATACCGCAGCGCGAACAACTGTAAACCTGAGCCAATGTAAAAGTGTTTACGCGGCGTTCTTTGAGCGTTACGCCCCAATTGCGAAGGAAAATCAAGTTGATTTCGGCAGGAATGTGCATATACCTTGTGTAAGGCAACGCCACAAAAAACACTCCGAGCACAATTGAATAAGTGAGCCACAGCGGATTGAGCCAAGGTTCAAGATTTCCCAACGAAGCAAATGCCTCGCCTATATTGTTGAAAATGGGACTTCCGTTGTGATAAACGCCTGCGGTAAATGTTTCGCAAAGGAAACGCATCGGGAAAATCAACCAAAGGGCGGTGAGACCAATGCGGTCGCCGTAGCGCATACGTGTGGTGCGTTTCATACCAAAAGCCTTACTGCGGAAACGTTTGAAATAAGCCAGCATTACGCCGCTGAGCACAAAGAATAGGAGTATTTCCATTGCGTAGGAAAAGAAAACGTGCCCCGGAAAATCCACATTATCAGTTACATAATAGCGGAAAAATACCGAGTGCTGAAACGGGAAAAACATTGACCCGTGGTAACTCGATGCCTCAAAATGGCCTACCACAATGAGCAAAAACCATCCAAACGCCAACGACATGTGCATATATCCGAGCAACTTGTTGTTGCGGAACACGTTACGGTGCAACAATCCTTCGCGAATGCTTTCCCAAATAGATTTGAGGGTCTTTTTAGAAAACAATCCTATGCGCACACGGATTTTGTCGATTTTGCTAAGTCCCAAAAACCACTTGGTAAACCGCCAGATAACCACGGCAAAGAGGTAAATTGCGCCTAATATAAAGGGGTAATAAAACAAGTCTTTAAATTCCATAGTTAGTTCTCCTGATTTTTAAAGTGAACGAGGGCTTTTTTGATAAGCATCACCACGTTTC
>JAGCYI010000248.1 GCA_017960885.1 Bacteroidales bacterium
GATGAAAGAGCAGAAAGAAAAACTTATGCGTCAAGTAGTTAAGCAACTTCACGACGATTACCGCATTATCACCGAAATGCGATATTTTGATGAAATGTCGTACACCGAAATTGCCGAAAAACTCGACCTCCCGCTCGGCACTGTAAAAGCACGACTTTTCCGCAGCCGCGAACTATTGCTCAGCATTGTTAAAGACATCAATCTAAACAAAGACCGCATTTAAGATGGACAACGCCATAGTGCTAAAATATTTTCCTAACCTTACCGAAACGCAAAAAGAGCAATTTGCCGCACTTGGCACTCTATATCCCGAATGGAACGACAAAATAAATGTGATTTCGCGCAACGACATCGACAGCCTCTACACGCGACACATTCTACATTCGCTCGCCATAGCCAAATTTAACCTTATAGACCAAAGCCAAAATATCCTCGACGTGGGCACAGGCGGAGGTTTCCCCGGAATACCCCTTGCGATTATGTATCCCGAAAAACGCTTTACCCTTATCGACTCCATAGGTAAAAAAATCACTGTGGTAGAGGATGTTATAGAAAAAATCGGTCTTAAAAACGCCACCGCCCACAAAATCAACAGCAACGACCTCAAAGACAAATTCGACACCATAGTGAGCCGCGCCGTTACAGCCTTCCCTAACTTTGTAAAACAAACCCGCAAGGCATTAGAAAAATCGCCCACCGCATCAATAGTCTACCTCAAAGGCGGCGACTTTGACGAAGAAATCGCCCCCTTCCGCAAGCACATCACGCTGTACAATATCCCCGATGTGTTTGAGGAGGAGTTTTTTGAAACAAAGAAGGTGATAAAGTATATGGTGTTTGAGTAATATCTCCCCTACTTCCTCATCCCTTCAATCCTCGACTTTGCACTACGATACGAACTTGCCGCCATACCTAAAACTTCAAGGCGGCGGTTTTTGTCTTCTATCATCTTTTCAATAATAAGAATCACTTTGTAATGATCCGAAAGATTATTATATTGATTGTCAATTTCTTTCACATATTCATAATCAAGTAATGTATAATAATTTACAAACTTCTTTTCATCATCTATTGTCCAATTCCTTATGCACTGTCTATTGCATATATCATTATAAAGGCTCTGACCTACAAAATACAACTTTTCAAAATTCTGCCTCTTATCATCAATAATATGCTGAAAATCACCAATCTTAGATTGAAGCAACGATATTTCATCTTGCAACCGCCCTACTTCTGCATCACGTTTTGAAATATCAGACATCAAGGCTATATTTTTGATTTTTTGATGTCGGCTGTAAAACCACGCAAAACACGTCAACGACAAAGCAACCACAGCCAACAATACATACGGAATATAATTGGTATTTGAATCAGGCACACTCTCAAATGTTTGCATTGTAGGATTTTCTGACTTGCTTTCCTTCTCCTTATACTCCATCTCAGCAATAAGAGAATCTTTTTGCAACACAAGGTCGGCATACACATCCGCAGCCTTTACAAAATCCCCCTTTCCCTTCAACGCTTCTGCGTACATCAGCATAAGTTCCGCATTGGTAGTATAAGCCGTAGGGGTATAGGCATATAGATAATAACGCTCAAACTCCCTTATTCTATCCTGCGAAAGATAGAGTTTCGCAAGGTTTTTGTAAGCGGCGGAATAATCGAAAATAGAAACAGACTTCAAATAATATTGTTCAGCAAGCAACAATTGATCTTTCTTTTCAGCAATAGAACCAAGTAGCGAATAAATGGCAGCCTTCCCTTTCGGTTCAAACCAATCTATAAAAGTCACGCACTTGTTCAAATACTTGTCTGCCTCGTCAAGGTTATCCTGTTCGTTGTAGCAAACCGCCAGAATATGCGACGAATGTGCTATGCGCGGTTTATCATTATGCGACTCAGCGAGTTCCAACGCTTTGAGAGCATAATGGATGCAGAAACTGCCATCGTAAAAAAAAATACCAATTTGATAACCAAGAATATATATATTACACCTTAATATATAGTCATCAACGCCACACAAAAGAGCCTCTGCCTTGTCGTTATAAAACCGGGCGCTGTCTTTACAACCGCTATTGAGCATAGCAGCGGCCTTATAGTTGTATGAATAGCATAGTTTTAATGTATCACAATATTCCGAAAATACGCTAATAGGATAATCAAGTTCATTAGGTGCAACAGTCTCATTATGCCGACTGCGCATCCTCACGGAGAGAAAAGTATAATAAGCCAAATCAAATGAAGAATCAGTAGGTTGAGCAATGCTATCAAAAATAACAGTAGCCAAACTATCCTGATTGGCAGTCAAGAGCGAATCAACAGTTTCGAGACGCAAATACGACTCAGATTTTGTTTCATTAGAATTGCCGCAACCGCATAATACGGACAAGACAAAACATATAATACTAATATATAAACAAACAAACCGTTTCATATAATTGACGTTATCGTTGGCAAAGATAAAAAAAATAATCAATCACCGCAAATAATCCCAAGAGAAACGAAAATTGACGTCATTTTTCAAAAAATGGTAAATTATACCGCTGCAAAGACCTCAAAAGTGAGCAGAAAAAGGAACGTATATTTTACTAAAATTAGATAAAACATACTCCATTCAACTGAAAATGGTAATTTCTTTGCAGCGCAAAAATAACTTAACAATATGATTTTAAAACAATTAATCTGCTGCAAAGAATCGCCAAATGCTGCAATTTCACGCCCGAAACAGGCAAAAATGGACATTATGTAATATGAATCAAACACTTACATTGCAGCACCTAAAAGTCAAATGCAACGCTAAAAATTTGGAATTTGGGTTTCGCCAATCTACATTTGCAACAGACAAACAAACAAAAACATAATAAGGAAATGAAAAGCAAGATAATTAAAATTGTATTATCCATCACAATGATGGTTTCATTAACAATGATATGCCCTATTCCAATAGACGATTGGTTACGCGGCATTTTAGGTAAAAAAATCAATAAACCAGAGCCACAACAACCCGCTCCGTTTGTAATAATAGACGAAGCAAGATGACAAAACTCCGCACTTTATTATATATTAAAGTGTGACCAATAAAAAAGCAAATCCAGTTTAATATATTAAACCTACAATCAACCGGCGGAACGCGAAGGCCAAGCGAGAAACCATAGTTATTTACATTTTTAAATTTAAAAACAATGAAACAGAACAAAAACATCAAAGAAATCAACGGTTTTGAACCTATGAATGCAGAAGAACTAACCAAAATTCAAGGCGGCAATCAGCCCGTTGTAAAAGTTAAAATCAAAATCAAAATTAAAGGATAAAATTAATTTTTGACAAAAATCCGACACTACGGTGAGGCAAGTTTTTTCCCTTGCCTCACCTCTTAATAATAATAGCACTATGAAAATCATCGTCACCACATTAGCGTTAATGACACTTTTATGTGCATCATCTTTCGCACAAATTTCGGGCTCTGTAACTGACAAAAAAGGAGATTGCATACCTTTTGCCAATGTCATACTCTTGCAAAATGACTCTCTGATTGTTACAGGAACTATCACCGATGAAAACGGAAAATTTGAATTCTCCGACACTCATAATGCAAATACTATCAAAATCACTTGCATCGGTTATTCAGATTATTCGCAAAAAATAACCGAAAACGGAAAGAAAATCACCGTCGTGTTGGACGAAAGCGACATAAGCCTCTCAGAAATAGTGGTAACAGGTCGCCGGCAACTAACGCAGATTAAAAACGGTGCTATGGTTACAACTGTTGAAAACACTTTATTATCAAAAGAGGGTAGCGCAGAAGATGTATTAGCCAAAATGCCGGGCGTTATAAAAAAAAGTGGTGACATAGAGGTGTTTGGACGCGGAACACCCGATATTTACATCAATCATAGAAAAATTCAAAGCAAGGAGGAATTGTCGCAACTAAACTCCGAAAACATTAAAAATGTGCAAGTTATCCGCAATCCAGGTGCAAAATACTCTGCGGAGGCAAACGCAGTGATTATAATTACAACAATTGACAGTGTAGGGGATGGATTCTCGTTCGATATCAAAAATAAAAATCAAATAGGAGAATACTACTCTTCTGAAAACCAATTAAACCTAAATTACCGAAAAAACAAATTAGATATATTCACAAACCTCGCATTCAGCAATTTAAAATATAAATCAGGTTGTGAATATAGTCAGACTACTTTCAGCGAGTCAATTTGGAATTTTAACACACACAATGACAATTCTTACACAAAGGATTACTCATTGATGGCAAAAGGTGGTTTCAACTATCAGATTAACGAAAGCCACTCTATGGGCGCATTTTACCAATATGATGCCGACGATTCAAAAGATTATTCGTTCACAGACTCAGAAGTACTTACTAACAATAATCCTTACGATTTAACCAAATTAACCAGCATAGATAAAGGTAAGACAAATCCAAAACACTCTGCAAACTTTTACTACAACGGCGAAGCGGGTAACCTCGGAATTGATTTCAACATTGATTATATGGAATCAAAAAAAGATGATAACTCTTCGGGGATGGAAAACGGAAAAACATTCGGTTTGCGCAGTGTAAACTCGCTTTCTACAAGCAACAGACGGTTAATTGCAGAAAAACTTATCCTCAGTTATCCCGTCTTGGGAGGAAACATCGACTTAGGCAACGAATACACCAACTCATTTTCAAAAGAGAGATACCGAAACGAAGAAGGATATATCGCCGACAGCGACATAAAGGTAACTGAAAACAACAACGCTATATTTGCAGAATACTCAATTGATATCAACGAAAGCATAGAAATAACGGCAGGTTTGCGCTACGAGCATATCAATTTCGACTATTATGTATTCGGAGAAAAATCCGCATCAAAACCATACGATGAATTTTTTCCGTCGTTTTCGTTTTCTGCACCGTTGGGAGATGTTGATGTGTCGCTGAGTTACAGTGGAAGAACTCAACGCCCCGCGTATTATCAACTTAGTAGCAACGTTAGTTACAACGACCGTTACTCTCTCAGCAGTGGCAATCCAATGCTAAAACCGTCAAAATCAAATGATTTTGAATTTCAGGCTGTTTATCAGTTCGTATATATACAAGGAACTTATTCTATAATTAAGAATCCAGTTCTCAACTATTCAAAGATTTACGACAATGATCCTAAAATTAGGCTGATAACATTTGAAAACTTTGACAAATACAATAGTTATCAGGCGATTATTGGATGCCAACCATCAACAGGAATATGGTCTGCAACTTTCAATGCAGGTATTTTAGGCCAAGATTTGAAAATTAACTACTGCGGACAAACGAAAAAAATGGACAATCCTCTTCCTATTATACAATTCTACAACAATTTTGAATTGCCAAAAGACTTAGTTATTAGTTTTGATTTTGACTATATGGGCAAAGGCAACTACGAAAACGTTGAAGCAAAACCTGTTTATCAGGCTGATTTTAGCATCAAAAAATCATTTTTCAACAACACATTTGATGTAAAATTGGAAGTAGAAGACATTTTCAACAAAGCAGGTCAGAAACTTAACTTCTACAACGAGGATATCTATATTTACCAAAATGATCTTACTGAAACAAGGTTTGTGTCATTGACATTTAACTACCGTTTCAACCCCGCCAAATCCAAATACCTCGGCACCGGAGCAGGCAACGACGAAAAAGATAGAATGTAATGCACCTCACTCTCCAACACGATGCAATGCAATGCGGCATTGCCTGTCTTTCAATGGTTTTCGGTCACTACGGGCGAAACTATTCCATAGAATATTTGGAACAGTTTGCCCAGGCCGATTCCGAAGGAATGAGCCTATTGGGTTTGGCGCAAACTGCCGAAAAACTCGGTCTACACGCAGTATGCGGTCGTTCTAATCTCAAAGGGCTGAAATCAGCACCGCTGCCCGCCGTACTTCATTGGAACCAAAACCACTACGTAGTCTTAGACAAAATAACGCGTGGTGGCAAATACCGTGTCTTCGACCCAGGAGTTGGTGTTATAAATTACTCCGAAGACAAGTTTAAAGACAGTTGGATTTCTACCACATCAAACAGCGAAGATAAGGGTGTGGCAATGTTCGTTACACCTACACCACAGTTTTATCAAACAAACAACGGCAATGAAAACAATGGAGAAAAACGCTCGTTTTCATTCCTTTTCGGATACTTAAAACAATATCGGCTGTTGTTTTCACAGGTTTTTCTTGGATTGATAGTAGGCTGTGTCATTCAACTCGCCCTGCCTTTTCTGATGCAGGCAGTTGTTGACCAAGGTATCGAAAACAAGGATATTAATTTAATTTGGCTGATACTCGCGGGTCAGTTGGTTTTGATAATAAGTGCCACAGCCATCGACTTTATCCGCCGACGGTTGCTCCTGCATATCAGTATGGGAATAAACATATCGCTAATCAGTGATTTTTTCATAAAACTTTTGCGGTTGCCGATGCGTTTTTTCGACGTTAAACAGACCGGAGACATAATGCAGCGTATCGAAGACCACGAAAGGGTAGAAAACTTTTTGACAGGCAAATCGTTAAACGCCGCCTTCTCTTTGCTGAGTTTTGTAATTTTCGGCGGTGTATTGTTCTACTACAATATAAATGTGTTTTTGATTTTCATTGTCGGAAGCCTTCTTTACGCTCTTTGGACTGTGCTTTTTCTCAAACGCCGCAAGGTGTTGGATTATCTCACTTTTGAAAAGCAAGCCGATGCCAACAACAAGACCTATCAGTTTATCACATCCGTACCCGAAATAAAACTTCAAAACTGCGGTCTCCGTCGCCGGTACGAATGGGAAGACACTCAGTCAGAAATATATGAAATCAAATCAAAATCATTGAAACTCCAACAGTTGCAAGAGGCGGGCGGTATCTTTATCAATCAAACCAAAAACATCATAATTACAATCGTTGCAGCCACATCGGTAATATCAGGCGGAATGACCCTTGGTATGATGATGGCTGTGCAGTACATAATGGGGCAGTTAAACTCTCCTGTGGAACAACTTATGGACTTTTTTTATAGCGTACAAGATGTCAAAATCAGTCTTGAACGCATCAACGAAATCCATGAAAAAACCGACGAAAACTATGAGAAATCCATTACCAAGATACCCGAAAACGGAAATGGAATAGAAATCAAAAACTTAAACTTTAAATACAACATCCATCGCCTCAAAAACACATTAGAAAATATCAACATAACGTTTCCACGCGGCAAACAGACCGCCATTGTGGGAGCATCAGGAAGTGGCAAAACCACACTAATAAAACTTATGCTCGGTTACTACCCTCCTACGCAGGGCGAAATCACTGTAAACGGTTCAAACCTCGACAATATCAATCTCGACTTTTGGCGCAAAAAGTGCGGTGTGGTAATGCAAGAAGGAGTAATTTTTTCTGAAACAATTGCCCGTAATATAGCAGTCGGTGACGGCGAAATTGACCGTGCCCGTTTGGTTCAAGCCGCTGAAACCGCCTGCATTTTTGATTTTATTATGTCGTTGCCGTTGAAATTCAACACACAAATAGGTGCCGACGGCATTGGATTGTCGCAAGGACAAAAACAGCGTATACTAATAGCACGAGCAGTATACAAAAACCCTGACTTTATCTTTCTCGACGAAGCCACAAACGCTCTCGATGCCGAAAACGAGAAAAAAATTGTGGAAAATCTATCAAAATTTTACAAAAACAAAACCGTGATAGTGGCAGCACACCGCTTAAGCACGGTTAAGAATGCCGACAAAATCATCGTTGTTTCCGACGGCAAAATAGCAGAAACCGGCAACCACGAATCTCTCACCGCTCAAAAAGGTCTGTATTACAATTTAGTAAAAAACCAATTGGAGTTAGGTGGATAATGTTAATATAAAAACTCAATGGAAAACATCGAATTACGCAGTGAAAAAATACGTCAGGTGATTGGGAGAAAACCATCATTCTTTTTGCAATGGGGTACTGTGATAATCACTATTGCATTGATAATTGCGGCTATTATCGTCTTTACACATAAGTAGGGCGGTTGTCTCCCCTACTTACGCATCCCATCTATCCTTGACTTTGTTGATCTAAAACTTGATTCTTCAATAGTCATTATCTGCATAATCTGTTCTTTGGTTTTAGGGATATGTTGGAGTATGAGAAACACCTTTTGACGGTCGGTGAGACGTATATAATCGGTTTCAAACGAATATACAAACAAAAAGTCGAGAGTTTGGTAATATTCAATAAAATATTGGTAATCGTCTTTGCTCCAACGTCCTATTTTTTTGTCGGCAAGTATCTGACTAAAAAGTTCTTTGCCTCGCACATAAATATCCGAAAATTTGGACTCCAAGGCGCTCACCTTCTGACGCAAGAATGAAATTTCGGTTTGGTCGGTTTGTGAATTTGACTGTTGCAATGCGCTGATTTTCTGATTGTAACTATTGATAGTTTGTTGAGCCTCGGATATTTTGCGTGCACGCTCTGATAGTTTCGACTTTTGATAATACAATGCCGAAACCAACACCGCCAACACTATAGCCGCTATCAAAATAATCATAAAAATCTTTTTCTCAAATGCAGATTTAAGTTTGAGGTTTTCGATTTCGCCCTCAAATTTGACTTGAATAGGTTTAATGTCGCTTTTTTCTAAACGGTTGATAACTGACCTTTGATTGTTGATATATTGCAAGGCATAATGGTATGCTGTTTCATAATCTCTTTTCCCGGCGTAAAACTCATGTTTCCATTGGTTGATGTAGCCCTCAAATTCAATACCCCGATTCGATTCACTTGCCTTTGTAAAATATTCATTTGCAGTATTTAAGTCGCCGCGCATAAGATAAATTTTGCCCAAAAGCATAAAACCACGTTGCAACGAATCAATCGCCATTGCCTTTTTGAGATAGTTTTCGGCAGCGTAATTGTCTTCATCACAAATAATTGAGGCATAATGATAATAATAGAAAAACATATTCCAAGTTTTTATGGTGGCGTTTTCTGCAAAATCCAACGCCTTTTTGCCATAGTACTTTGCGCTGTCTAAACCAAGTTTATTAAGTTGATAACCAAAACATTTCCAACTATAATATTCCGCTTTATTGTAATCAGTTACGGCATATTTATTTAATTTTTCAATTACCTCGTCGTAAAAATCTGAATTTTGAGAATCAACATTTAGTGATGCCAACTGATTGTATATCAAAAACTTCAATTCGTCACAATCAATATTTTCGGCAAGTTTTTCGGCGGTTCGGGTTTCTATTATCGCTAAATCAATATAATTATAAATGTACAAATAAGTACCTTTTAACAAGTGTGCCCACGCCGATTTTTCATCATCGCTGTCAAAAAGGGTGATACATTTTTCAATTCCGGTGCTGTCGTCGTACCACTCCGAATCGGCTGCAATCTTTGCCCATCGCACTATGCAATACATTGCACTGTCAGCGGTTGTTTGGCGCGGTGCATTTTCGGCAAGCGTTTTAGCCGTATTAAAATCACCTTTTTTAATACACTCAAAAGCCGTTTGCAAATCTTGGTTTGGTTGCGGAGGTTTGCCGCAGGCTGCCAACAATATCAAAAACCATATCAAGAGTTTAAAGAATTTCATTGTTCCATTTATTTCTGCCACAAAAATAGGTCTTTTTTTCGGGTGGTGCAATAGAACCATGTGTTTTTCATAGTTGCAAAATCAACCGTTGCAATATTGCAACATGGTAATTATCAGTTTGTTATTATTTCAACAATTGCAACGCCTATTGCAATAGGGAAATGGCCACAGTAATTTTGCATCACAAAACTTTTTAAACCATTACCGATATGAAAAACTTTTTAATCACAATAATTTTGGTGGCAACATTTAACACCACCGCTTTTGCCCAAACAATCACGGGCGGAGTTTTCAACGAAGACCTTTCGCCCGTTTCTTTTGCAAATATTGTTTTGATGTCGGCTGATTCAATTTTTATCGACGGCACAATTACTGACCAAAACGGATTATTTTCGGTTGATAAAAATGAGAATACAAAATATATAATTGTTTCGTGTCTTGGTTATGAGACTAAAACACTGAGTATCAATACAAATTTAACAAAAATCATTTTAAAAAATGCAGATTTGGAGTTAGACGAAGTCAGCATAGTTGCCGAACGCAAAAAAATACAAATAAAAGGCGATGCGTTGGTAACCAATGTGAGCGGTTCGCCAATTGCAAAACTTTCTGATATTAAGCATATTTTAAATATTGTTCCCGGTGTTGTTTCTCATGGTGAAACTATAAAGGTGCTTGGCAAAGGCGAACCGCTTGTTTATATCAACAATCGAAAAATAAGAGACTTATCGGAGGTTTATCAACTTTCGCCCGACAATATTAAAAATATAGAGTTGATTACTGATCCCGGTGCCAAATACGATTCTGAGGAGAAGGCGGTAATCAAAATAAATACTCTAACGCCCACCGGCGAGGGCTTTTCTATTGATAACAAATTGTCAGTGGGTTATCAATACAGACCATATTATACAGATAATCTGAAACTTAACTATCGTCATAAAAATCTCGATGTGTTTGCTTCAGTGGGATATTCCAAAAACAAACACAAAGAAAATGTCCATTCCACCGATGAAACTTTTTTAAGTTCATATTATAATATGTATACTGTGCTTGACGATTATTTTTATCGAAAACCGTTTTCTTCAAAAATTGGTACTAATTATAGTTTCAAATCGGGTAACTCATTGGGGTTTGAATATTCTAATAAACTGCATAATAATGATAGAGAATCAAACACAATTACTAATTTACGTCAAGACGGCACTTTATCAGATAATCTTATTTCTAATGAAAATGGCAGCAAACAAACAGGCTATCATTCAATAAACATTTATAATTCAGGCAGTTTGCTATCATTAGATTACGAAGTAGATTTTGATGCAATGCTCAATTTTTCGGATTATAATCATAAAATCAACGAAATATCCGATGCTGGTGAAACTATTGATTGGGACTGCAACGAAGAAGAAGATGCATCGCTATATGCTTTTAAAGCAGAACTTTATAAAGATATTTTAAATGGCGGGATAACTATAGGCACCGAACATAGTTTTGTTGACCGCAAAGGTATCTGCGAATATTTACAAAAGCCCGACAATAATTCTGATTGTCGTGTAAAAGAAAATAATTCAGCCATTTACAGCGAGTTTAATCAAGATTTTGATAGTTGGAGTTTTACTCTCGGATTAAGATACGAAAATGTTAAAAGCGATTATTATGAATATGAAATCAAGCGTGAAGAATGTTGCAAACACTATCATAATCTGTTTCCATCGGTTTCGTTTGATTTTAGTTTTGGAAAATCAGACCTTTCGCTAAGTTACGATAGAAGTATACAACGACCTTATTACGAACAACTTAGCAATAATATCGGATTTATAAACCGATATTCATACGAAACAGGTAATCCTCTTTTGAAACCAACCTATTTTGATGATTTCTGTCTAAATGTAATATATAAAGATTTAACTTTTATGGCTGATTTCTTTATAAATTATGATTACATCTACGACTCATATATCGATTACGGCAGCAATTCGCAAGTGTCGCTCATCAAACCGGATAATTACAACAAGTTCAATAGTTTCCAATTTTTGCTCAACTATAATCCTACATTTGGTTTTTACCGTCCAAATTTTACAGCCTCACTGTCCCGTCAGGATATGTCGATTGTATTTTGTGGCGAAAAAAAGTCGTTCAACAATCCCTACGGTGATTTCCGTCTCGATAATCTTTTTGAACTCCCTTGGCAAACCACTATGAACATCGGTTTTAATTATTCTACCTCAGGCGATGACGAACTCGGATGGTTTGACGATAGTTTTACTTGCAACTTTGAAATATCTAAAACTCTGGGTAACTGGACTTTTTCGTTTATGTGTGATGATGTATTCAAGACCGAAAATCACTATTTTAATATGTACGGCAATATTAGAAAATGCACTATTGAAAAACTATACGACACCAGAAAAGTAGAATTTTCAATACGTTATAAACTCAACCCCTCCAAAAGCAAATACAAAGGCACCGGCGCAGGCAACGATGAAAAAGAGAGGATGTAGCCCCTACCCTTTTCGCATCTTCTCAATCCTCGATTTCATTGATCTGAAAGACGATTCCTCCAAGGTCATTATCTGCATTATCTGTTCCTTGGTTTTGCCTATGTGACAGAGTATTAGAAAAACCTTCTGACGGTCGGATAGGGTTATGTAATCGGTTTCAAATCCGTATACAAACAAGAAGTCGATACTCTGATAATAGTCGATAAAATTGCGGTAATCGTCTTTGGTCCAACGTCCTAACCTACCGTCGGCAAGCACGTGACCATATAGATTTTTACCGTTGGTGTAGATGTCGGAAAATTTTGACTCCAAGGCGCTCACTTTCTGACGTAGGAAAGAAATATCTGTTTGGTCGGTTTGCGAATTTGACTGTTGCAATTCACTGATTTTCTGATTGTAAGAATTGATAGTCTGTTGTGTTTCGGCAATCTTGCGAGCACGGTCGGCAAGTTTCGACTTTTGATAGTACAATACCGACACCAACACTGCCAACAGCACCGCCGCTATCAAAACTGTTAAGAATATTTTTTGCTGCAACGACGATTCAAGTTGCAGTTTTTCAATTTCATCGGCAAATTTTACTTGGGTAACTTTGGTAGTGTCGTAACGCAAATAATCTAACAAAGAATCTTTGGCGCACGCCATTTTCAGCGCATAATCGTATGCCAAACGGTAATCGCTCTTTGCAGCATAATATTCGTGAAGATAACGATTGTTGCGGTCTTCGTTTTCAACCCAATAACTACCTTCCGACGACTTGTCGAAATACATTTTGGCTTTTTCCTCGTTGCCACGTTTTAGGTAAATGCGTCCCAAGAGCGAGTATGCTTGACGAAATTCATCCGTTTCAAAAGATTTAAGCACAAGTTGCTCAGCCAAAACATCATCTTCATCGCAAATCAATTCGGCATATTCGTAATAAAAATATATGTTGGCATAATAGTGAGGCTCGTTCTCAATATATTCTACCGCCTTTTTTGCATAAAATTTGGCACTATCGATTTCGGTTTTCCCTAGTCGGAAACCAATACATTTTAAATAACAGTATTGCGCTTTGTCGAAATTGCTTACAGCATACTGTTTCATCTTTTCGGCAAAATCATCATAGTTTTCCCAATTGTAACTATTAATATTAAAAGAGGCTAATTTGTTGTAGACACAGAATTTCAATTCGTTACAATCTGTACCTTCCGACAGGAGTTCGGCGGTGCGAAACTCAATAGCCGCCTCGTCGTTGTAACCGAGAATATAAAACAGTTCGCCCATAACCAAGTGAGCCCAAGCGAGTTTTTCATCGTCACTCTTAAAAAAGTAGATGCTTTGTTCAATTGCGAGACTGTCGAATTCGGGACGTTCCAAAGTTGCCGCCGCCACTGCGCCACGCACTATATTATACAACGCTTGGTCGGCATCGGTCTTGCGCTCCGCCTTTTCGGCAAGGAGTTTTGCCGCGTTTAGTTCGCCAGAGCGGAGCAGTTGGTAAGCCGCAGCCAATTCTTGATTGGGCTGTTGCTCTCCGCCACACGCCGCCAAAAGCAGCATCATCGCTATTATAAAGACTGTTCTCATCGTTACATTTTTACGAAGGCAAAGGTAATTATTATTATCAGCATACCGCACTAGCGTTGCACATTTCTCCGCTGCAACGATGCAACACACTTAAATTATGATAGTTACAAACAAAGCAGGTGCAACGGCTATTGCAGCACAAAAAACACCGCCATATCTTTGCCGAAAAATAATTCTAAACGCATAACCAAATGAAAAACATTGCATTAACACTTATTATTATAGCATCGACGCTTTTTAGCGCAGACATTTTTGCCCAAACCATAACGGGCGGCGTTTTCTCTGAAAACAATTCGCCCGTTATTTTTGCCAACGTGGTTTTA
>JAGCYI010000249.1 GCA_017960885.1 Bacteroidales bacterium
CCTCGGCAACTCAATGGGTGCAGTCGCCAACGCACTTATCAACGGCAACACCGTAGACCTTTCTCCTCTCTCTGACGATGCTCTTTTGGGCTTGATGGAGGGTATCGACGGACTTGGTGCGCCTGAAAAAGCAAAACGCGCTGCTAAGAAAAAAGTAGCAAGCGCAATCAAAAACAACGGCTCGCGCAACATCTCGCGTGAAACTACCAACCTGAGCGAAAAGGCTCTGTTTGAGCAGCGTTTAGGCTTGCTCCCTGCGGACGCTCAGCAGAAACTCAAATCAGGTCAGTGGCAGTTAGTTCCTTTTATCTACTACGCTGTAAAGGACATCAGCGCAGTTAATCACGCCGACCTGTTCAAATCAGGCGACACAACCACAATCGGTATCACCAATGTTGTTCAGGGTCGTATGCCCGCTGAGGACTACTTCCTCGCAACTCGTGTACGCTGCTTGACCTCTAACGGTCTTGCAGGTGTAACAGAGGCAGACCTCAAAGGCGCAACTTGGCAGAAACCCGCTCCTGCTGTTATCAACGGCGAATGGTTTATGGGACAAGAATCCACCACCTACATCGACAAATCGGCTGCAAGCGTGTTCTCGCACGACAACCGCACCGACCTCAGCGACGGCGAGTACATTCTCCCGACACCAAAAATGTTCTATCCGCAGCGTACCATCAAAGTTGAGTTCGACTTTGCTGTTAACCCTGCTGCTAACACTGCAATGCGCTTCGAGATTATTGGTATCAAGACAACCAAAGCGTAAAAGTTAATTTTTTCATTTAAAGGGTGCGGTCGTGCTGTCAGAGCCGTGCCGCACCTTTTTTTTTAATATCAACCACTATGAGCGCGATTAACAAAGAAATTGAAGAATACTATAATACGCTTGTCTTTAAGGACAATGCACATACGCAGTATTACTACGATATTATAGCACGTAACGGCAACATCGAATATCCTTTGATTTCGATTCTGCAAAACCGTAGACAAGCCACAGGTGCTGAACGGTTCAAACAGGCTATGGAGCGAGTTTGCGACAACAAGAACGTTACATCCGTAATCGTAAGAGAGTATAACAATTGCTCCGACGAAGCCGAGCCTATCAGCACAAACGAATTTGAACTATCACGAAATGCTAAAAAAATGAAGAAAAAGAACGCATTACAAAAGCCACAACAAGGGTTTGGTTCGTTGGAAGATACCAACAACTTCCTATCAGGATTCGGTCAGTCGCTAAGTATGCTCGGCATCCAAGGCGGATTAGGCGGTATTATCCAAAACTCCGCAATGCAGATTGCTCAGCAAGGGCAGTTAGAAACGGCATTAGGCACTATCAACGACCTCAAAGGCGACAAAAGAAGCCTTGAAGATGAGATTAAGCAGTTGAAAAGAGATAACGAACTCCTTAAAGACAACTTGAAGAAAGAGGAATATTCACGTTGGGATTTGGAGCGGAAAAAGGACAACGAGATAGCAGACCTCAAACGCGACCTGAAACAGACAGAACAACGCTATTCTGAGAAACTCACGCTCGGCAGCCTCGCCTCTACTGCATTCTTTGGCGTTCTATCAAAGAAATTAAAAATTGATGAAAAACTCGACGGACTATTGACCGACGATGACAGTACAGCCGAACCTCAGCCCACGCAATCGGACTTATCTGCTGTAAATATTGAACCTGTTAATCCCGAAACAGCAGACACAATCGACGAAATAAACCGCTATCTCAAAACACTTGATAAGAGCCGAATCGAATGTGTTGGGGCTATTATACAATATCTCAGCCTCGGCGACAACGAGATGAAAAAAATATACAATATCGTATCAAACCACTAAAAACAACAATATGGCACAATTTAAAGCATCAATTTGTATCAACGCGAGCAACGAAGAAAATGCTCGTAAAATAATCTTGATTCTAAAAAACATTGCCGACAATGTACCTGAATCTACTTACGATACGCTACTCGGCAGGATTAACAAGGACAGACAATTCTTTAAAAAACTCGCAGAGGCTAAGAACCCCTTGCAACTAATTAAAATGTTATAACAATATGGCAACACCTACACCACAACCCACTAACGCAGCACAACAGCCCGGTGCTAACATCAACTTTCCAATAGGCGATACACCTGTAAATGCCGGTATTAACGTGCGCTACTTGCAGTTAAACAAGGTACGCCTCAAATTTCAGATAATCACCGTTAAGGTGCAATCTCCGGGCGTGCGCATACCCTTTGAAACTCAGGCACAAATAACCAACGACCGCATTGTTGGCATTGTGCTTACATCTAACGAAACCGGCGACGATATTAACAAACTCATCAACGAAAGCACAATTCAGTTGACGATAGACAACGAAGAAATTCTTCCTGACGGATTTGATTGTAGTTTGATTTCGGCAAAATCAGGAAACTCTTTCTACGAGAATGTTTTTCCTTGCAACGAAAGAGCCGATGGTTCGCTTATCAAGGGCAATATCATTGCACCTAACTCTGCAAGTTTCCCCACAGGTGGATTCACCGTTAAAATCTACCTTTACTCAGTTACAAAACCCAAACAATAATAGCCGATGGAGCGCACAAAGTTATTTTTATACAACGTCAAGATAGACAACACATATACCGACCGCAAGGATTCGATTGTGTTGCCAACAAACGTGTGCCAAATTACTGCGGTATGCGCTAATCTAACCAATGGTTCAGGCTATCTCTCTTTGTTTAATGAGAAAACCAACGAGCAAATTCTTAATCAGAGGCTTATTGCTAACGATAAGAAGCATTTCAACAAAAAGAATTTGCCCGTTTACAGCACTCCTGAGAACAACAACCTTTCATACGTGTTAAGGTTAATCGAAACAGACCCCGAAAAGGTTTGTAGATTAAAGATTTACATTAGTTACATTGAAAAACCGATAGCAAAATGATAGACATCCAAAATTACATAGTAACAGAAATGACGAATCGTGGAATTGACAAATTTAAATCATTCCCCATCTTCGTTGATGTTAATCAGCCGGATATAATTCTCGACTTAAACAAATATATCTATCTGTTTGCATCTGAGAGTGTTGATACCAAAATACACACTAAAATTGAGTTGATTTCGCCGGATAACCACTTTGCGTTTTCAAAAAACACATTGGCTAATTCGGCATATTCGCAGTATTTGTTTTTCTCTGAGGAACTTAACATAGTAACGAGCAATTATGGTGCAGATATGAGTGCATTTGTGCCTTATCGGTTAGAATTTTGGAAGGTGATACCTGAAACCATTGCAGATAATTGTGTAATCCCTAAAAATTAATTAATATGTCAGCAGCATTAGTATCAGCAGCACAGAATCCTGAACTTGTACGAGCAGCAGCCGATGTGGTAACAACTACACAATCTAACGCTATGAAAGTGCTTAAAGTGGTAGGCATAACTCTTGGCGCAGGATTAGCGGCTTTTACAATCGTAAAAATTGTAAAAAAAGCAAAGGAAAATAAAGTGCAAAAGAATGAATTAGAAACGATTACAAAGCCAGAAGATAATGATGGTGAAGCAACAATTAATGATGCAGATTTAATCGCTATGGCGAACACTCTGTATACAGCCTTTGACGAATCGAAAGCAGGTTCTTGGAATCCGTGGAGTTATTACGATGATGATAAAATCGTGAAAACTTTGTCTAAATTGCAGACGAAAAAAGATTGGAAAAACCTATGCAATACATTTGCTACACGACCTGCGGAAAAGAGTGATGGTGGCAAAGACCATAATCTTGTGTGGTTTTTGGGAGCAAACGGAGCAAAACATAAGGCAGACTATCAAGCAGAACTTACAAGAATCGGACTACCAAACGCACTTGGAAGTTTGAGCGGGCGACGAAAAAAGAAAAAGAAAAAAAGACGTGGTTTATTCAAAAAACTACTTAACCCTCTAACTCCTTTCAAGGCAACTAAAAACGCAACCAAAACGCTCAAAAATACCGTGAATAAAAAAGGATTTAAAGCATTATTTAATCCTAAAACAGGAATTAAAGCGGCAAAAAATAGTTTATGAACGAAAACAAAGCATTAACGGTCTTAGCAATTGCAGGTGCGGCATACCTTGCTTATACCTATTATATACGCAAGAAAGAGGGCAAAACGCGACCTGAAACGGTGATTAAAAGTTACCGTGAAATGGAAACTGTGCGCCCTACAACACCGCAGCCCGACGTAACAATGCTTACATCCGACCAAATACGCAAATTGCAGACAAAACTAAACGAATTTCGCGTTAGTGGTGAACTTGGTAGGCTGATAGACCCTCTTTTTAAGTATCTCGCTGCCGCTAAGGAAAAAGAAACTAAGATGATTGCTATTCGTGATTTCCGCATATCATTCTCTGAGGTTGCTGTTACAGGCAAATACGATGATAACACACGTATTGCAGTTAAGGCTCTGAAAATCTATCTCAACGTCGTTAAAAAGGCTAATCTTGTAGTCAACGACAACTACGACCGTGAAACTGACAAACTGACTAAATGGAAAATCTATGAATAAAGCGGTAAAAATAGGACTTATAACACTCGCAACCATCAGCGTTATGACTGTTGGTGTGGTTATTTTTAAAAAGAAACTGAGTAAAAAGGCATTACCCCCTACCGTTCAGAATGTAGAACTTACACCTGAGGCAAAAGCGATACTTACAGAGGCTAACAAATACGTTGGCATCAAGGAAGTAGGCGACAATGCTGGATTTTCGGATGCTGATTTTGAAAAGAAAATGAAAAATATAGGATGGGTTAAGGGTAGGGCTTACTGCGCTGCATTTGTACGATTTGTGCTATTGAATATCGCAAAGGGTAATGCGCTACAATTCTTTAAAACTAATGCAACACAACATAGTGCGACAACTTTTAGCCTATTCAAAAATGCCGCATCAAAAAAATCCGAATATGTAGAAATTATCTCAAAACCCGAACCCGGATGTATAATTTTATACAACGGACACACCGAAATTTGTGAAAGCGACATCGACGGCTCAACCGTCAACGTTATATCCGCTAATTCTAAATTTTCAGATGGTAGTGAGGGTGTTGTACGCCGTACACGCACACCAAAAGAAGGTATCAAAAACGGCAACAAGATTGAGGAATTTTTAGGATTTGTACGAATTAAAAAACTCTCTTAAAACCTAAGATTATGATTACTTTATACCAAAGGACAAAAGAATTATTCGATATAGCAGGTAATTCCGTAGGATGGGAAACCAAAGCCGTAACATTCCCTGATACTTTCTTTTTGTGGTCAGGGTTGCAATTCAATTGGACAGACAACACGGTTACACGCAACAAAAAAACTTATTACCTTGACAAATTGGTAGTTAATCAAGCAATGGATATTCCAAGTATCGACGAGTGGAAATCTCATTACGGCAATGACATCAAATATGAATATTATACCGGCGATGCCTCAGAAACTGAGCGCAATCCGAGCGGCAATACCAAAAATATCAAGCGTTCAATATACCTTTCAGGCAACATTACTAAGTACATCCTTGAATTTGATTACAACGAAAATAATCAAGTTGTCAAAATATCATCTCTTGCACCGCAAGATTCAATATCGAGCGGCATAGAGCAGCAGGAAGAGGAAGAATCAGCCGAATACACCGAACAAAATCTTAACTCTTTGTATTGTGCCGTTGGTAACGAAATCTTAACTACCGACCAAAACAAAGTATTAATGCGTGGTAATGGTATGTGCATTGTTGTTACTCGTCGTCGGACAAACAATCCCGTACTTTCAGACTGTATTCAGACAGAAAGCGACACCGGCAAAATCACAATCAGCATATCATCACCGCTTTACGATGTTCAGGTGTTAGCATACCGGGAAAATGGTGATATTGTATATACTTCTGACCGTAAAACAGCAGTACAAAATCAACCTGCAACATTTGAGATTATAAACAATTACGCACACAATATCGATGTAGTTGGTATTACTCTTTATTACAAAGACGAAGAAGCACTTACAGCCCCGGCAGATGAAACACAAGAAAACTTAGGTCTTAGTGTAGCGTTTACAAAAACTATTAATTTGATTATCCGCAGCGAAGGCTCTGAGGATATTACACGTAAAGTGCTTGTGGGTGATACTATTGCTTATAATTCATTGCCTACTCTTGCACGTACCAATTACGAATTTGACGGATGGAGCATTGATGGCAATATCGTTGATTCTGACTTTATGGTAACGGCTAACACACTTGTACAAGCAGTATGGACACGACTTTACACTCTTACAAAAATCAACGACGGCGCACAAACTTTGCAATCATACCGCGAGGGTACATCTATTACGCTCGAAACCCCCGAAAAGGCAGGACACACTTTTGTAGGTTGGAGTGCCGATGGTGTTACAATCCATTCTTCAACATTTGAAATTACCGAAGATTTGACACTTACCGCACTTTATACCGTTAATCAGTACACTCTTACGTTAGTAAACGGGGAATCAGAAACCACCGAAACTTACGATTACGGTACATCGGTTACTTTGTCAACTCCTGAAAAAGAGAACTATTCGTTTGATGGTTGGTTTGCTGAGGGCGCAACAGAGCCAACGGCATCTCCGTTAACTATCACCGAAAACACCACCTTAACGGCACAATTCACTATCATTCAATACACCGTTACGCTCGTGAACGTAGACGGTAGAGGATTGAATACTGAGGACACAATAGTTTGCAATTCAGGTCATTCACTATTGGAAAGCGAGGTTAAGGCTAAATTAGACGAAAGTCTTAACACCTTTGAGGCTTGCTACACTGATAGCGAATTTACCAACGCTGTAACATTTCCATTATCAATTAGTAACGATGTAACGTTGTATTGCCAATTTGAAGAAATAGGAGGTTAATGTTATGCCAATGATTTTTAACCCATTGCTCGAATTTGGGTTCGAGGAGAAAGACGATATTCGCATCCTGATGAAAGATAGCGAAGGCAACGAAATCGACATTACCGATTATGTTGCTAATCTTAATCAAGAAGTCGCTAAGAAGGTCAATATCTTTCAGGGTAGCAATGCAGGTAATAAAGTTATGGTAACTGATGCGCAAGGCAACGTAACCAACGTTGCAGGTGTGGTAATGAACCAAAATGAGCGTGAAAAACTTGCCGCAATGACTAATCCAATGCTTTTAAAGGGTATTGTGGAAAGTTACGAGGCTTTATACCAAATCGCTAATCCGCAAGTAGGTTGGATATATTTAGTTCCTTTCCTTGAAAACGGCGAAAATATACATAAAGAGTATGTTTATACAGACAACAATCGGTGGGAATTGCTTGGAAATTTTAACCTGAATATGATACAGCATTACTATTCAGGTACAGCCACCGAAATAGACAATGCTCACAACGTTAATATCTTATTCAATCCCGACACCTTTGAAGTTGACGGTAATAATCGGCTCAATATCAAAGATTTTTCGTATGTGCGCAAATGCACACAACAAAGCGAAATCAACGCCGTAGAAATCGGTTCTATATTCCATTGGCAAGGTGTTGACAATCAGAGTATAATCGTAGAGGACACAAACGGCAATCAAACTTACATTCAATACGGTTTCTTTTATAAAAAAGAGGCTGACAAAATCGTTTTAGTAAACAAAGAACCCGTTAAGGATTCTCTCGCCGTAGACGTTAATGTAAGCACGTGGAGTGAATTTGTAACCGCAGTTCAAAATTCTGCAACGATAGCAACGAGGATACACTTTATTAGCAATATTACGGTATCAAGTTCAGAAACTCTCGACCTATCAAATTGTATGATTTACGGACATTATCACGAATGGGATGTGGCTGATTATGAAATTACTATACTTGGTAATTTTGCTAATTTTAACAACGTATTATTCAGAGGAGCAACGGTTTTAAAGAATAATGAAAATGTATCATTGCCACTTTTTACAATCGTTGGCACTTCTTCAAAATCTTGTAATTTCATATTTGATAATTGTAGATTTCACAATTTTCTTGAATTAGGCGATGCTATTGTATTAAACATTAATAGTGCTTCAAGTAGCACAATACACCTTATATTGCATAGTTGCACAATCACAGGAGAGAGTTCGCTTACAAAGAATAGAATTTTTAAAGTCCAGAACGGAGGTAGCGGATATGGTGTGCAATTAAAGGTAATGCAACTAATATCGTCAGGAAGCAATTATGAATCAACAAAACTCGGAATATTTGGAGAAGCACTAACAGCAGATGCGTATTACTCAGATGGTTCAGTACAATATTCAAGTGATTATATACCTTCTCGTTTTGTTCAATGGGGAGATGTACATAATGCAACACTACTAATTCAGCGTAATGGCGTTGATGTTGTATCATTCACTTCTAACGATAATACGAATAAGATTGCTAATATAAATGTCCCCGAAAAGACATCCGACCTAACCGATGACGGTGTATACTTGCCCTTAGCAGGTGGCACGGTATCAGGTTCACTAATCTTATCACGTACCCAAGACGCAAGCGGAACGGCAAACAATAAACCTGCATTAATCGTGGGTGGAAGTGATACACAAGCACATCTCGAAATTGATGCTAACGAGATAATAGCAAAATCGAATGGTACTACGGGAACTAAGTTGTGGTTACAAGATGGTAATGGGGAAATTGGCTTCAAGGGTACAGATTATTCGGTACTAAATCCTGATAAATTCAGGACTGCAATTGGCGCAGGAACCTCTGACCTTGCACTCGGCACATCAGGCACTACTGCGGCAGCCGGAAATCATACACACAACTTAACACTTGCAACTGACACAGGAACAAGTACTATAACATTAGCACACGGAAGTAAGTACAAACTTACAGCAGGAGGGAAAACTCTTATCTTTACAATGCCAAGCAGCGGTGCTCCAAGCGTAACAAGAGCGGCAAGCAGCCTCGGCAGCGGCGGCTACACTTTGGCAAAATATGGCAAAATTTGCACCCTCAGAATGGCGGTAGGAACATCGGGTACTTACACCTTGCCATCAGACGTACCAAAGCCTGATAGCACTTTGGTATCGGTTACAAACGGACAACATATTAAAATCACACAGACACAAATAATCATCACAAGCGGTTATGCGGATGGCGAATCTATAACTTACATTTGTCAATAATTAATAATTAATAATTAAAATACAATATTATGGTAGAAGAATCTGATATAACAGCGTTAATTAACGCAGAACTTAACAGGATAAGACCGCCAAAAGGCGTTGGTCAAAACATTGTGTTTAAAATCAAAACAACAGAAGGCACTGAACATACCTTTACAATCGACGCTTCGGGGCATCTGATGAAAGACGTAGAAGTCATAAATGGACTTGTAAAGATTTCTGAAATAATAGATTTTGATACAAAAACAGTGCTTAATACTGAAACTAATCAGTTTGAGTATCACACGACAACAAATTACAGATACACATACATACCTGCTGTAAGCATAGTTAGTATGCAGTTTGAATTTCTTGGAAAAGTTGTTGAAAATGCAAATCCGAACACAAATCCTGAAAATCAAACTGATAATAATGCTGAAAATGGAGGATAATAAAGGAAACTATGTACACGAAATATATAGAGAAAATCATCGCTACCGTTGCGGATAATACAGAGGTATCTGCGGAGGATATTGTTTCAAAATCACGCAAAGAAACCGTATCATTCGCTCGTAAATTGTTTGTATCGTGTTGTTATCGCTACTCTATACCGACATCTGCAATAGCAAACTATCTTAATCGAAGCAATGATGGTATTAGAAAACTATATATATCTTATGTACAATACGTTCTATCAAGCGTTGAGAAGAATACAGAGCGAGTAATAACGGAAAAATTAGATAGTTTTTTTATTGATAAAGACAAATCTGATTAGTATCTTTACCCCACAATTAATCAATTTTCATTAACTTTTAAAACACAATTATTATGGCAGAAGATACAAAAGTAATTGCAGTTGAGAAGGACGGCAGCGCAATGAATATGGCTGCGCTTATGACCGCACTTAACAATTCTCGCAACAATCCTGCTGAGATGTTGGCATTGCTCAACAACAACGGAATCAACGGAAACCAAGCCTATTGGTTCATCTTTATGATGATGATGTGGGGTTGGGGTGGAAACGGTTGGGGCGGAGCAAACCGCAACAACGTTGATGACCAACTCAACGCTATCCGCACACAAATCAACAACAACAGCAACACCGACTTGCTGAACCAAGCAATACAAGGCAACACAGCCGCATTGCAGCAGTTAGCGATGAATCTCGGTCAGAACTACACCGCTGTTTCAACAGCAATTTGCGGCGTACAAAACGCTATCAGTCAGACAAGTGGCAGAGTAGATTTCAATGCAGAGCGCACCATCAATGCCTTCAATTTTGGCAACAGCCAAACCCAAAACCAACTCGGTATGCTCGGAGGCAAAATCGACTTCAACGCTGAGCGTGAAATCAACGCTTTCAATCAAGGTGTTTGCGGCATCAAAACAACTCTGTTAGAGGGATTTGGCGAAGACCGCCTTAAAATCTGCGAGCAAACAAATGCAATAACAAGGGCTATCACAGAATTAGGCAACAACCTTGGTATTGGTATGCAGGCAGGTTTTAACAACCTTTCTACACAAGTATCGCAGGGTATTCAGCGCATTGTTGACGGTCAGACCCAGCAGACTATCCAAGCACTTAGGGACAAAAATTTTGAGTGGTCGCAAAAAGCGCAGACCGCAGAAATCATCAACGCAATCCCTAAAGGCACAACAGCCGCAACCGCACAAGGATAAGCCACGTAGTTCAAATTCCATATAGGGTGTAGCCGCAAGGCTGCACTCTTTTTAAATTTTAAAAATATGTTATTCAAGGATTTACAAGCAAACACGCCATTTTTCATAATCGAAAATAGCGCAAACAAGTTCAAAGTTCATACTGCAACCGTGGTTAACGTTTCTCAACCGCGATTTGAAAACAACTTACAGCAATTCTCCAACAAGGTGATTGATTTGAATGTAAACTACAACAATCAGAGCCTTACATACACCATCAACGAGAATGCCGAAAACGTTGTTTTTGCACCAAACAACACGATTCTAATTATCGACAACCAACATCTTGTAGCGCAATTAAAAAGCCTCAAATTAGGTTGCGAAAATACCATTAAGGAAGCCGAAAACGCCAAAGTTAAGGTAGAATTAATCGACAGGAGTTTAGAAGAATACGATATTACTTTCAAAGAAAAACGAGAGTACGACGAGAAATTTGACAAACTTTCCAATCAGGTTGCAGAACTTAACACTAATTTTCAAAGAATCCTTGAAAAACTTGACAAAAACTAAGAAGATTATGATACACGAATACATACAAAAACACAAGGTATTAAACAATTTCAGCACCTCTGATGTGCTTGATACCGTTGTAAAGTTCATTGACGAGAAATGCGACGAAACACACGCTAATTGTCTTATTAAGCGTATTCACGAGCAATTATTTGGGAAACACTTTGACGAGGATTGCGCTATTCGCACCGTTGAAAAAATGTTTTATTGCAAAGAGAGCGCAGACACAAAATCAAAGGTATTTGGTGCGTTTGTATCTCTCGACCAATCTAACAAAATCTACTCACGATTCAAAGACGATTTACCCAAAGAGTACAATCAATTCGACTTTTACGTAACCATCAATATGATGTACGCCGACAACTACAACCTGTACAGCAAATGGTTTAAGAATCCAAGCGACGAAGCAATGCTTAATATCGTTTCTGAGGCTGCCGTTAATTGGCTCGCAGACGATGATTCGCCCTACGAGGGACACACAAAAATTTGGTCATATTTAAAACATTAGAGCCTATGGATGTGGTAAATATATTTCAAAATCTTGCGTTCCCTGTGGCTGTGTGCTGCGTGTTATTTGCCGTGCTGATATACTTTTTTAAAAAAATTATCGAGATAATCAGAGAGGCAATAAAGCAGGTAACAGCCGAGCGACAAGAGCATTTGGAACACCTTAAAACAGTGAATGTGGAACTCACAAAAGTAATTCAAGAAAACACATCTGCGTTTAATCGGTTTTCAAGTATACTCAATAAATTAATCAAGGAAGGATAAAAAAAGAGGGCTTAGCATTTGCTAAGTCTTTTTTTTGCATTTTTTTCAACAAAAACCTCGATTTTTACGTAAAAAAATTTGTTTGTTATAAATTAATTGTTTTTATTTGCATCGTGTAATCCGACAAAAAAACGACAGTTGAGTGATTTTAAGTTTAACTTTTAACACACTCAACGATGAAAAAATTTGAATCTTTAACTTCACGAGAAAAGACTGAGTACTTCTACGAAGATACCGCAGACCTTTTTCCTGAGGAAATTTTTAAAAAACTCGGCGTAAAATACGACGAGAATTGGGAACGAAAGTCAGGCAGTGATATAGAGGTGTATATGGAGAAATACGCCCCCGCAGCCTACAAGAAATCGGTTCAGCGAGGTTACAAAATCGCCGAAAACGCCACCCTTGCCGGCACACCAAAAAAAGGCTACAAAAACGTCAAAAAATCCGACATCATTTCCTCAGTAGCCAAAAAGACCGGCGCAACAAAAAAAGCCACAAAAGAAATTGTTTCAGCCTATTGGGACACTATTAAGGAAACTATCAAAAAGGATTCTGAAAACGCCAAAAAGGATTCAAAATCTAAATCGAAAACAAAAAAAGAACTATCCAACATCAACATCCCCAACGTTGGCTCTATCCGTCTTGTGGCAACCAAAGCACGCAAGGTTAAAATTTCAGGTCTGAAAAACGCAAAAAAAGGCAAAGGCAAAAAAACTGAAATCACCGTGCCATCTAAACTCGTGCCTAAATTCTACGTTTCAGGTAATTTCCTTACAAAGAAATCCGCCACCAAAGCAAAGCCCAAAACACGCTCAAAAGGAAAGGGTACAAAAAGCAAAAGAACCAAAAACAAATAACCACTGAGCAAGCATTATCAAAGCCGTAAAAGGCTCATAGTATTAACCATACAAAACAAACGAAAATGAAAGACGATTTTTTATCAATGATGGAACTCAACGGTTGCGGTAGTCGCCGCAGCAAAAGCCGTAAAACAACACGCAAGTCATCAGGCATATCGGGTATGCGTGGTAAGACAAACTATAACAAAAGCCACGTGGTAGCATACGCCGCAAAAGAGTGCGGAGTATCACAAAACACCGCTAAATGCGTTCTCGACAAAGCATTAGAATTTATAAAGGTAATGTGCGACAAAGATTCGTGCGTAACTATTGCTAAATTTGGCTCATTCCGCACGCGCTCAGGCAAGTACGACCTTAACGGCAAAAGAGGCACTTACACCAAACTCACATTCAAAGCAAGCAAGTAGTTATGGCAAACATCACAGTACCACGTGCGCCGACAAAGTTTGAGGCGGTAACTCAAATCGTAATTGACAACCTTGAAGGCGGTTATTACCATCCGAATATGAAAGTCCGTGAGCCTAAAAAGTTCGCGGTTATGAAAGATTCGGGCGAAACAATGTACGGTATCGACCGCAAGGCAGGTGGCGATATTAATACTACCGAAGCAGGTAAAGCATTTTGGGCTATTATCGACGGACAGAACGCCGCAAATACTTGGACTTATCAATACAAGGCGACAGGCGAGGTTGCTAAAAACCTTAAAATGCTCGCCGCAAAGATGATTTATGACGTATATGTGAAACTTTGCAATCTATACGGCATAGACAGGTCTATTGTTGACAACGACGAATGTTTGTTGGTGCATTGGTGCTATGCTTGTTGGAATGGTTCTAAGCATTTTAGGAATTATGCAAAAATATTTAATGCAGAACTGAATCGGCAAAAAAAGAAAGGCGGCAAATATGACTACGACCTACTTCGTGCCGCTGCGCTTTATGCTCGTCAAACCGACTACGTAAAAGACATTAGAGATAGGGCGTACCGTATTTCTGATATTTGGAAAAAATATTACAAATATACGCTGCCTGAAAAGGCTTTAAAACAAATAAAAGAGGGTAACAAATCTTATTTATTGTGGATTCTCGGCGGCGTGTTGCTCGTTGGCGGTGGAGTAGGATTTTATATTTACAAAAAAAGAAAAAAACAATGAATACAGCAGTAAAAATAATCGGGATAACGGTTTTTACAGGCGGATTGGGATTCTTGGCTTATAGGTTGTTTTTCAAGAAAAAAGAGGAGCAACAACCATCTGCCGACAATCAAATATCCACACCTCAACCTACACAATCAATCACGGTGCAGACATCATCATCTACGCAGTCTGTTGCCGACGCAAGCGCACCTTCAAAAATCAACGTCTACAATGGCAAGGGGAACTATCTGAAACAAGCAGCACCGAGTGAACTAACCATACTAAAATACGACACAAAGAAATATTTTATGGGCATATACAGCAACGAACTTGACTTGTTTAATCAGCCTGTTAGCGGTAGCAGCAACGTTCTTAAACGTAACTTTTTTTCAATACCTGAACAAGTTAACAAGAGTAAGGTATCTCAGGTAAGTTACTCAAATCTCACATTAGTTGGCAGTCAGAAAGACAAGAAACTTTACCTAATCGACGACAAAAACGTCAAATGGGTAACAAGCACAGCACAAGTAAGTTAAACATTAAAAGCAAAACAATGAAAATAGCAAAATATAAATCGGCGAAGTCCACTTATAATCTTCCTGCGGTTTATCTTATTGATAAAACAGGTAGTTCCGACAAAACTCAGTATTTTTCAGTGAATAAACCTCAGAAATATGGAATGACTTATAAGGTAAGGGGTTATATTCCTGCGGAAGAAACATCAAAAACCGTGGAATTAAACGAGTTGGACAAAGTACCTATCATAAAAGAACTCAAACCGCTTAGTTTAAAAGTAGGTGATGTTTATGAGGCACAAGTTGCGAACAACAAAAAAATGAAATTTACGGTTGTTTCGGTCAACGACGATACAAACGAACTGCAATTGAAAGTAGAAGCGCAAGGGAAAAATACAACCGTTACAAACGAATGGAGCATTACTGATTTTACAGCATTGTACTATCAACTTGGCGAAGAAAATTTTACTATCACACGTAAAGCCGAAACAAACAATAAAAAATATCTTGTTATAGGAGGCATAGCATTAGCAGCAATAGGGTTGATTGTTTTAATCAAAAAGGCAAGTTCGTAAACAAATCTATGAGCCAAAATAGCAATAACCGATTCCCTGATATTATCACTATTATCTACCTGATAGTATGGACTATTTGGACTATTTGGATTATTGTCAAAAACCGTTAAAAGATGGCAGCGAATAAAAGAACATACGCACACTCTATTATTTATTGGATATAATGATGAAAAAGATAAAAGCCACACTACAAAAAGCACTCAAACGCAATTTGCCGAATACTGACGAAATGTTGGTTGATGATTTGTGTTATGAGATTAACGATGGTTCATTTAACGATAATTTTTTCTTTAATCCGGAAAGACCGAAAGATATTGGTGCTTATAATGAATCGATTATAAATGAATTACTACGGTTGCATTTATCATCAACTAAAACAAATAATTTGAGTGAATATCTTAATTCGCTTACGGTCTATTTTCCTAATACACCGCAATCTTGGTTGCTTCGTTGGGTTAAAGGCGTAGAAGGAATCAGCGTTTTTGACCAATTCGGACAAAATTTTGTAAATTTAGGGAGTATATACAACCGCAGACCAAACAAATTTTTACAATTAGAGAATAAAATATTCCCCAAAGATGACGAATTGCAAAAAATATATCAAAAAATTTGCAAATGTGGATATTTATCTTTAAATTTGCTAAACGAACTTAAAACTTATATCTATGACAAGGGAAGAATTGTTAAAGAAGTTCCCGACATTGTCGGACTATATGATAGAGAAGGTATTACAGCCTACCTCCTTAGAGCAGGCAATGGAAAGTATGCGCACTCAGCATATTCCATTCGACCAACAGATAGGGAGCGTTACAGCCGTTGGGAGTTCCAACACAAATTGCTGTCAGACTACGCAAGATTAGAAAATATATGGTACACCTCCAAAGAGAGTTTTATCAAAGATTTTAAACTTACGTTATCTGATAAAAAAGGAACGGAAACTGATGTCTATTTAGAGCCATCAGGTCATTATGTTTTTAAATTCTTAAAAATACTTACTGAAAATTGTCTATACGACCTTTTAGCAGAAAGAATTTTAATTCATAACCTTGTATTCGGCGACAAAACAGCATTAAGAATAGAAGGATTTATTTTAGAGGGCGACAATATAACATTTGCTATCAGTCAGCCCTTTGTTAAGGATGCTAAATACACCACTGATGCCGAACTTGAAAAATTTATAAATTCTCCTTCATTTTCAAACTACCACAAAGTAAGTAATACCTGCGTAGCCAATTCAGATTTAGTTATTTCTGATTTACATAAGCAAAACGTCCTTATCGACAAAAAAGGACAATACTTTGTAATTGATTGTTTTGCAAAATTTTATCGTACAGATGATATTAACAACGATGATTTAAATTATAAACCTGAATTATTCAAATCAAAAGATTTTAAAATCCGCTTAGGTTCTCTCGTTTCCGAACCCACAAAACAAACATTCTACGAAAACCTATACAACCAACTTGAAAGCATTGTAAAAGACGATTCTTTTGAGAAAAACGGCATACGAAATTTTATTCTCAGTCATATACCCGAAGATTACAAAAATGATGATATTGATGGTATTGTAGAGGTGTTTTATCAAAGGCTGAGGGCGTTGAAATGTGGCACAAAAGGCTTATCCTCTACCCCCAACGCCAAACCAATCGGCAAAAATCTTTCAGGAGCAACTAATAATGAAGAATATATAGAGTATGTTTTTTACAATGGTACTGATTTAGAATTTGATATTTTAACACCTTACGAACATAATGGGAAACTTTTTATTCACGAAATACCTGTATTGATTACATTAAATAAAACAGATTATTCAGTGTCAAAAAAAATACCACCACTTTTCCAATTTGTACGTATAAAAAAGGAAACCTATATTAAACATCTAAATAACGCTATTTGGAATGTTTATACCGATGGTAAGATTGACAAGAGTTTATTTGTTGATTTTTATAGCAACCCAAATAAATATAAGAATCTAATACTTACAAAAGATTGGTCTAAGGATAAAATTAGGTTAAACTTCTTGGACGATGTAATCAGATATTCGGATTTTAAAGAACGTATTCAAAAACTAAAAATAGGAGAAACAGAAATAATTGATTTTACACACTATAACTATTACAAAGCATTACAAGAATTTAATAGTCTAAAAGATAGTAAGTCGCCTTTTGCTATTAAAGAAAGGGCTGAACTTGCAGCATATCTTAAAAAGTGTGAAAAAAACTTTCCCAAAGACTATAATAAGCACTTGCGAAGTAAATATTTAATTGAAACAGACGGCGAATATATCTTAAAATTTGGTGATACTTTTTCAATGCCTAAAAATTTTGAGCGTATAGACTTGTTAAATTTGAAAAGAACTATTGACACAGAAAAAGCAAATGCAGAAGATTATAAATATGATGCAGAATCTGTTGCAAAAGTAGTTGTTTACAAATATCTATACAAAATGGCAAAAAAAGTTTATCGCACACGAAAAGACCAACCAATACTAAGTGTGGATAAATTTGTTAAAAAATTTCAAATGCAGGATGGTACATATTCCGCCATCCCTCAAATACTACGGAATGAAATTAAACTTGCAAAACTAAAATCAGAACCACAAGATTTATCCGGCACCACAGATGATTACAAAAGTTGGGAAACTCGCGCAATAATACCATCTCTAATCAAAAAACATTTAGACACCGACCGTGGTGCGCACTTGTGGGAGTATTTTCAAAACTTAGACGAGAGCCAAAAGGTTATTGTTAGTGCTTTAATTAAAGACAAACGACAACATAACACCGTTGTAGCCTCAGTATTAGCACAAAAAAAAGACGGAAAGATAGTATATAATGCTTATACGGACAAATGGCAAACACCCTATTCAGGTAGATACCAATTTATAACACCCGACACCGATTTTAAAACCGCTATTGCAAATGCTTTCGATGGCATTGAAACTGACCTTGACGAATCAATAGGCAAGAGAATAAACCCTGATAATCCACTATACAAGTTCGACGAAAACAACTACAACGTTGTATGTGAATATGGTGCTTTTTATAATTCTAAATTAGATATACCTCATTTATTAGCAAACGAAATCAAACTCGCAAAATTTAAGAAATCAGGAACTCCTGAAAATTATAGGATTGACCTTCATATCGCTAAAATGAAAGAGAGAAATCTTTACGGTCGTGTTGTTGCAAAAATAAGAGATGGTAGATTTTCATCTTCCAATATACACCAAAACCTGCGCACTATCCTAACAACTTATGGAGTAGTTGATAAATATATTCCTGACGCAACCAACTTTGTTAACGATTATAAGGATAATGTGTTTCCTGTATTACAGCGTATTTGCGTACTTGAAAGGCTCGATATGCCCGAACCCTCGCAGCCAAAATTCAAAATCGGCGATATGGTAAAACCATATAGTATCGGCACACCTGTAAAAATTGAAAATGTGTATAAGCAAAATGGATATTATTTTTACAACATTGCCAATCATTCAGGCGGCTATCGTGAGGATGATTTAAGTTTGGCAGGATTACCTGTATATAGTATCAATTCACCATCTAATACATCTTTCAAAATTGGTTCACTTATCCGTTACAAGGATTCCGACGGTACAATATACAAAATCGTTGACACCACCGACAAGGGATATGTAGTTTTAGATTTGTCGATGTCCGAACCATTTAGGCAGCGCAATGTTATTCCTTTTGCCAACAACAACCAACTTGTTGAATTTCCAATACTCTTTTACAACGAAATAGAGTACGCAAAAGTAGTATCAAAACAACATCTTAACGGCATTTGTGGCATACCTGATACCGACAAATATCTTGCTTGCCTTGCCGAACACGAGGATTGGCACCGGTGCATTGTTGACGAGTATACTTTTATCGACAAACCAAACAAAATAGCACGTAGAACCGACCACGGATATATCCAACGGCAAATAGTAACCAAAAATAAGGCTGAGGGTGAAAAATTTTGCGAAGAAACAGAGCAATTGTTTTCTGATATTATTTCACGGTTTCCCGGTTGGGTTACTCCCGACCCTATTATCCGCTATACTCCAAAACAAGGCTTATATTATCGTCAGTTACGATTCACATACGAAGAAAACGACAAATTTTTACAGGTGATTCCGGCGTATTTGGCTATAACAAATGCCGATATATCCAAATTTGAATTTGTTTTCGACAAGTATAGTGCTGCCAAATCAAAATGTTGCAAATTTGAATACACAAAAACAACAACGGAGATTCCTTTGCCTGAACAAGAACAAAAAAGAACATCCCCTTTTAAATTCGATTATGACAGCCATATATCAGCATTTATAAAAACACTTGATTCTCCGCAAGCAAAGAAAACACAACCGTATAAGATAAAAAAAGATTTTGACAAATTTTACCAAGACATTTTTCATTACACCGACGATTTAGACGATATACGTTGGATTGCCGAAAACAACAATGGATGGACTTTTGTTGAGGATAATATTATGGGCGGACTTACACGAGAAATATATGATTATCTTCTGCAAGACCCAAAAACCGGCGATTATTCCTACAATCGGCTTCAACTTGCAAAAATCTACTACCAACGGCTATGTGCTGAATGTAGTGTAACGCCAAGTGCAACCTTTTACGAGGTGTTTTATCCTCTTTTTACCAACGAAATTGAATATTCCAAAATTAAAGCAAAAAAATAGTTATGGAAAACCAAACATTAACCGGCATATCAAACACAGAAATGCAGCAGCGCGAACTTGATATAGTTATCAAGGCTCGGCAAATAGCACAAAACGGTGAATCATTGCGCAGCCGTTTTAATGCTATGCTCAATCTGTACGAAAATCAGCCCACAATACGCCCAACCGATACCAAAAGCAAACTATTTCAACAATATTCTACACCCTGCCCGTTGGCGTTTTTGGCAAGCGAATACGTAAAACAAGAAGGAGAGAACTTGCTTTTTGGCAAGAATCCATATTATTTAGAGCCGTCAGCCGGTAATGGTATGCTTACTATTTCTTTACCCGAAGCACGCACTTGTGTAAATGAACTTGATGAAGTACGTTATAAAAACCTTAAAAAACAAGGATTTTGCCGTGTAACAAAATTAGATAGTTCAAAACATATAGATTTATATCCCGGTAATTTTTTCGATGGTGTTATTACAAATCCGCCATTCAAATCTTTGGAAAAATCTGAGCAAGTTGAATACAACAATTTTACACTTGCCACGCTCGATTATAAAATGACAGCCGTAGCACTTAGCCACTTATTACCTACCGGCAAGGCTGCCGTTATCGTTGGCGGAAAACTATTCGACAACTATTGGAAACCCATAAAAGGAACTGACAAACAAATGCTTTTTGGGCAATGGAAGGTGTTTCTCGGTTGGCTTTACGGTCAATACGATGTGGTAGATGTTATCTATATTGGTGGTGATTACATTTACCGCAAACAAGGCACTACCTATCCCGTTGTGTTGATTCTCATTAAAGGTAGACACTCTTTCAACAAAGACAAATACAAACCACGATATATTTTCGACCCCGAAAAAGACAAAATAATTGAAACATACGAACAACTTTTTGCTCGTGTTAGTCCATATATCACCGATACACAAACCACACAGCCGGATGTTCATCCGCTGTTTCAAAACGAAATTAAAATAGCAATGGAAAAACAAAACGAATATCAAGATTTTCAAGGCTTTAATCAAAATACCACCGACAATATAATGGATGGTTCTAACTACGACAATAAGCACATCAACAATCTTGCACCCGACAAGATTATACCTTACAGCGTTATTGAGAACATATCCAAAGAGGGTATGACACTTGAAAGCATCGACAAACTTACATCACAAGGTTTTCCTGTATGCAAATACCACACACAGATTACGGTACACGGCAATTGTCCGAAACTTAAATCTGAGTATGTAGGCAAATACAAATGCCTTACAATTAATCAAAATCAGAGCCTCGGTATACGTTGGATTGGTATCGACGATGGCAAGAAAAAACGGTTGGCAGAGATAGCAATGAAAATCCGCAATGTGGTAGAATCCAACAATCCAAACGATTACGAAATACATCCTTCTAATTGGTGGTATTACTCAAAAGATAGCCAAAACACGACCTTTTATACCTATTTGGGCAAATGCGAAAAACCATCAGGTTGGATTTATACACCCTCGCAACGTCAAAAAGAGGAAGCACACAAAATTGTTACCGACCTTTACAACAAACTCAAAGGCAAGTTTTTTGGACACGTTTTTACCATTCAAGGCAATCTTCAAAGTTTGTATCTTTGTGTCAATATTTTAGGCATATACGAAAAAAATATACCCTATTTTATCGAAACCGTTTTTGGCTACAATCAGGCACAACTGCAAAAAATTCTGTCCGATTTTGACCGTAAAAAAGCCGATGCCGAAACAAAACAAAAAGCAGCCGACGAACACGAAGAAAAAACAAAACAAGAGGCGCAAAAACAATACGACGAATACAAAGAGGAATGGATAAGCCGACATCCAATCCTCTCAGAGTTTGTTAAACCTCAGCCCGGCGAAATGCCGCAACAAGGCGATATTATTTGCTATTACTATTTGCCGTCTATCAATACCTTTTGGCATAGCGAACCGCAAGCCGAATACGTATTCCTCAAAGAAAAATTTGATGTAAACGCGCGATTTGCATTTAAGACCTTTTATAAGTCGTTTGGCAAAATGTGTTACTGCAATTGCGACATAAACGGCAACAAACCATCCGAGCATTACAAACGCGATAGCCGCGAATATGGCGGCGGATTCCAACCCAATTGGTATGTAAAACGAGCATCAGCCAAAACCAAACCAACTGCAACATCCACCACCACAGCCCCCACGGTGTCAAGTGCCGATTTGCAAATAGTTGACTATTCCGACAAGGCAATAGTGCTTACAGGCGACACCAAACCGTTAAAAGACCAAATTAAGGCGTTAGGCGGCAAATTTGGCTCACGTTTCGACACATCGAAAGTACCATCCGGCATCGGTTGGTTATTTCCAAAAACCAAACTTGCACAAGTAGAGGATTTTGTAAAGAAATACAGCAAAAAATCTGAGCCTAAAATCCACCAACTTTTCCGCAACGAGATAGAATTGGCGAAAATCAAAAATAGCAAATTAGGCGATACAGAAATAAGCCCAAAGTTAGTAAGAGTAGATAATAAAGATATTTACGAGGCAAATGGGGAATTTAATTATAAGGCATACAAAGGTCGAGTACAACAAAGAGTACGTAACAGTTATTCGCTACTTTACAAACAATATTTTAAATTTCTAAAAATCACATCTAATTATTACATCCTACGACCGTTAAAGGTTGTTGAAAACAACTATTATTACAACAAAAATTTTGGTGATATTGCAGTTGATGCAGGTACTTATCTTAGATATTTTGTGCCGGTAGAAACAAATCAAGCAAACCATCCTCTTTTTAAAAACGAAATAGAGTATGCAAAACTTTGTACCAAACGTCAATCAATAGATATACGCCTATGGTTAGCCAATAAACCAACGGGTATTTATGCAGTAATAAACAACGGCAAAAAAAAGGATGAACTTGGCGTATATATAGCCACACAAGCAGAATATCCTGATATTACATCATCGTTAGTTACCGACCCTAATAAAAACAAAGAACTTTTTAAAAAGGTATCTGATTTTTATTATCGCTGTTATCCAAATGGTATACGAGATGTTTTTCTCTACTCTTACAAAGATGGAACTATCAAAGCAAGCAAAATAAACAGAAACAATATTGCTCCATACGAAGTTGTAGAAGTGGGACACAGCGACGAAAATATTTGGGAGTTGCCAATGAAAGACCCTGATAAATATATTGCTTTTATCGACAAAGGTCGTGAATTATTGTATAATAGTTCTTTTGAAGGCAAAAAATCAACAAAAAGAATTGGTAAAGATTGGCTAAACGGTAAAGAAATATCTTCGGGAATACTTAACGATACATTTAAGTTTCGTTCCATACTTTATGGCTCTACCAAAAGCAAAGATTTTAGAGAATTAGTAGAAAATGCCTATAATGCTTTTTCCGATTTGGCTTATATTTGTGGTCATAGTCAAGACCGTGATTTTATTTCTCACGGTGGTGCATTAGGCGTTAGGTTTGGAGCAAAATCAATATCAACAACTCGCACACGTACATACGCATACTATAAACCGGGCGACAAGACATTAAACTTTACATCAAAAGATGGTGCCGGGACTTTGGCTCACGAGTGGTTTCATTCGTTTGATTACTTTTTGGCATCATACTATGGTAAAAACGATTTGTTTCCAAGGGCATTATCCGAATCTAATTATTCTCAATCTATTGATTGTTATTTATATGCACAAAAACCTGAATTTCGTAATCTTCTTGAAAGTTGGTTTAGTACAATGAGAGGATTGAATCTTTATAAAACATCATTAGAAAATGATAAAAGGAAACGAAAGGATTATTGGGCTACACGAAGAGAAATAATGGCACGTTGTTTTGAGTATTACTGCCTCGTAAAACTTGAAACAAACGGTATGAAAAACGATTTTCTTGTTGAAGACCGCAGAAGCGAAAAAGTTTACCCACAAGGCGAAGATGGCGCAAAGGTTATACAGTTTTTTGATAAATTTTTTTCGTTGCTCAATATCGAAAAGGGAAATGGTTATGATGCTAATGTACATTATCTCTGCGGTGATAATCCCAAAATCCCCGAAATAGAAAACACCGTACCCGACAATATTGTAGCGCAAATTCCACCTACACAAAAAGGTCGTTACAACTTCCTTATGACGATGTTGAAACCTTACGCCAACACCGAGATTTACAACAAATATTTTAATGCAAATATTATTGTCAATGGTAATAGCCTCAAAGAGATACGCAAATGGGCATCGCTCAGTATTAAATCTGTAATATCAGCCTTGAACCTTGATAACGTTGTAGCCAATGCTGTTAAAGTTAGTGAGGACAACCCACACAACAACACTCAAAAACGTAAATTCAAATTTAAAAAAGTTTATATAATGAACTGCGATATTAAGGGTGTTGGTATGGCAAAATTAACAATAGGAGAGCAAAAAAATGGCAAAAAAATTACATATTGCATTACGTCATTGTCGATATAAAAATGGCGGTAAACACAATAGACACATACTGCCCGCTGCAAGTTTACCGCCAAACTCTCAAAGAGAGTTTGATAATGCAAATATACAAATAAATTTTTGAAAACCAAAAATATTTTACTAAAATATGAAACTTATTGAAATTCAGTTACAAAAATTCACATACAAAGGGCGTGAATATTACTGCACACAAGCCGAAACCGATAGCGTACTCAACGTTAAGGTGGTGCATTGTGTGCCTGTAAAAAACGGTGTGCCGCAATATGGCGGTGAATTGGAGATAAGAGGCGAAGAAATTAAGAAAATTAATCCGCGCACTCTCGGTGCGCCTTACTTCCCGGCAAGCGAACTCCCGGCTATTGAAACATCTGTGCCTGACAATATGGCTGACGATGTTACAACCGCTATGCAAAAACTTAAAAAAGCCGTAGGCGGCGATGTTACCAACTTTGTTTGTGAACGTTTGCAATGGTCGCACCGTCAAATTTCCGATTATCTTTTGGCAGAACAAGTAGATGCCGTTGCGCTTGCTATTTACAATATCGAAAGTCGCAAGCAAGCAATCATTATCGGCGACCAAACAGGCATTGGCAAGGGTCGTATGGCTGCAAGCCTTATCCGCTATGCTTATGTACATAACAAATCCGCTGTATTTATCACCGAAGCACCAAAATTGTTTTCCGACATTTACCGCGACCTTACCGACACCGGCAGCGCAGAGTTAGTTCCGCTTATCATTGCAGAATCACGAAAAGACGATGAAGGCAGAGATGATGCTGCAATCTACGAAACCGACGAAAACGGCAAAGTGTTAAAAACTATCTACGCACCTTTGCCCGACAAACTTAGATACGATGTTTTAACTCACAAAAAGTTTGTTCCATACGATTATGTATTAACCACATACTCGCAATTCCGTGCGCAAACCGACCCCGAAAAACAAAAAGCAAAAGACCGCAAGGGATTACTCCGTTATCAATTTCTTTTGAATACCGTTAAGGATGGCATCCTGATATTAGACGAGGTTCACAACGCTTCGGGCAGCACCACACAACAAGCCAAACGCAATTCCGACGATTTGGAACTCAAAGGCTCAAACACTTTTGTAATGATTTCATCAGCCGTGCAGCAAGCCTCCGGCGTTTGTTTCCTTTCTGCTACTTTTGCCAAACGACCTGAAAATATGCCGTTGTATACATTCCGTTCTTGCCTCAAAGAATCAGGATTAAAGGATATTGAACTTGTGCAAGCCATATCCAAAGGCGGTGAAGCATTGCAAGAGATTATTTCATCGTCGCTCGTAAAAGAGGGTCAGATGGTTCGCCGTGAAAAAACTTACGACGGTATCGAAGTCAACTACATATATCTCGACAAAGAGGGACACAACAACCCAAAATTTCAAGTTCCCGACCTTGAACAATTGCATCGCAGCCTAAGCGACAATATCACCAATTTAATGTTGCAAATTGTGGCATTTGAAAAAAAATATGTGGCACCGGCTATGGCTGTAATGGCGGCATCTATGGCTATGTATGGCGAAGAATTAAACCAAAACAATCAGGAACTTGGCATTAACCACGTAGAATATTTTTCACGTGTTAGCAATATTGTTGGGCAAATGCTTTTGTCGGTAAAAGCCGAAGCCGTTGCCGACCACGCCATACGCCGATTAAAAGAGGGTAAAAAGATAGTTATTGCAGTAAGCCACACATCAGAGGCAATGCTGCAAGATATTATGGAAGAATCAGGCATTTTGCCCGATAGCGGCAAACCTATACGCACCGACTTTTCGCAAGGTCTTTTGCGCGGGCTTAAGAATACTCTCAAATACTCCATTAAAGGCGAAGATGGCAAAAGTCAAGGCTCGGCATATCTCCCCCTCGCTTTGCTATCCGAAGATGGACAAAAGAAATACAACGAACTATCCGCCAAGATATTAAGCACCAACACCGGCGTTAATTGCTCACCCATCGACATTATAGAACAAAAATTGCAAAAAGAGGGTTACGCAGTTAGCGAAATCACAGGGCGCAAATATCGTGTACAATTTACCGACGATTCTTTTTCATACGGCAAAATACTTACACGCAAGCCCGAAAGCAAAAATGCTGCTGTTATCAAATACCAAAACAACAAAATCGACGTGCTTGTAATCAACACCTCAGGTGCAACGGGGTTGAGCGTCCACGCCACCAACAAAGGCACATCCTTGTCGCTCGACCAAGTAAAACCACGATGTATGATTATTGCAGAATGTGAGTTGGATATATCCAAAGAGGTACAAAAACGAGGAAGAATCAACCGCACAGGTCAGTTGCGCAATATTCCGCCATCTTACGACTATCTTATGAGCGCAATACCGGCAGAAAAACGCAATATGATGATGCTGCAAAAAAAACTACTCAGCCTCGATGCCAACACCACAAGCAAGCAAAAACAGAGTACCAACATTATCGACGTACCCGATTTTATAAACAAATACGGCGATATTGTTGTAACGCAGTATCTTAAAGACAATGCCGAAATCAACGACCGTATGAACGACCCATTAGACCTTTACGACGAAGAAAAGAATCAAATGAAAGACGTTAATACATCCACCGGTGCGGCAAAAAAAGTATCAGGTCGTGTAGCAATGCTCAAATGTACCGACCAAGAGGATTTTTACAACACCGTGTACGAAAGTTACACGCAACTTGTTGAAAACCTCAAACAACGTGGTGAATACGATTTGGAGGTTAACGAAGTTCCGCTTAACGCCACTCTCATTGGCACAACCGACATATTTACACCGCAAAAAAGCGAAGGTAATTCGGTATTTGCCACACCGTCGTATATAGGTCAATACGAATGTGATGTACTTGTAAAACCCTTTACACGCAGCGAAGTAGAGGGTATGTTACAGAATTTTATTACCGAAAACAACAACCAAGACCCACAAGATGTTGCATCTCAACTTGCCGAAGAATTGGAACACAACGCTTTGATAAACAAAAAACTCAAAGAGGTAGAAGAAATGGCAAACTACGCTACTAAGCGTACCACAATAGAGAAAAACGACGAATTAACCTTAGAAAAAAAGGCAGAAAAACTCACCGAAGCCGACAAAAAACATCAAGGTTATCTCTTAAAAATAGAGGCTGACTGCAACAAAAAACTATCTCGCAAAAATGCCATCAAATATTTCTATGCCGGTAGACAATGTTGGATGTGGGGCGACACTCGTGGTATATGTTTAGGCGCAAGAATAGGCAAGGCAAAAAATAAATTTACACTCAGCAATATTGTTATCAGATTTGCCGTAGCCTCGTCTGAAAAATATATCGAACTCAACCTATCCGATAATGATTTTTCACAATTGGCTCAAATCTTGACTAAGGGCAGCCCTAACAATGATGTGCTTGAAAATTGGCAAGACCTTATAAAAGAATCTTCCAAAAATCGAGAAATGCGCCGTATAGTTACAGGCAATATTTTGGCGGCATATCCCCAAGTGCTTGATGTTATTTCTAATGAAAATAATATCGACACATCGCATTTTAATTTAAAATTAATTAACTTTACGCTCTCAAACGGTGGCAAAGAAAAGGGAATTTTATTCCCCAAAAGCGACTTAGACAATACTAAAACAAACTTTAAAACACGTGTACCAATTAGCGATGCTTTAAATTTTTACAAAATAGAAGTACAAAACAATGTTTCGGCTCAATACATAATAACCTTCCATAATGGGTGTTATTTAGACTACAACAAATACGGCAATAAAATAGATAGTATTTCATTCCATACACCGTTGCAAACATCGGTCTATAAGGAAATTGCCAATAATCAATTTTGGATAGATATTGACCCAAACGGCAGAGGCTGCGCATCAGAGAGTAAATCATTTGTATTTAGATTGCGCCGTACTATCGAGGATAACCTTAACGACCAACTATTTAAAATATTAGATTATTTAGATAGCAAAGGGCTGATGGTAGAAGTTAGCAATTCTGAGTTAGATACGATACTCAGCAAAAAGCACACTATCAACGAGGATGCCAATTGGAAACCGTTAACCGTTGATACATCCAAAATACCAAGCAACTTTACTATTAACAAGTTGTTTTACAACGAAATTAAATTAACAAATTTAAAGTATAAACCTTTAACAAACAAAGTATTAAAGATGAATAAAGAAGTCCTAACAAAAATCAAAAATGCCACATTCCCAAACACGGTGGAAGGCAAACTTTTGGCAGACAGCCAAAGGCAAATAGGCATTATGACGGATGATTACACCGCGCCCGAAAAAATACCTACTGAAAGTATCGACCTTACCGAAGCCATAAAAGATGCCGGTCTTACGGTAAAAGAATTTGAAACCGCAGTAGGCAACCCCAAGCGCAGTTTAGCCGATGCCGTTATGTTTGTAGCAAGCCAAGTAACCGGCTCCGCTACCACCACACCCCAACCAAGCGACGATGCAGCCAAAGCAAAACGCAAACGCATTATTGCTATCAAACTCAAACTACAAATTCAGTTACACAACAGACAAAAATAGTTAAAACCTTTTAAACCAAAACATAATGAAAGTATCTAAAACAAACATCGTAGAAAAATGGAACGAGATTAAAAAATATCTCGATAGTGCTACACACGACACTTACGCACAATTCCTACCCGAAGATTTTACCGACCCCGAAATGGAGGAGTATGTAAAACCGTTCATTGATGATGTCAACGAGCAATTATCCAACGTCAGCGAGGATAAGCCCAAACCACCAACCCCTACCGAACCGAAAAAAAAGCCCAAATCTGAATCCAAAAAGGGAAGCAAAAAAGAGGATTCAGGCAAGGAAACCGGCAAAAAATCCGGCTCAAACTCAAAAAAGTCGAGTTCAACCCCGAAAAAAGGCGCGAAAGCCGGTAAAAAAACCGACGAAGCACCCAAAACCGAAAAAAAGGGAAAGCCAAAAGTCGGTGAACCTGAGCCGTGGCAGGTAACGCTCCGTTACTTTGCAACATACATCTGTGGCAAAGAAAAAACCGTTACAAGCATCCGCAAGTTTGTAAAGCAAATACAAGCCACATTTGCAGCAAAACTCGGGAACAAAACCCCTCATATCGACCTTATCCGCGAAATTCAGGAGAAACTTTTGCCACGTGCCAACAGCACCGACAAAAAGATAACATTACCCGAATGGGCAGACCTTAAAAAACGTTGTCAGGAAGCCGCAAGGGACAAAGTTGTGTCCAAAACCGTTGCAAAACCCGAAATCAAGTCCGCAGCCCTATCAGGCTTAAAAAAAAAGCGCAAACAGCGCAAACGCAAATAATGAATCGTAAGGTTCAATTTTATTTCCCCACCGCAGCAAACACCGCACCTAAATCGCAAAATTTTAGTGGTTTAGGTGCTTTTAACTCTATCAATGCACCGGCATTGATGAAAATGCAATTTCCCGACCGTTTGAAATTTACGGGCGAATGGCAGCGTTTTCTCGGCAATCCGTCGCCAACATTCACTATGCTTATTTCTTGCTTACCGGGACACGGCAAAACCCTATTTTGCTTACTCTTTGCCAACTATCTTGCCGACAATTTTGGCAAAGTTATTTTCTTTGAGAATGAGATGGATGAAAGCCTAATCAAAAGCGACATTGATTTTCTCGGCATAAAACCATCGCCCAATCTCGACTTTAATTTTAACGCCAACACACCGCAAGCAATAGCAAGAGTGTTAGATTCGCACCGTTATAATTTCTGTTTTATAGACAGCCTACAAATGAGTAGATTTAAGGATAATAACGAAGAATTGTGGGAACTCAAACAAAGATACTCGATGGGATTTTGCTGTATATCCTTTGCCAATGGTGAGGGCAAAGTTCGTGGTTCGATGGAGAAACAGCACCAAGACGATATTACAATCACATTTAGCAAACCCGGTGTAGCCGTAACTATCAAAAACCGATTCGGCAAAGTTGGGGAGGAATTTGTAGTATTTGAATAAAATATAATATAAGGTGTGGTACTCCGCCACACCTTTATAACTTACCATTTATTTCCGTTGGTATTGTCCCTTACGAGGGTTTTCGTGGAGGTAGATAGGTAGTATTTCAAGCGTTAACTGATACTCAGTCAGTTCGTGGCGTGTACCTATCTCTTTGGGCAATTTCCAAATCTTCCAATGTGGAATCGGATGTTTTTGTTCATCCAATATATCCATTATTGCAGATATGGTTTTGCCAAAATATTCCCCACTTGGGATGGTTAATTTATAGAGTTTCTCGGTTTTCATTGTTAAAAGGGTGTATGTTCATTACTAATAGATGCCATATATTGTTTATAAGTTGGTATATCGTATTGTTTACGGTCATCGTCGGTTAATGGTTTCGTTTCGCCGCAATGCTTACACCTCCAAATCGTTGTACACTTTGGAAAAGATGGCACTAATACCCACTCGTGTTTAACCATCTGACACGGACATTCCTCCGGCTCAAAATCAATCATAATGTTTACTCTCACATTAATGATTTTGTGGCATTTCCCGCACTCGTGTTGCTCAAAATAATCATTTTCAATAGTTTCTATTTCTACTGATGTTTGTTCCCCACAATAGGGGCAAGTTACTGTTTGTTCCATAATTATTGCTTTTTAGTATTAAACAAAACCATCCACATAGCCAAACCCTCAGAAACAGGAGGCTCTTTGCCTGTGGCTACGGTGTAGTCGTGGTTATAGTTAGCCAATGAGTGTTCAAGAGTGCCAATTTTACCATTCCTACACATTCTATTAGGTTCAAAAAAATTCATAGGACAATCAAGTCCTTTAAATATTTGACAATTACCCTTGTCGTTATATGCACATAGGGTATGCCCGTGTGGGGGTATTTCTTTCAATTTCGATTTGTTCATTGACGA
>JAGCYI010000034.1 GCA_017960885.1 Bacteroidales bacterium
GAAGGTCTGCAACTTTGTGGACCCCGCTAAATTCGACACTACAATCGACGGTCAAAAGACTGGATTATACTTTTTGAAAAACGCACAAGGTACTACTGCCGCTATCACAAACTTCGGCGGTCGTCTTGTTTCGTTCGGCATTAAAGACAAAAACGGAGAATTTAAAGACGTTGTGCTCGGTTTCGACAAGATTTCCGACTATGTTACTGTTCCTTCCGACTTTGGTGCTTCTATCGGACGTTACGCCAACCGTATCGACAGCGCTTGGTATGTGCTCAACGGCGACACTGTTCGCCTCGAAGCCAACGACAATCCCAACAGCCTTCACGGAGGTTTCAAGGGTTGGCAATACAAAATTTACTCTGTTAAAGAGGTTACCGACAACACTATCACATTGGTTTACAACAGTCCCGACGGCGACGGACAGTTCCCGGGCAACGTTACCGCTACTGTAAAATACACTCTTACAGCCGACAACGCAATCGAAATTGATTACACCGCCACCACCGACAAGGTTACCGTAATCAATATGACCAACCACAGTTATTTCAACCTCAATGGCGACCCCACCAAACCTATCAACAACTGCCATCTGTACATCAATTCAGACCAGTACACACCCATCAACGACCATATGATTCCTACCGGCGAGATGGCTCCCGTGGCTGGTACTCCTTTCGACCTCAACACTTTGGCTGAAATTGGCAACAAAATCGACGATTTTTCTGACGCTCAGGTTAAAACCGGCAACGGATTTGACCACAACTGGTGCTTAAAAACATACAAAAACGGCGACGAATCGGTTGTTTGCGCTACTCTTTACAGCCCCGCAACTGGCATTCAGTTAGACGTTTACACCAACGAACCCGGTATTCAGTGCTACACCGGCAACTTCCTCAACGGCACAGTTAAAGGCAAAGGCGGAATCGTTTACAACAAACACGCCGGCATCTGCCTCGAAACTCAGAAATATCCCAACTCGCCCAATATGCCCGAATGGCCTTCGGCAACTTTGAACCCCGGCGAGACTTATCACAGTTTCTGCAAATTCGCATTCACAGTTAAATAAATCACTAATTAAATAGAAATGGAACAATCAAGCATTTGGGATGCGCTATCCAACAACGGTTTTTCCCGTTGGGACTACGGCGTATTCATTCTTTACATTTTGATCCTCGTGTCGATGGGTATTTTTCTTTCCCGCGGCAAAAAGGGTCAGGAAAAAACCTCAAAGGATTACTTCCTTGCAGGTAACACTCTTACTTGGTGGGCAGTAGGTGCTTCGCTTATCGCCGCCAACATTTCTGCCGAACAGTTTATCGGTATGTCGGGCTCGGCTTTCGCGTCGGGTATTGCTCAGGCGGCTTACGAACTTATGGCAGCCGCTACTCTTTTGGTTGTGGGCAAGTTCCTTTTGCCTTTGATGATCGAAAAGAAAATCTTCACCATTCCGCAGTTCCTTCGCGAACGTTACAATCCGGGCGTAGGTCTGGCGTTCTCGATTCTGTGGCTTTTCCTCTATGTGTTTGTTAACTTGACATCTGTGGCTTGGCTCGGTGCTTTGGCTATTCAGCAGATTCTTGGTCTTCCTACCGACCACATTGTTATGGTATTGGGAATGAAGGTTGATATGGTTCGTCTCTGCATTATCTTAGGCTTGTTCTTGATCGCAGGTATCTACTCTATCTACGGTGGTCTTTCGTCTGTAGCTTGGACCGACGTTATGCAGGTTACATTCCTCGTTGGCGGTGGTTTGATTACCGCTTACTTTGCTCTCGACGTTATCGGTGAGAAAGTTTGGGGATGCGGCGCTATGGAAGCCCTCGGCAATATCTTCGACTGGTTTAAAGAGCAGCCTGGCGACAAGCACTTCAACCTCATCGTTACTCGAAACGAAGAACTCTATCCTGTTATCAACGGTATTCCTGAAGCATTAGTTCAAAGTGTTTCAGGCGACAGTTTAGTAACAGTAAAGAATATAGCCACTGATTCGGTATACACTTATGCAAGTAATTTGGTGGAACCTCTTAAAGACCAATATGGACAAGACATTTTTGTTGACGGAATGCAAAAAGTTAAAGTTAAGGAAGACCCGTTCTTCACTAACCCTGGACTCGTTCTCGTATTTGGTGCTTTGTGGCTCACTAACTTGGGCTACTGGGGCTTCAACCAATACATCATTCAAAAAGGTCTTGCAGCAAAATCACTTTCTGAAGCAAAGAAAGGTATGGTTTTCGCAGCCGTTTTGAAAATTTTGATCCCCTTCATCGTATGTATCCCTGGTGTTTGCGCATACTACATTATGAACGGCAACGTTGACGGAACTCCTATCGTTGACAAACTCACCGACCTTCAAGGTTCTATCAGCCGTTCCGACGATGCTTATCCTTACTTGATTAGAAACTTTACACCTACCGTTATCAAGGGTCTCTCGTTTGCAGCATTGGCAGCAGCAGTTATTTCGTCGCTTGCTTCAATGTTCAACTCTACCTCTACATTGTTTACAATGGATATCTACAAGCAGTTCTTCAACAAGAACGCAAGCGAATCTAAACTCGTTAAAGTTGGCCGTATGACCTCAGTTAGCGCATTGGTTATCGCTCTTATCGCTGTATATCCGTTGATGGGTGGTATCGACCAAGCATTCCAATTTATCCAAGAGTACTCGGCATTCGTTTATCCGGGCGTTGTAGTAATCTTTGGTCTGGGTCTGCTCTGGAAACGTGCAAGTGGCAAGGCTGCTATCGTGGCTGCTATCGGAACATTCGCATTCTCAATCATTTACAAGTTTGCATTCCCCGAAATGCCGTTCTTGATTCGTTCAGGCGTAGTGTTCATCACTCTTGTAATCCTGTTCGTATGGCTCTCGCTCCGCGACAAAAATACCGAGGCAGCAACTGAACTTTCTGCCGAAGATATCAAAGTACAACTCTTCTGGAGCAAGATTATGTTCATCATCGGCGGTATCTCGTTTGCACTTTTCGTTGCAAGTTTCTTCTCCGACACTTTCCATATCTACGGTATGGAAGGCGCAATGGCGTTCTTTGCAGCAATAATGTTTACTATCGGCTACTACTTGCGTTCTAACGCATTAGACAAAGTACAAGATAATAAACTTGTTGAAATTGATCTTGACATTTTCAAAACCGACAAGACATTCAACATCGGTGCAGCAGTGGTTATCGCCCTTCTGACATTCCTTTACCTTGCATTATGGTAAAAAGTTATAAATAAATATTATTTATGCCGGGAGTCTCTTCGGCGATTCCCGGTTTTTTTATTTATATGAGATGGAGTATTATTCGGAATATCCAAAGTTTTTAATATCAACCGATTGTATAATTTTCGGCTTTGACAACGGCAAACTGCAACTGCTGATACGCAAGCGCGACTTTGACCCCGGACGCGATTTGTGGTCGCTATTAGGAGGCTTTGTAAACAGCACCGAAAGCATCGACGCCGCTGCCAAACGCATTCTAAAAAAACTTACCGGATTAACCCATATTTATATGCAGCAAGTGGGCGCATTCGGCAATATTCACCGCGACCCCGGACAAAGGGTTATCTCGGTTTGCTATTACGCCTTAATAAAAGTAGGCGACTACGACGAGCGTCTGCAACACAAATACAACGCTGTCTGGGTACCTATCGACGAACTTCCGCCGCTGTTTTCCGACCATTCGCAAATGGTAGAAAAGGCAAGGGATATGATGCAACAAAAATTTGCCCACGAGCCGGTAGGATTCAACCTTTTGCCCGAAAACTTTACCCTGACACAATTGCAGCAACTTTACGAGGCAGTTTACGGAACAATTATCGACAAGCGAAATTTCCGCAAACGTGTCAACGAAATGAAATACATCGAAAACACTGGCGTTATCGACAAGACCACAAGCAAACGTGGCGCAGTTTTGTACCGTTTCAACAACACAATTTATAAACAACAGCAAAACTTTAAACTATAAATACTTATGTTGGAAGAATTAAAAGAAACAGTTTTCAGAGCCAACCTCGATTTGGTGAAAAACGGACTTGTCCTCTTTACTTGGGGCAATGTCAGCGGCATCGACCGCGAAAAAGGCCTTGTGGTTATCAAGCCTTCGGGCGTTGACTACGATGTAATGAAGGCCTCGGA
>JAGCYI010000250.1 GCA_017960885.1 Bacteroidales bacterium
TGTTTTCGGCATCTGCCATACGCTGTTCAAGCCTTTCAAAACGCTGATTAACAGCATATCCTTTAAGCAAATAATCTTTCAGAACACGGTTTGCCCATTGGCGGAATAATATACCTTGTTGTGATTTTACGCGATAACCGACTGACAAAATCATATCAAGATTGTAATACTCAACATTATAGGTTTTGCCATCGTTGGCAGTTGTCGCAACTTTTGCGACAACTTGAAAAGCCGACAATTCTTCTGCAAGAGCATTGGCAATATGTTTTCCAATGGTTTTCACATCACGACCAAACAATGTAGCCATTTGATTTCTATTAAGCCACACAGTTTCCTCGCTTAACTGCACTTCGAGTTTTACGGCTTCGTCGGGTTGGTAAAGTATGATTTCGTTTCTATCGGTCATAAAATCTTGCCCGTCAATGATATTTTGCGCAGAACAACACAAATGTATAAAAGTCAATTTGAAAAAAGAAAATGTTTTTGAATATGCGTTAGAAAGCGCCGTATTGCCGCTATCTTACAGCATTGAGCACCGTTTCGGGCTGCGTTCCCATAAGGGTTATGGCAGAGAGTTTGCGGCCAATGTCTTTTAGCGAGTGCCCGCAGTGGTAAAGGTTGTTATCGACAATGAGCCAGCGGTCGTGCGACGGGGTGCTCCAAATGTGAGTGTTAATCGGCTCTACGCCTGTTGTACTATTGTGGATATTGCGCAGTGCGGCAAGGTCTTTGCCAGAATAAATGTCGGCGGTAACGCCTGCGCTGCGTACATCAAGCATTTCAAACGTAGCGGCATCAACGTATGCGTCAATGATAATAACCCGCTGCGTGGCGGTTTTTATGAGTTTTTCAAGCAACACCCGCGCCTCAAAAAACTGTCCTTCGAAAAACACTTGTTCAACGGGCAAGGCGTTGGTGCGCACGAAGAAGTCGATTTTGTTTTCGGCATCAGTCATTCGCTGTTCAAGCCTTTCAAAACGCTGATTAACAACATATCCTTTAAGCAAATAATCTTTCAGAACACGGTTTGCCCATTGGCGAAACAAAATTCCTTTTTGCGACTTTACTCTGTATCCGACAGACAAAATCATATCGAGATTATAATACTCAACTTTGTATGTTTTGCCATCGTTGGCAGTTGTCGCAAATTTTGCGACAACTTGAAAAGCCGATAATTCTTCTGCAAGAGCATTGGCAATGTGCTTTCCTATGGTTTTTACATCACGTCCAAATAATGTGGCCATTTGATTTCTATTAAGCCACACAGTTTCCTCGCTTAACCGCACTTCGAGTTTTACGGCTTCGTCAGGTTGGTAAAGTATTATTTCGTTTCTATCGGTCATAAAATCTTGCGCAGCAATTGATTCAAACGTGACGCAACACAAATGTATAAAAGAAGGTTGAAAAGTAAAATGTTTTTTGAGAGTTGGGCGAGTATGTGCTGAAGCCGCTATCTTACAGCATTGAGCACGGTTTTGTGGTGCAACTCTGCAAAAATAATTTACCAAATGTGGGGTAAAAAGTGTAGATTTGGTAAACTATTTTTATATTTGTGGAAATATTTAACGGAATATCAATATGTTAATAGGCAGGCAAAAAGAGCAAAAATTGTTATTGAACGCATTGAAAGCCGACGAATCACAGTTTATTGCGGTTTATGGAAGGCGGCGCATCGGCAAGACGTATCTTATCAGGGAAACCTTTCAAAATAAATTTGCATTTCAACATACGGGGTTGCAAAAGGGCGACAAAAAGGAACAGTTAGCCGAATTTCGTCGCTCGCTTAAATCCGCGGGAATGAAGAAAATACCTGCTTTTAACGATTGGTCGGAAGCGTTTTTTTCTTTGGGGCAGTTTTTGGAAACTTTGCCAGAAGGCAAAAAAGTTATCTTCATTGACGAGTTGCCGTGGTTGGATACGCCTAAATCGAAAATGGTAAGTGCGCTCGACCATTTTTGGAACGCTTGGGCATCGGCCCGAAAAGATATTCTGCTTGTTGTGTGCGGTAGCGCAACATCTTGGATTATAAGCAAGATTGTGAAAAACTATGGTGGCCTGCATAATCGGCTTACCCGTCAGATATACTTGGAACCGTTTTCGTTGCACGAATGTGAACTTTTTGCAAACGCCAACAATCTGAAAATGAGCCGTAAAAACATTTTGGAAACGTATATGGTTTTAGGCGGTGTGCCATATTATTGGCAGTTTTTGCAAAGAGAAAACAGTCCTGCGCAAAGCATTGACATTCTTTTCTTTAACCGAAACGCCGAACTTCGAAACGAGTATAAAGCGCTCTACGTTTCGCTGTTTAAAAACCCGCAGCCATATATTGAGATAGTCGAAGCCTTGGGCAAGAAAAAAGTCGGTATGACACGTCAGGAAATCATTACTGAAATTAAGAAAAACGAAGGCGGAAAACTCACCAAAACACTCGAAGAGTTGGAAGAATGTGATTTTATCCGTTCGTACCAATCGTTCGGCAAGAAAACGAAAGAAACTGTATATCAACTGATTGACAATTTTACTTTGTTTTATTTCAAGTTTATCGAAGGTCGGAAAATCAAGGAAAAAGATTATTGGCAAAAAATGCAAATCACGTCGGATTATGCCACGTGGTGCGGGCTCGCATTTGAACGGATTTGCCTACAGCACATCGAGCAAATCAAGCAGGCATTGGGCATTTCAGGTATTATCAGTAGAGTTTATTCTTGGTACTATAAGCCGCAAACACCCGAAGAATCAGGCGCACAAATCGATTTGGTTATCGACCGCGACGATAATATCATCAATCTTTGCGAGATAAAGTATTCAAAATCAGAGTATGAAATCACATCGGCATACGAAAAGAAACTTCGGCTCAAGGCCGACGTTTTTCAACGCAAAACCCAGACGCGCAAAGGGGTTTCTACCATTATGATAACATCGTTCGGGCTCGCCGACAACCAATACGCAAATGATATCTCTCGAAAGATAACAATGGACGATTTGTTTAAAGATTTTGATTGATATAAATTATTGAACACCAAAGTGCTATTTTGCTTTTGGTGAAAATAGTTTACCAAATGTGGGGTAAAAATACCAGATTTGGTAAGGTATTATAAAAAACGAACCCGTGAGTGCCACTCACAGGTTCGTTACAATCAAATATGCGCTTCCAATTTACTTCGTAATCACCACACCGCCATTGCACGGAATGGTAATCGCCATTTGCTGTTTCTTGTTTATTTTCAAATCTTTAACGCTGCCGTTCAAGTTAGCGTCATCGCTGTAGAGTTTGACAGTCTGATTGGCCTCAAACATTGGCAGGTTCAAGTTGAGTTTCAGCGGTTCTTTCTGTGCGTTGATACCAACCACGAACCATTTGTCGGCGTGGCGGCGCGCCAGAACAGCGTATTTGCCAGGGTATCCGTCGATAAACTTTACCTCGTCCCAAGTTGTTGGCACTTGTTTCATAAAATCGATAGCCCACGCAGGCGCGTCAGTAAGGTTGTTCGGCGCCATAGCAAAGTGGTTTACAGCCGTTTGGAACATAACCGAAATGGCCAGCGCAAACACATCGGAAGTGCGGCGGGTGTTGCCGTGGGTGTTGTCATAGGCGTAGTGCTTGTTGAGCGTGCTGCCGCCCCAGTCCATACTGCCAACGGTATTGCGAATGAACGGGTGCAGAGTGGCGCAGAAGGCTTCGTTGTCGCACTCGTTTTGGCCAAAGGCAAGGTTCTCGCTTGCGCGGACAGCCTCACAAGCCGCAAAATTTGGGTACATACGTTCCCAGCCGCGCGGAAGCGTACATCCGTGGAAAATCACCAGCAAACCGTAGTCGTTGGCATCGGCCAGAATATCCTCGTAGAGTTGCATCATCGGCTGCTTGTCGCTGCCAAAGAAATCGACCTTAATTCCGCGAATGCCAATGCTTTGCATCCATTTCATTTCGGCGCGGCGGGTGATTATGTTGTCCATAATTCCGCGTGGCGATTGCGGCGCGTCGTTCCAGTAGCCGTTCGAGTTGTACCACAGGTAGATACCAACGTTTTTCTGCTTTCCGTAGTCGGCCAGTTCTTTGATTTTGTCACGGCCGATTTGAGTGTCCCAAAGGGCGTCAATCAGCACCGACTCAAAGCCCATTGCGGCCGAGAAATCGATATATTTCTTCTGCACATCGTAGTTGGTGTTGCCGTCCATACCGATAATCCACGACCACGAGCCGCGTCCGTATTGGTATTCCTGCGAA
>JAGCYI010000251.1 GCA_017960885.1 Bacteroidales bacterium
ATGTGGTGGTTATGGCATTTGTGTTGAGCTTGAGCAGACCTTCTATCTCGGTGAGGTTGGTGCATCCGCTAAACCATTCGTATGTGGACGTCGGGTTTACGTTTGATGTGAAAGTATTATCAAATACTACCTTTTTGATGTCTTTTGCGTGATCGGAGATCCAACCCGGAGTGGTGTTGCCAGAGGGGATGATGTACGATTTCCAGGTTATCTTGTCGTTGTATGTAAATGTGAGCACATTGTTGAGATAGTAGGCGTAGGCTACAAAATCTTCTGACTTTGTTGACAGATATTTTGAGGTGGTGGCGTATGTTTTATCGTTGGTGTAGCTAGAATTATATGCAACTGCGCCTTTGAGGTTGGTGCATCCTGTAAACATATTAGATGAGCTGCTCACCTTTGCTGTGCTCCATTGGTTGCCAACAAATATGGCTTCGAGTAATTTGCAGTTGTAAAACGTTTCTTCCATATTGGTGACCTTCGACGTGTTGAAAGATGAAAGGTCGACATATCTAAGCGATGTGCATCCCGAAAACATTCTTTGCATCTCGTCAATTTTTTCGCTGTTTACTTTTTCAAAGTCGCCCAGGTCGGTGAGCTTTTTACAGTTGAGAAACATTTCGTTGAATGATGATATTTTGCTTCCTGTCCAGTTGACGTACTTCCAGCCAGATACTTTTTCTAAGTTGGGCAGCTCTTTGAGCCATAAGCGCAGATAGTCGGGCTTGCTGTCGATGAATGTGGCGTCGAACACCACCTCTATGATTTTGTTGGCATATTTATCTGATTTGTAAGAGTGTTGCCAATTGTCGCCAATGTAGTGATAATATTCGCTTGCCATTGTTGCCGAGGAGGGCACTTTGTAATAGAAGGTAAGAACGCCGGAATCAGGGTCAAACAATGAGTATGTTTTTTTGTCGTCGGCAAATACTTGTGAATTGCCTAAGTAGATGATTGCCACTATGGTAGCTAAAACGAAGCGTAGAAAATGTTTCATTTTACAAAGGTTTTAATTGATGGTTTAACTAAACTTTTACAAATATATTGTTGCCTAAAAGTTAAAAAATGAAAAAACAAAATAAAAATCTTTTTTTATCATTATTTTTGCAGTGGTTTTAAAATAATAACAACAATGGTAAGATATTTAGCAGTTTTGGTGTTGTGGTTGGCAACGGTTCAGTCGTTGTTGGCTCAATCCGACACCAACGACCTTAAAATTAGTGTTTTAACTTGCGCCGACGGTGAACAGATGTACGCATCTTTTGGACATTGCGCCATCAGGGTGCGGAGCGTTAACCGTGGTATCGACAATGTGTACAACTACGGAATGTTTAATTATAAACAAAATTCGTTTTACATAAAGTTTGTACGCGGCTTTCTCAATTACCATGTAGGACGCAGTAATTTTTCACGCTTTTGTGTTGAGTATGTGCGCGACGGTCGTGAGATTCGCGAACAAGTGCTCAATCTCGACAACGCCCAACGTCAGGCTGTGTTCGATTTTTTGGAGTGGAACAACCTTGAAGAAAACCGTTACTACCGCTATAATTTTCTTGAAGACAACTGCGCCACACGCATACGCGACATTGTGGAAAACACTTGTGGCAACACCGTAGCCCTTGCCGAAATGCAATACGACGAGAGCCTCCGCGATATGATTCACTCTCACCTTAATGATATGCCGTGGTATCGCTTTGGCGTGGATTTGCTTATGGGATTGCCTGTTGACCGCAAGGCCGACAGCCGTTCGGCGATGTTTTTGCCAGAGCATGTCTTTACCACTCTCGAAAAATCTACCATCGTTCACGACGGACGCACCGAGCCGCTTGTGGCGGAGTCGAACACGCTGTTGAAAGCCGACCCGGTAAACAAGAAGGATATATGCACATACCTTTCGCCTTCGTTGATATTCTGGCTGATGTTCGCTCTTTTGGTTTTGGTAACATACTACGAGGTGACGCACCGAAAGTATTACGCTTGGATCGACCGTGTTTTGCTGTTTGTGGTAGGATTGTTCGGACTGCTCTTTGTCTTTATGTGGGTTGGTACCGAACACACCGTTACCGCTGGCAATCTAAATATACTTTGGGCTATTCCTACGCATATTGTGGCGGCGTTTGCCGTTAAAAGCATCAATCAGTTCTGGAAAAAATATTTCGCCATTACCGCCGTTGTAACTTTGGCGGTACTGGTGTTGTCGCCGGTGATTCCTCAGCAGTTCGATGTAGGTAACTATCCTATTATGTGTATGTTGATACTGCGGCTCGCATATCTTTATAGAAAAAAGGAAAAAATCTAACACACATTATATATTATATGAAAATTCTGTCAAAAACTACCGCTGCTTTGCTTGTGCTTATGCCTGCGTTTGGCGTTGCTCAAAACGTGGTGAATGCCAGCGCAGAGTTCCGAAAGAGCGTCAAATATGACTTTAATAGCGAATGGCATTACCTTTCGTCAGATTTGTACCTCTTTAATGCGCATAGTTTCAGCAACTTGCTGCAAGAACTCTACTATTCGCCCAAAAAGAAGAAAAAGCCCGACGACATTCAAAACATTCTCATTACCGCCAAAATCGACGGCACCACACTTGCCGGTATCACATATCCTATATACAATTTCAATGTAGACAACTCGCAGGGCAATATGCTCACCTTTACCGCCGCCAACTACGAGGCTGTAAACATTATCGACAACTTGCCCATTTCGTCGGTTACCAACGGTAAGATAGACGCTGAGATAAATGTTGACATTATCACAGGCGATAATCCAAACAAACTTTACGATTTTGTGGCAGAACAGCTTACTAACATTTCGGCTTACTCCACGCCATTTTCTGCCGCCAAAACGCTTGTGGGAGAGCTCGGCTCGCTTATCAAGGCAAAAAGCGGACGCAAGGAATATCGTTTTAGTTCCACTGTGAGGCTCTACGAGGAGCAGAATTTCAACAAACGTATCTGTGGCGTATCGGTTTACACGCTTTTGCCGTCGCAGAGCAATGGTTCTGGCACAGATTTCAGCGCTCTCGACGCCTATCTCGACACCACCGACAATCCGCAGTTGAACCGCGCACTTATTCAGAGCCTTATCTCTCAAAACCAATATCCTTTTATTGTGGCGGTTAACTACAAATCGAAATATGTTTCCGAACCAGTTGTGGGCGATGATATCACTTCAGAATATGTGGAGTCGCGAAAAATAAAGGCTAAACGCAACTACGACACCGGACTTATCAGCAGCGACATCTACGTTCAAGAAAACCGTCTTGCTGAATATCTCGCTCAGTTTGTGGCTCTCAAAAGCAGCATCAACAACTATCTGCTCAACGCCAAAAACCGCACCACCAACGATTTTGGCAAAATGTACTCCTCGATTCTCGCCGACTACCGTGCAATGCGTCACACTGTGGCAATGCGTCAGCGAGAGTTCGCCAACAATCCTATCTACAACGATGGGTTTAAGTCGATGTATCAGTCGGTTATGCGTACTGCCGAAATCTATTTAGACGGCGACAACTGCACCAAGGATATCAAAAACATTGCAAAATTGCTCGATGATTTCAACGACCGCCAACTTTCAAAATTAAGTTCGGCAGAAAACGAGGCGGCACTTCGCACGCTTCACGCTGTGGAATTTCCTTCTGGTGACAACCTGAGCGATGTGGCTGAACTCAACGCGCTTATTGCCAAGATAGAAGACAGTCAGTACTCTATGGCTTTCGCCTCTAAAATCAACAAGCTGCGCAACATGGAGCCTTCGTCTGCCGCCACCGAATACAGCGAAAAGCTCAAAGACGACGTAAACTCCACCTACTGCCGTCGTTGCCGCACCGAAGCCGATTCTGCCATTGCAGCATATACCCGCAGGCTCGACCAGCACAACAACAATCTTATGCAAACCGCACTACGGCAGACAATCTACAATGCCGAACACACGGTTTTCTTGACGTTGAAGTTTGAGTCGAACGCCGAAAGCTATTTCAAGGAGCAGTATCCCGACGGCAACATGCCCGCCGATGCGAAATTTTTGTACGATGAGTTTTTGAAACTCCGCCATACGCGCGAAAAACTTCAAGCCGACATCAAAACCGATACCTCCGGCGCAAAGACACCCGCTCTCAAATCGCTCACCGACGACATCAGCGCAGCTTCTGCCGAACTCAAAAGGCAGATTGAGTCACTTTGCAACAAAAACCCCCGTTTTTGCGAATAATATCTGCAAAACGGCATTTTGTTTGTGTATTTTTTTGTTGTTTTTATAATAATAGCACAAAAACCTCCGTTTATTATTCAGGCAGTAAAAAAAGATTATGTTGAAATTTAAAGATACTATAAAGATAAAATTGGCGGCTCTGCTGATTCTTGTTTCAGCAGTCCATTGCGAGGCTCAGATAATTCAGTTTTCGCAGTTCTATTCTTGTCCGCTATATTTGGCACCTTCATACGCAGGTGCCATCGATGCAAGCCGTGCAGTTCTCAACTACCGCAACCAATGGCCGCAGGCTGGAACTTTCAACACATACGCGGCGAGTTACGACCAGCATTTTGATAAAATCAAAAGCGGTTTAGGCGTTATGGCTTTGCGCGATGAGGCTGGCGACGGAAACCTTGCTCTCACGGTTGTAGACTTCTGCTACTCGTGGTATACTAAAGTTTCCCGCGATTGGACTGTGCGTCCTGGTATTGGTCTCAAATACAACAAACGTTCTATTGACTTTGAAAAACTGATTTATGGCACCATGATCAACGACCGTGGCGAAATAATTCAAGGCGCTGGCGAAGAACAGCCTCTGCCCAGCAAACCATATTTGGATATGCAGGTATCTTGCATCGGATATAGTGACAAATATTGGGGCGGCCTCTCTGTTGACCATCTTTTGAGACCTAAGGCTTCGCTTTACAACAACGACACATATCGTGAAGACATTAAAATCTCGGCATTCGGTGGTGCAAAAATATTTGTAGGCGCTACTCCTACCGCACGCGGACGCAGAAGTATGGACGATTTGCAGAGCGTATCTTTCACAGCATTGTATGAATATTCTAAACTTTCCGACCAATTGAGTCTCGGAGCATATTGGAACAAAAACCCATTTACACTCGGCCTCTGGGTTCGTGGTATTCCTATCGCTGTGCGCGACGAAAGCTACGGCAACTTAGACGCTATCATCCTTCTTTTGGGTTACAAAATCTTCGACTTGCACGTTGGTTACAGCTACGACTTTTCTATCGGCGAACTCTTGAGTACCACAGGCGGTGCACACGAATTGTCGGTGATGTACGAATTCCAGCCCAAAGCTAAGGCTAAGAAACGTCACGCTGCTATATCTTGTCCCAAATTGTAATGGGATGCGGACGGCTCCTCCGCCTATCTTTCAATATAATTATAATTACTCATACACACCTCTTGAGCAAACTTGGTGGCTACCTGCATAATATCTTTCCATATTTCAGGTTCAACTCCGTTGCGCAGTTGCTCTAACCCTATATTGTGCTTTACTAATCCGTAAACAATACCCGCATTGAAATTGTCGCCTGCCCCGATTGTGCTTATAGGTGTAATTTTGGGAGCTGCACATTCTACCACAGTGCCATTGTGTTCGCACAAACAACCCTTTGCCCCCATGGTGTAAAATATTGTTGCTGTTGGGTTTATGCTGTGCAACGCCTTCAATGCCGATTCAAAATCAGGAGCATTAAAAATCAATCCAAAATCTTCGTCGCTACCCTTGATGATAGATGCTGCTTCGATGTTTTCCTTTATAAACGGCATAACATTCGGCAAGTCAGGTAGATGAGGCTTCCTGAAATTAGGGTCGTAAACAATCACCACACCTTTATTATTAGCATCGTTGATCAGACGCCGCATGCCGTTTCTGATTTCGGGCATTATGCCATAAAACGAACCGAAAAGAAAAATGTCGTCTCGCTCAAAGTCAGATTTAAAAAGTTCCTCGTGGCATTTCCCGGGACGGCTTTTGTAGAATTGGTAACGAGCGTTCTTGTGCTCGTCTAAAAATGCGAGCGCCACAGAAGTCTTCATGCCGGCGTCGTCGATTACGCATACTGGTTGCACTCCGTTTTCGGTTAGAAACTTTTTGATGTTTTCTCCGAGCATGTCGGAGCAGAAGTCGGTAAGGAATCGCGGATTGAGCCCGAGCCTGCCGAGCGTTACCGAAGAATTGAGCACTGAGCCGCCAGGATTGCCGCCAGTGGGAACACCATTTTCGAAAATTATGTCGAAAACTGTTTCGCCTGCAGTGTGTATTTTAGCCATAAAATAAGTTTTTTTGTGTCAGATTGTAAAAATATGTAATTTTTTTGTTATACAAATAAATAAACATTGTATATTTGTAAAGAAAAAAAATAGACAATATGGCAAAAATACTAATCATAGACGATGAAAGGGCTATTCGTATCACCCTTAAAGATATTCTAACCTACGAATCGCATGAAGTTGACCTCGCCTCCGACGGCTTTGAGGGCTTGGAAAAACTTAGCAACAACAAGTACGACATAGTATTGTGCGACATCAAGATGCCCAAAATGGACGGATTGGAGGTGCTTTCAGAAATCATGGCAAAAGACATGGACATCCCCGTGATTATGATTTCTGGACATGGCACTGTGGAAACCGCTGTTGAGGCAATCAAAAAAGGCGCTTATGACTTTATTGAAAAACCCCTTGACCTCAACCGTCTGCTTGTGGTGATTCGCAACGCTACCGAACGCCGCAACCATGTGGCTGAAATCAAAGTGCTTAAGCAAAAACTCAACCGTAAATACGAGATGGTTGGCGAGTCGCCCGCTATCCGACACATTAAGGAGATTATCGAACGTGTGGCTCCTACCGATGCCCGTGTGCTTATTCAAGGCGAAAACGGTACCGGCAAGGAAATCGTTTCGCGCTGGCTGCACGAAAAAAGCAACCGCAAAGATGGTCCCTTTATTGAAGTTAACTGCGCCGCCATTCCTTCAGAACTTATCGAAAGCGAGCTCTTCGGACATGAAAAAGGCTCGTTTACAGGCGCTAGCAAGCAGCAGAAAGGTAAGTTTGAGGCTGCTGACAACGGCACTATCTTCCTCGACGAAATTGGCGACATGAGTCTTGCCGCCCAGGCGAAGGTGCTGCGCGTGCTTCAAGAAAACAAGATTCTGCGCGTAGGCTCCGACAAGGAGATTAAAATTAATGTGCGCGTTATTGCCGCCACCAACAAAAACCTCAAAGAAGAGATTGCCGCTGGCCGTTTCCGCGAAGACCTTTATCACCGCCTGAGCGTGATTATTATACAAGTGCCGTCGCTCAACGAACGATTGGAAGATATTCCTCTGCTGGTTGACTATTTCAACAACCAGATTTCGGGAGAGTACTATTCCGCACCCAAGACCTTTACCCCCGATGCCATCGAAGAACTCCAAAAAATCAACTGGACAGGCAACATCCGCGAGTTCCGCAACGTGCTCGAACGTTTGATTATCCTCTGTGGCAACGAGGTTACCGGCAAAGACGTGCTATCTTACGCTTCACCGTTGGCATAATGATAAGCAGGCTTTCGGACATAGCTGACCTCAATAACCTTGAACTTGTGGCGGCGCACGTTACCGAAGGATTTATGACGGGGCTCCACAAAAGTCCTTTTCACGGTTTCTCCGCTGAGTTTAACGAACACCGCCTTTACAACAAGGGCGAAAGCACGCGCCATATCGATTGGAAACTTTACGCCCGCACCGACAAGCTCTTTGTTAAGCGTTATGAGGAGGAGACCAACTTACGCTGTTATATCCTTATCGACACTTCGCCATCAATGCGTTACAAGGGTAAAGACGCTAGGTTCAACAAGTTGGAGTTTTCGGCTGTGTGCGCATCTGCCATTATCAATCTTTTGCGTACTCAGCGCGACGCTGTGGCTCTTACACTTTTCGACCGCAATATCTCTTTTTCGTGCGATGCAAAAGTGTCGACAGTGCATTCTAAAATGCTCTTTTCTACTTTGCAAAAAACTATCTCCGACCCTGTAACACCTATTGCGCCAGAAACTTCGGGGTCGATAGCGCAGTGTCTGCATACCATTGCCGAAAGTATTCACAAACGTTCTTTGGTGCTGATATTCAGCGATATGTTCGACAATGCCGATGAGGAGAGCGTTTTTGCAGGACTTCAACACCTGCGCCATGCAAAGCACGATGTAGTACTTTTCCACGTGCTAAACCGTGCCGAAGAGCTGGATTTCAATTTTGAAAACCGTCCATATAAGTTTGTGGATATGGAAACTGGCAACACCGTGGCGCTCAATGCGTTGGAATATAAAGAAACCTACCGCCGCCTGTCGTCGGATTTTTGCAACCGTCTTAAGCAACGTTGCGGAATGTACAATATGGACTATGTGGAGGCCGATATCGCCAAAACATTCAAGGAGATATTAGCACCGTATCTGCTCAAACGCGCCGTACTTCATTAACCCGCATAAAAAAAGCGCCCCCCTAGATAGAGGAACGCTCATTGTAATTAAAACCTATTCTGTTATTTAATTTTAAAAGAGTCGATAAATTTGTTGCTCTCTTTTGTAGGAATCTCTGATTCTTCGGCAATTGTACCAAATTGATAGTAGCGTTTGCCTACGAAAAACGAGCGCATGTTGATCACAAGATTGTCGCGCTTGCCAGAGAATGAGAGACCTTTGTTGCCATCAAGACGTTCCGACGAGGATTTCTCAACTTTGCTGCCCATTTTTTTCATAAACGATTCGGCTTGAGTTTTAAGAGTAGCCTCAACATTGTCGTCGGTAACTGCACCAGCGGGATAGTCGGAGTAAGACAAGAAATAGCTGCCCTTGTCGCTCTTGGTGTAGACATACTGAACATTATCGATAGTTCCAGCCTTGGTGGTGTAAGTGTTTTTAGTGGGGCCAGCGGGAGGCATCGGGAAATTGATAGAGAATCTGCCTTCCTCCGATTTGAACGAGTTGTTGTCTTTGTCTTCTTTTTTGTTGTCTTTCTTGTTGTTGTCGGGAGCGGGTTGAACATTGTTGTCGGGAGCCGGCTGCACGTTGTTGTCGGTGTTGTTGTCCGTAACTTCGGTTTCCTTGCCGTTGGGCTTGTTGTTGGTGGTGGTTTGGTAGCAAGATGCTACACCTAACAAAGCGGTCACCATTGCCGCATAAATAAGTTTTTTCATCTTTTTTCGTTTTTGAGTTTTGTTTAACAAAGCAAATATATGCATTTTTTTGTTACAAGTTTTCAAAAAATACCAAAAATGAGAAAAATTTTTGATAACTTTGTCTGCCATAAAAAAATTACTATATGGTATAAAATTTGTTTTTACTACTTAGTTAACAATGAAAAACACAACGCTATGAAAAAAATAACATTGCTACTGATTCTTACGGCGGTATTTTCCGCATTCTGTTTCAACGCATCTGCCAAAGGCGGTTATCCCGAAAAAGCAACCGTAAATGGCCCTCAGTCGCCTACCGACGTAGTAGACGAGGGTGACCCTGACATTCTTTGGTGGTTTTCGATTCAGATTAAGATAGATCCCAAAAAACGCGACATTGAGATTATCTCTGGTTCTACAAAGGTTTCTTCCGGTTCAAAGAAAGTGTTTGAGAAGGAAGTTTGGAAAGGAATCGCACGCCGTCGCATTGTAATAGGTCCGTTCCCGTGCAAGCAGCAGGCCGAAAACGCTACCATCTTCTATAAAAAGAGCAAAGACAAAGTAGTAGGCGTTCCCTCCGGCGAAAATCCTCGCGAGCTTTACTGGTTCCAGGTTTCGTTCAACGAGTTGAAACGTATCGGCGCTTACGAGTTTGCTCACAGCCCTGCGGCAGTTTCGTCTGGCTCTTACGACCAATTTAAAGACGCTCTCTTCGAGGGTATCACCTTTAAGCTCCTTTCTGTTGGTCCTTTCGCTAATTATTCCGACGAAAAGCTCGGCGTTGCTGTCGACGGCAATATCTGGGCTGAGAAAGCAAAATCTATCTACCGTCAAAACGAATAGGCAGAAATGCTTACTGGACTATATTTCGGGTCGTTCAACCCGATACACAACGGACACCTGATGCTCGCCAACTACCTTGTGGAGTATGGCGGCATCGGCGAGTTGTGGTTTGTTATCAGTCCGCAGAATCCTTTCAAAGAGAAAAAATCGCTGCTGCCCGACTACCAGCGGCTTGAACTTGTGCACCGCGCCGTCGACGATTACAAAAAATTCCGCGCCTGCGATGTGGAGTTCTCCCTTCCAAAACCGTCGTACACTATCGACACGCTTACTTATCTCAAAGAGAAATATCCCAACAAGGAGTTTTGCCTTATAATCGGCAGCGACAATATAGAGCGTTTTCCCCGTTGGAAAAACGCACAGCAGATTATCGACAACTATCACATTTTGGTCTTCCCTCGTAAGGACTGTCCCGTGGGAGATTTCGCCAACCTCCCCAACGTGCATATCGTTGACGCGCCACTTATCGAGGTGTCAAGCACTTTTATCCGCGAATCCATCGCCGAGGGCAAAGATGTGCGTTTCTACATGCCCCAAAAGGTTTGGGAGTATGTTGATGAGATGAATTTTTACAAGAAGTAGCTTGGTTACAGCTGCTCGTCTCTTGAGGCATCCAGCCTTATAAATATAAACAGCAATATCGTAAACGACCAGAGCGAACTGCCGCCGTAGCTGAAAAAGGGTAGGGGGATACCGATTACAGGCACCATACCTATGGTCATGCCCACATTTATAGCTAAGTGCAGAAACAGAATCGACGCCACGCAGTATCCGTAAATTCTTGAAAACGCCGACCGCTGCTGTTCTGCAAGCCACATTATCCTGATAATCAGGAATACAAACAGAGCGATAATAACAGTAGTGCCAACAAAGCCCCATTCCTCACCCACGGTACAGAATATGAAGTCGGTTGCCTGTTCGGGTACAAAGTTGAATTTTGTTTGTGTTCCTTCCAAAAATCCCTTGCCTGTGAGACCTCCCGAACCAATTGCTATCTTGCTCTGTTCCACGTTGTAGCCCGTTCCCTGAGGGTCGTTTTCCACTCCGAGAAACACATTGATGAGGGTCTGCTGGTGCTGGGTCATTATGTTGTGGAAAATATAGTCGACCGAAAACATAAACACAAGCGAACCCGCAAGAATCAGTATGCCCACAAGGATGGACATATTTTTTTTGATATAGGCGTACACCAGAAACACCACCGAAGATATCAGTGTGGAGATGAGCAGAAGACGGTCGATGGCATACTTGTCGTTCATAAGCCAGTGGTTGCCAGCCCACAAAGCTCCAAAAGTAAAGGCTAATATGCCAGTGCTGATAGCTGTTTCCACAATGTCTTGACGATGAAGGAAATATATAAACTCGGTTAGCACCAGCAATGCCACAATCACCACCCAGAGCGGATAAAGCAGAGTGGAAATAAACACCGCAATTGCAAGAACTATCAGCGCCAGAAAGTATCCTGGCAAACCTTCGCGGTACATTACGAAAATCATACTGGCGTATACAAGCACCGAACCCATGTCGGGCTGAAGAAGTATCAGCAGGGCGGGCATTAGTATAATGGCTGCAATCTTAAGCATATTTTTGATGCAAGGCAGCGTAAAGGAGGAAATGTCGAAGTCGAAACTGCTCATAAGTTTGGCTATGGCAAGCGCCGTGGCAAATTTGGCAAATTCCGCTGGTTGAAACTTTATGGAGTCGGTTATCACAAACCACGACCTTGCACCGTTGGTTTTGGTGCCCACTATCAGCACCAATATCAATGCAATGATAAATAGTCCGTAGATTATGTATGCAAATATCGAATACGCCCTTGCCTGAAAAGCCATCACAATGGTGATGATAGCGTAGGCAATCCCAATCCACACGAGCTGCTTGCCGTAGCGTTGCGACATGGAGAGAATGCTGCTGTGGCTTTCGTCGTAAACAGCCGAGTATATGTTGATCCAACCGAGTATTACCAACGCGGTGTAAATCATCACTGTTACCCAGTCGATCGAAAGAAATATGTTGCCTCCTCTGTGTTTCATATCTTTTTAGCTGCTGCTTTAATTGAGTCTTGTTTCATATTTTGCAAAAGCGGACTTATAAGGTCGGCGTCAACCATGCGTTTTTCTACATCTTTGCGCGAAACCTCGCCTTTGAGATATTTTTCAATCATTAGTCCTGCAATTGGCGCGGCGTATGTGGCACCGTATCCGCCGTTTTCTACATATACCGCAACAGCAATTTTGGGATGATCCATCGGTGCGAACGCCTCGAAAATAGAGTGGTCTTTGCCGTGTGGGTTTTGAGCAGTACCTGTTTTCCCGCAAACTGCGATGCCCGGAACTTGAGCCGATCGTCCTGTGCCGTATTCGCACACTGCCCTCATACCTTGGATAACGGGCTCAAAGTGCCGTGGGTCTATGCCTGTCTCCTGACGTTCGGTAAGCCGGTGGGCAATGGTGTCTTGCCCTTCTATATGCTTGACAATGTGAGGTATAATGTAATAGCCGCGATTTGCTATAGTGGCGCACGCGTTGCAAATTTGCAATGGCGTGAAGCTAAGCTCGCCCTGTCCGATCGACAGTGAAATAATGGTGAACGCGCTCCAATGCCCCTCGCCGTAAAATTTGTTGTAATAATCTTTGGTGTAGATAATTCCCTTGCTCTCTTGCGAAAGGTCGCTGCCAAGTTTTATACCTAAACCGAAACTCTGTACTCTGCGACGCCAGTTGGAATATGCGCTGTCGGCTCGGCGGTATTTCTTGTCGCCGATTATTTTTGTAAACTCGTAGCAGAAATATGCGTTGCACGAATGCTGGATGGCTGGCACAAGGTCGAGACTTCCTGCATGGTGACACTTCACCACGTGACTGCCAATGCTGAAGCCGCCGTTGCAAGGGAATGCCGAATTTGGTGTTATAATGCCCTCTTGCAATCCCACAAGTGCATTGATGGGTTTGAAAGTTGAGCCCGGAGGATAGCAAGCCATAATTGCACGGTTAAACATCGGGGTGAAATTCTCTTTCAGCAGTTTCGGATAATTGAGCGCCATATCGCTGCCTACCAATAAGTTCGGGTCGTATCCTGGAGAACTTACAAGGGCGAGTATTTCGCCTGTTTCGGGTTCAATAGCCACTATGCTGCCGATTTTGTTTTTCATAAGCATTTCGCCGTACATTTGGAGGTCGATGTCGAGCGTGGATATGATGTTTTTGCCCACCACTGCGGCTGTGTCGTGTTTGCCGTCCATATAGCTGCCTTGAATACGGTTGCGAACGTCAACCACATATATTTTCTGACCCTTTTTGCCACGGAGAGCCTCCTCGTAAGATTTTTCGATGCCTGCCACGCCGATGTAGTCGCCGGGCTTGTAGTATGGATTTGCCTCAATGAATTTTTGGTCGGCCTCGCGGACATAGCCAAGCACATGCGCTGCGCCGTTGTATTCGTAGCGTCGGGCGGTACGCTCTTGCACGTCGAACCCGATAAACTTGTACATTTTTTCCTGCAAGTACGAGTAGCGCTGTTTTGTAATCTGCTTATGGATAACGCTTTCCTTGTATGGCGCATAGTTTATCGCCTTTTGAAACTCCGCCTTGAACGCTTCGACTGATATGCCGAGAATGTTGCAGAGGTCAACAGTATCGAACGGCGGCACTTTGTTGGGCACAGCCACAAGGTCGTAGGATGATTCGTTGTAAACAAGTAGTTTTTCGTTGCGGTCGAATACCAATCCGCGGGCAGGATAGTCTACCACACGTCTGAACACATTGCTCTCTGCCGACATTTTGTACTGCGAATCTAATACTTGTATGCAGAACAATTTAACAATGTATGCCAGCATTATTACAATGAAAATCAAGCTGATGTTGTATATCTTATGCGAATTGTACTGTTTCACAACTTAAAAAAATCTTGCATTAAAGGTAAACAAAGTTTTTATTTTTAGCAAACAAAATTGCAATTATTTTTTCACCGACATATAAAAATGATCCCAGAATTTTGGGTACGATTTGTTTACAGCGTCGGCATCGTCTACTTGCACAGGATTCTGCGCTGTAAGTCCGGCAATTGCGAGTGCCATAGCCATACGGTGGTCTTTGTGGCTCGATACCCTTCCTCCTAAGATTTTGCCGCCTGTTATTATCATGTGGTCGCCGTCGAGTTTGATGTCGATGCCGAGTTTTGCAAATTCCTCTTGTATGGCAAGTGCTCGGTTGCTCTCTTTGTGTGCCAGACGGCTTACACCTTTTATAATAGATACTCCCTGACACTGCGAAGCAAGTGCGGCTACCACAGGGAATAGGTCTGGGCAGTCGGTAGCATTGAAAGTGAACGGCATGAGTTCGTTTCTTGTTACCCGAACTTTTTCTGTAGTGATTTCGATGTTTGCGCCGCAGTTCATGAGCACTGTTATTATTGCCTTGTCGGCTTGCAGCGATGCGGGGTTGAGGCCGTAGATTGTAGCGCTTCCTGCAATTGCACCGGCAATGAGATGTCCTGCCGCACTGCTCCAGTCGCCCTCGACGGTGTAATCGATACCGTGATATTTTTGACAGCCTTTTATGCTGAATGTCTTATAGTTGTCGTTTACAATCTCGCCTCCAAAACGTTTGATAATCTCTATCGTCATATCCACGTATGGAGTGCTTTTGAGGTTTTTTACCATTATCACAGAGTCTTTTTCGGCAAGGGGAAGCGCAGTGAGCAATCCGGTAAGAAACTGCGAGCTTTCGCTTCCGTCGATTTCGGTAACACCGCCGCTGAGCTTGCCCGAAATTGTGATTGGAATATATCCGTTGGTGGTTTTTACTTTTGCACCCAGGTCGGCCAACGGCTTTTCCATCATTGACATAGGTCGTTTTAGTAGAGTTCCGTATCCGCCAATTGTAATATTGGTGCCAAAAAGACAGCAAACAGGAGTAAACAGCCTCAGTCCCAGTCCGGCTTCTCCAACCGAAAGATTGGTTTCTGTGATGGTGTTGAAGGTTTTTATCTCTACTCGGTCGGTGCTGTTTTGTACGCTGCATCCGAGTTTGCGGGCTATTTCAATTATAGCCAGCGAGTCGTTGCTGAAGTCGGGATTGCGCAGCACTGTTTTGCCGTCGGCGAGAATAGCCAGAGCAACAGCCCTTTGCATGTAACTTTTTGACGATGGAATTGTAAATTCCGCTCTATATTCCGAATGTTCTATTAATTTGTTCATACACTTTGTTTGCAATTTGTTCGGTATTTAAATTTTCTACGCACACCACGGCATAGGCGCAAGATGCGTAGAAAGGAATGCGTTCTGCGAGCATTTTTTCTGCTGCGGCAAGAGGGTCGGCGCATTGTAGCAGCGGGCGGTTTGATATGTCTAATCCGTCGATACAGTATTTGGCTGTGGCATAGAGCCATACAGTTACAAAGTTGGATTTGAGAATCTCTTGGTTTTCGGGATTCTTTACCGTGCCGCCTCCGCACGAGAGTATGATGTTTTGTTCTCCTGCGTATCGTCGTAGCATGTCGGTTTCTATTTTTCGGAAATAATCCTCGCCCTTGGTCTTGAAAATTTCTGTAATTTTCATACCTTCCTGGCTTTCAATCTCATCGTCCATATCCACAAAGCGGTAGCCGGTGAGTTTTGCGAGAATTTTTCCCGAAGTGGTTTTGCCTACGCCCATAAAACCTGTTAATGCTATTCGTCCGTGATATTCATACTTGTATTTCTCTAATGCACTGTACATTACGTCTGCTGAGGTAGTAGTGCCAGTGAAAATTTCAAATCCGGGAACAGCCTGGTTTACAAGCCAATCTTTGCCCGAGAGAAACTTGAATCCAATCTTGTGGATAAACGGCTCAAAAACAGAATCTTTGTAATTGGCGTCAAGAATAAGGCACTCAGAATCAAGTATTTCAGGGTCAAACGCCTTAATCCCCGATGGCAACGCCTGAACAATAATCTTAAATTCTTTCACGAGTTTTTCGATATTGTTTAACGTGCTGATTTCTACGTTGAAACGGTCTTTGAGTTTTGATAGCGCCTCTTGGTTTCGGGCTGCCACTGTGATATTTAGTCCCAGGTTTTTGCCAGCTATAATCACGCCCTGAGCAGCACCTCCGCTGCCTATCACCAGCATTTTCCCATCTTTGATAAATTCAGGATAACGCCTTATGCATATTTCCACGCCGGTTATGTCGGTGTTGTCGCCGTAGAGAAGTCCGTCTTTGGTGTACACGCAGTTTACCGCACCAGCTTTTTGTGCGTTGTCGGTGAGGCGGTCGAGCAGAGGTATAACGTCTTGTTTGAATGGCGCGGTAACATTCATACCACCCATTCCAAGCAGTTTAAAAACCTTGATAGATTCTTCGACGGAATAAGAAGGAAGTCGCAAATATTTGTATTCTAATTTGTTGGCATTAATGGCGCCGTTCATAAGCACAGGGCTCAAACTATGAAATACAGGATTTCCCGTTACCGCCAATATATTTGTAGACATATTTTTTCCAATTTTTTTGTGCAAAATTGCAAAAAAATTTGCAAAATAAAAATATTTACCAATCTTTGCATATTATTTAATATTACGAAATGAACATCTTTATTTTCGGATCGGGAAATGTGGCGTGGAGCCTTGTGCCGGCATTGCAAAAAGCTGGACACAATGTTGTTGGCGTGTATGGACGCACGGCATCCAATGTTCGCGAACTGTGCAACCATTATTCGGTGATGCCCGTGTTGGAATTAGACAAAATCACCCCTTATGCTGATGTCTATTTTATTGTCACCGCCGACAATGGTATTATTTCTGCCGCATCTACCCTCAAAACCAATCACATAGTGTTGCATACGAGCGGCACTACCGATATTAATGTGCTCAAACGCTTTTTTAAGAAATGCGGCGTAATCTATCCTGTGCAGACATTTTCAAAGAGCGTTCAGGTGGATTTTTCTAAAGTGCCCCTGCTAATAGAGTATAGCGACGAAATTACTGCCCAGAAAATCAATATGTTGGCTGCGTCATTGTCGTCTGATGTAAGGGAGATGTCGTCGGCACAGAGGCGTATCCTGCATCTTAGCGCGGTGTTTGCCTGCAATTTTGCCAACCATATGGTGTCGGTGTCAAAAATGCTTATGGCTAAGGAAGATGTGGATTTCGCGTTGCTCGAACCTCTTATTCACGAAACCGTGCGAAAGGCTTTGGAAAACGACCCGATACTGTGTCAGAGCGGTCCGGCTGTGAGAAACGATACTCGAATACTCAACTACCATCTTGAAATGCTCAATCAGTATCCTAATCTCAAAAAAATTTATAGCTACGTAAGCGAAAGTATATCAGAGTTTTCAAAAACATATCCCGACGGCGTTTCGGGTATAACACCAAAAAAGAAAGAAAATGAAGGCATTTTTTAAAGTGATCAGAGTTAAAAACCTGCTGATGATAGCGCTTTTGCAGGTGCTTATTAATGTGTGCCTCGTGCGTCCGATCCTAACACAATACGATCTCGAACCCACATTTACTTTGCTCGATTTCGTGTTTCTGGTATCTGCCACGGTGATGATGGCGGCCGGTGGTTATATCATCAACGACTATTTTGATGCTAAGTCTGATATGATCAACCGACCTGAAAACGTGGTGGTTGGCACCGATGTGAGCAGAGGAAACGCCCTTTCGTGGCATTTAGGACTGAGTATAACTGCCTGTATACTTGGCGCTATGGTTTCGTTGAGGATAGGAGTGTGGGTGTTTGCGATTTTTTACCCATTTGTGGCTGGGTTACTCTGGTTTTATTCCTCTTCGTATAAAAAAATATTCTTGCTTGGAAACGTGATTGTGGCTCTCCTCACCGGCACTATTCCTCTGTTGCCTGTGGTATACGAGATACCTGGACAGCTTAAGTCCGACAACGAATTGATTATTAACGGCATACTTAACTTTGATGTGCTTTTGGTTTGGGCTGCCGGATTTGGTATATTCGCTTTTGTAACAACAGTTTTCCGCGAAATTATCAAAGATATCGAAGATATCGACGGCGACCGTGAAATTGGTCGTAGCACCGTTCCTGTGGTAATAGGAGTGATGGCTTCTAAGATTGTAATAGTTGTGCTAATCGCCTGTACAATAGCGGCTTTGTTTGTTGTGTGGTTCAATTATCTTGGCGACATTCATTCGGCTGTCTATTTAGGTGTGATGGTGGCATTGCCTCTTATATTTTTAGCTTACAAAGTGCTGAAAATTAAAACCAAAAAGGATTGCCATTTTGCATCTACATTAGCCAAATTGATAATGCTGGCAGGAATACTCTATTTGTTTGTGGTTAGATACAAGATATTGTCAATGTAGAGTGTTTAAATATCCTTATAATCAGGGATATCCTGCACAAACTCGTATCCTCCACGCTCTTTGCAGATTTTTACGCAATAAGTATCTATGCCGTTGGTCACCATTAAAATACGCGCGTTGAAATGAATGTTGTAACGTGCGATTTGGTCGAAAGTGCTTTGCGATATTCTTACTTCTGGAGCTTTGCATTCCACAAGTGCTACAGCCTCGGCATTTTTGTTGTATATTACTATGTCACTGCGTTTTACGGTGTTGTAAAGTTTTAATCCGTTTTCAGTGCGCATCAAACTTGGCGGATAGTGCTTATAATCAATCAAAAAATGCACAAAATGCTGGCGCACCCATTCTTCGGGTGTTAAAACAATATATTTTTTTCGTATAATGTCAAAAATGTATTTATTTTGTAAACCGTTTTTTATTGTAAGACTGCACGGCGGCAAGTTCAAATTTTGCATATATTTGTAAATTGAAATCACCGCGAAACTAATAAAAATTATTGAGAAATGAGAACAAAAGAAGAAATTGTAAACAATTGGCTGCCCCGCTACACCGGGCGCGAACTCGAAGATTTTGACAAACATATACTGTTGACCAACTTTCAACATTATGTAGAACTCTTTGCGCACAAGTACAACGTGCCTATTTTGGGCGAGAACCAGAATATGCCCAACGCCTCGGCGGAGGGTATCACTATAATCAACTTCGGCATGGGTAGTCCTAACGCTGCCACTATCATGGACTTGCTCAGCGCGGTGCGTCCCGAGGCTGTGCTTTTCCTTGGCAAATGCGGCGGATTGAAGCGTATCAACCAGTTGGGCGACCTGATTCTGCCCATTGCCGCTATCCGTGGCGAGGGAACTAGCAACGCCTATCTGCCTCCCGAAGTGCCTGCACTGCCGGCGTTCAACCTTCAACGCGCCGTGTCGGCCATGGTGCGCGATACCGGACGGGATTATTGGACTGGAACTGTATACACCACCAACCGCCGCGTGTGGGAATGGGACGACGAGTTTAAAGAATATCTCCGCACTATACGCACAATGGCTGTGGATATGGAAACTGCCACTCTTTTTACTGTGGGATTCAAAAATCAGATTCCTACCGGCGCATTGCTCCTTGTTTCTGACCAGCCTATGATTTCTTCGGGCGTAAAAACCAGAGAATCAGACAATAAGGTAACACACGACTATGTAGACCAGCATCTCGAAATTGGCATCAAGTCGCTCAAGGAGATTATCAACAACTGTCAGAGTGTAAAGCATTTGCGTTTTTAATTTCAACACTTTATGGCTGCATCCACTTACGAAGGCATACTGTCTGATCTTAAGGCAAAAAAATACGCTCCTATATACCTCTTGCAGGGCGACGAACCGTATTTCATCGACCAGATTTCGGCTTACATCGAAAAAAACGTCCTCACCGACGACGAAAAAACTTTTAACCAAACCGTAGTCTACGGAAAGGACATCGACGTTGCCAATCTCGACAATCTCTCTAAAAGGTTTCCGATGATGGCTGAGTATCAGGTGGTTATTGTTAAAGAGGCGCAGGATTTGAAAAAAATCGAAGACCTGGTTTTCTACGTTCAAAAACCGCAGAAAACCACCATTCTTGTGCTTTGTTATAAATATAAGGAACTCGACAAACGCAAAAAACTCGCCTCGGCAATTGAGAAAGTTGGAGTGTTGTTTACTTCTAAAAAACTGTACGACAATAAGATACCTTCGTGGGCTGAAAACTATATCAAAGATAAGGGTTACACCATAGAGCCGGTAGCCCTGCGCCTTTTGACCGACTATCTTGGCACCGACCTCTCTAAAATTGCCAACGAAATCGACAAACTTACGATAGCACTGCCTTCTGGCACCAAAATCTCCTCTGCCGACATTCAAAACAATATCGGCATCAGCAAAGATTACAACAATTTTGAGCTTCAAAACGCCATAGGCTCGGGCGACGTACTCAAAGCTGCCAGAATTGTGGAACATTTTTCTAAAAATCAGAAAGACAATCCACTTGTGCTCACAATTACAGCATTGTACGGATATTTCTGCAAACTGCTCGTTTACAATCAGCACATCCGCGACGATTCTAAAACTCAGGCTGCGGCATTGGGCGTTAATCCGTTCTTCTTAAAAGACTATCAGGCAGCGCAAAAACGTTTCCCTACACCGAAAGTTATTAAGGCGATTTCTTTGCTGCGCGAATACGACCTCAAAAGCAAAGGAGTGGACAATGTTTCAACCGAACCTGGCGCACTTTTGCAGGAGTTAGTCTATAAAATTATGCATTGAAAAAATTTTTTTATAAAAAAATTTGCAAATGGTTTATTTGTTGCATAACTTTATATGCCGATTTAGTGCGCTAAAAAGGCTATATATTTGAAAACCAATTAATAAAGAAAAATAAGATGAACTCGGGCTTTCATTTTACAGTAAAACTCAAATTGATATTAGGCTTCGGTACGTTGGGCGTGCTGATACTTATTATGTATCATATGCTCCACAACAGCCAGCAGAAAAACAGCGACATGCTTGCCGACAACATTGCGGTTAACTATCCTTCGATGCTGTATACCGAACAGCTCAAAGACCTTATCGACCAGACACATAGCCTGGTTATAAGATGGACTCTGCAACCTCAAATCGACACTTCTAGACTCAAAAAGGTCAGGTTTGAAATTGACGCCAACCATGGTATGCATCTCGACACTATTAAAACTCAGATTAAAAATTTTACTGAAAAGTTCCATTGGAGCGACTCTGAGCGAGATCTCTATACCATCGTTTCTGAAAAAACCGACACGCTTTTCATGATGCACGACGATCATATTGCAAGTTTTACCGCAGCCCGCGATTCAAATAATGTTGAAAAAACTATCCAACTTACACAAGAACTCCTCGATGGAGACATCGCGGTGATGTATAAGTCGGTTATGAACGACGCCACACGACTTGCTAACTCGTTCTACCAGAAATCTTCTCACAACTTGGTGGAAATTGAGGATAATATCGACAATTCTTTCAAGATTTTGCGTACTTCCATAGTGATTTTCCTGTTGGTAATTCTATTAGTAGGTTTCTTGATGAGCCGTTACATGATCACCTCTATCAACTATGTTAAGGGCATTATCAACAAGATAAGCCGAGGTATTCTGCCCGAAGTTACTGGTGACGGCCACAACGACGAAATTGGCGATATGATTAATTCGCTCAGCGTGCTGGTTGCAAGTTTGAAAGAAACTTCGCAGTTCGCAATACGAATTGGTGAGGGCGATTTTACCACTGAGTTCAAACCCAAAAGTAAACACGACGTGCTTGCCAACTCCCTTCTCGTCATGCGCGACAACCTTATCAAAGCTGAAAAAGACGCCGAGCAGCGAAAGAACGAGAACGCTCAACGAAACTGGGCTTCTCAGGGTCTCGCCGAGTTCAACGAACTTTTGCGTAATGTGGGCGACGATATGCAGATACTCTCCAACAAGGTTATCGAAAAACTCGTCCGCTATCTCGATGCCAACATGGGCGGCATATACATCGTCGACGACAGCGACAAGGAGGATATTCACCTCGACCTTACAGCATTCTACGCATACGACCGTCTCAAATATGCAAAGCAGCGTATCGAAATCGGAGAAAACCTTATCGGACAGTGCTTCCGCGAAAACGAGACCGTTTACCTTACCGACCTGCCCAAAGGCTACGTGCATATCAGCAGCGGCTTAGGCGAAGCAGACCCAACCTGTTTGGTTATCGTTCCACTTAAGGTTAACGCCGAAACATTTGGTATTGTGGAACTTGCATCGTTCCGCGTGATTGAAAAATACCAGGTTGAGTTTATCGAAAAGATTGGCGAGACCATCGCAGCCACCATCGCAAACGTTAAGATCAACATGAACACCGCAAAACTTTTGGAAGAATCTTCCGAAAAGTCAGAGCGTCTTGCACAGCAGGAGGCAGAGGTGCACAAGAATATCGAGAACCTCAAGGCGCAGATCGAAAACCTGCAGGAACTCAACAAAAACGAACTTGTAAAATACCAGAAACTGCACGACGACTACGAAAACCAGGCAGAAACATCGCAGTCTACCATTCAGAAACTCAGCGAAAAAGCCGAACAGCTTCGTCAAAACCTCCGCAAGATGGAGTTCGTGCTCAACAATTCGGCAGGCTACTACGAGCTTGACGCCCAAGGCTATTTCGTTACCGCCAACAACCGTTTCCTTGGCGCTATCGAAATGCTTATCGGCGATATCGAGGCCAAGGATATCAGAAGCTTCATGGTTGACAAAGAAGGCGAGATCAAATTCAACAACATTGTAGAACATCTAAGCCAAGGACTTGTGCACGCTCAGACAAATCATTACAAGTTCAACGGCAGAGAATTCTACTTCAACGAGATATACACGCCTACCCGCGACGACCAGAACGTGCTTAAGAGCATAATTGTTATCTCTAAAAATATCACCGAGCAGATTATGCACGTGAAAGACCTTGAACGTCAGATAGGTGAACTCAAAAACGAAAACGAATTCCTCAAAACTAAAGACAAATCGGTTTAGTCGGTTCACACCTTATATAATATAGAAACATGAAAAACTATCTACTGCTGATACTGTTTGCTTCGGCGGTTGTGTCCGCGTCGGCGCAAGACGAATATATTGTAACATACTTCGAAAAAACCGAAATCAAAGAGAGCGAAGGACAACTTAAAAACGGACACCCCGACGGACGTTGGAAATACTACAACCGGAAAGGTGTTCTTACAAAAGAAATCGACTATTATGCTGGTGCTGTCAACGGACGCATGGCGTATTTCTACGAAAACGGAAAGCTCAAAAGCGAGGGCTATGTCTACAACAGCAAGGCACAGGGCGAATACCATGAATACAACAGCGATGGAACCCCTAAGGTTGCGGGCAGATACCTCAACAGCAAAAAAGATTCTATCTGGAACTATTACAACATTAACGGCACGCTAGTATTTGTAGAAAACTGCAATCCTTCGGGCTGCCTGGCTGTAAGCGCGTATACAAATACTGGAAAGCCACTTTTTGAAAACGGCAACGGCACATACATCACATATTATGCCGACGAAAAAACCGTAAAAGAGCAGGGTGAGTACAAAGACGGTTTGAAAGAGGGTCTATGGAAGACTTTTTTCAACAATGGTAATGTAGCCACCAAAAAGACATACTCAAAAGGAAATCCCACAGGCACATCATACACATTCTACGAAGACGGAAAAAAACGCAGCGTGGAGAATATCGAAAACGGCATTGTTTCGTTCTGGTATCAGAACGGCAAAAAACAGAGCGAGGGCCGTATGAAAGACAACCTCCGCGACAGCGTGTGGACATTCTGGAACGAAGACGGAGCTGTAACCTCGTCGGGACTTTACCGCAAGGGTCTTAAAGAGGGACTTCACAAAGGATTTTTCACCGACGGTCGCAAGGAGTCGGAAATCAACTATTCTGCCGGCAAGAAAAACGGTCATGCTATATGGTACCGCACCGACACCACCGCCGCCGACAAGAAAACTATCGTTAAGCATTTTGAAGGCGACTTTGTCGACGATGTTCAAACCGGACATTGGATCTATTACCAAATCGACGGCAAAAAAGGCAACGAAGGCGACTATGCCGACAACAAGATGACAGGTCTTTGGAAATGGTATTACGAAGATGAATCTATCTGGAAAACAGCCGTTTACCGCAATGGCGAAAAAAACGGTCCTTATCTTGTCAACTACGAAAACGGCAAGGTGTTTTATCGTGGCAACTTTGTTAACAACAAGGAGGAAGGCTTCTGGGAGCGTTTTTATGAGAACGGCAAAAAGGAGATGAATGGCTCGTTTCACAACGGTATGATGGACAGCACCTGGAACGCATGGTTCGACAACGGTGTGCCGCGTTACACCATCAATTACAAAAACAATCTTAAAGACGGTGTAGTGACATATTACGACGAAACCGGCAAAAAGACCATGATAGAATCGTTCAAAGAGGGTGTCCATCACGGTAAGTTTATAGAATTTAACGAGATAGGCACATCGGTGATCGAAGGTCAGTACGTTGACGACAAGAAAGACGGCGCATGGTATTACCGTCAGGGCGATGGCAAGATTCTCCGCCGCGAGGAGTACAAGGCAGGCCGTCCCTTTGGCACTTGGACAGAATACTATCCCAACGGACGTCCGCAGTCGGAGAAAAACTACAACAAAAACGGCGTTCTCGAAGGTAAGTTTGCAAAATACGACCGTTCGGGCAAAACCATCTACGAGGCTGTATACTCCAATGGCAAACTCGCAAAAGTGGTTTATCAAACCGCCACCACTATGTAATTGTCAACAAAAACTGTTTGCATATTTGAAATAAAAAAGTCATATTTGCGCAGTAAAAAATAATCAGAAGACTACTATGAAGACTATAAAAGTAGCAATTGACGGATACTCGTCGTGCGGCAAAAGCACCTTGGCAAAACAGCTTGCATCGCACTTAGGATTCTTATACATCGACACCGGCGCAATGTACCGCGCCATCACACTCTACGCACTTAGAAACAACATTATGTACCGCGATGGCACTCCCGATGTGGAGATGCTCCGCGACCATATCAAAAATATTTCGGTGACCTTTCAGCGTATGTCAAACGGCAATATGCACACTTTTCTCAACGGAGAGGACGTAGAAAAAAACATCCGTACCGTAAGTGTGTCGCGCCATGTGAGCGCCATCAGCAAAATAGACTTTGTTCGCGCCGAAATGGTTGATTTGCAGCGCAGTCTCGCAAAAGATTTTTCAGTGGTGATGGACGGACGCGACATCGGAACAGTGGTTTTCCCCGACGCCGACCTCAAAATATTTGTTACCGCATCGCCAGAAGTACGCGCACAACGTCGTTACGACGAACTTATAGACAAAGGCGAGGAGGTTTCGTTTGAGGAAATTTACGAAAATCTCAAAGCCCGCGACAAAGCTGACACCACACGTACAGTTTCGCCGCTCCGTAAGGCCGACGATGCTGTCCTTTTGGATAATTCTGAAATGACTGTTGACGGACAGTTCCAGTTTGCACTCAATCTTGTGCAGCAACTGCCATCATATCAGCAACTTGAATCAAAATGATCACCGATATCGACCCAAATGCGGGATTTTGTTTCGGCGTTACCAATGCTATCAGCAAGGCAGAGAACGAGATAACTCAAAACGGTTCGCTCCTCTGTCTAGGTGAGATGGTGCACAATCAGGAGGAGACCCAGAGGCTTTCGGATCTTGGAATGAAGACACTTTCGTATCAGGATTTCCGCACCACCAAAAACACCACAGTGCTTTTTCGTGCGCACGGCGAACCTCCTGAAACATACCGCATTGCCAACGCCAACAATATCAACGTTATCGACGCCACGTGTCCCATTGTGCTACGTTTGCACAAGCTTATTCACGAAAACGCCCTGAAATATCCTCAGGCTCAAACCGTTATATTCGGAAAGAAAGACCACGCCGAAGTAGTGGGGCTTGTGGGTCAGGTGGATGGCTCGGCTGTGGTGGTGTCGTCGGCTGAGGAAATCAGCAAGATCAACTTCTCTAAAGACATTCTCCTATATTCACAAACCACGATGAACAATGAGAGTTACGAAAGCTTGTCGCAGCAAATAGATACTCTTACAAAACAGCACAATCCTAATGGTTTGTTTTTGAAATTCAATACTATATGCCGAAGCGTAATGGCGCGGGTAAGCAATCTTGTGGAGTATGTGCAGCGTTTCGACGCTATTCTTTTTGTGGCAGGAGCCAACAGCAGCAACGGCCGTTATCTGTTTTCGGCATGTCGCAGCGCCAATCCTCGCACTTATTATATCTCACAATGTTCGGATTTCAAACCCGAGATGTTTCAAAATGTTGACACTGTGGGAATAACCGGTGCCACATCCACTCCTCGCTGGCTTTTGCAGAGAGTGGAAGCCCAAGCGCAAGAGTTCGCATCAGGTGTTAACAGAGTTTAAAAAAGTTAAATAAAGTTAAATTAGTGCAGTAAAAAAATCAAATAACGTTATTTATTTTTTTATGGAAGTTAATTATTATACCTTTGCATTAATATAAAAAAATAAATAAATGTGTGGACAACATAGAATAGCAGTTGTGGGCGGAGGCAGTTGGGCCACTGCCATTGTTAGCGTATTGATTAACAATGTGAAAGA
>JAGCYI010000252.1 GCA_017960885.1 Bacteroidales bacterium
ATAGCGGTCGAAAAGCGAAATTTTGTCGGTGTCGAGTTTTACAATTTTTTCTTTGTCGGGAGCAATGCTGCTAACAAAGTTTTTGGCCTCGTGATAAATTGCCGGATCGTTAGTAATAACACTGTTAAACGAATTACTCAGTGTATCGCGGAGAATAGCACTTGTGGCATCCATCTCTCCGGCTATCAGTTTTGGCGGCATAACGCCTGATCCGAGCACCGATATAGCGTTTTCCCATTTTTCAACGAGCGACTTAATTTCTGCATCGAGTACCGCCACACGACGGTTTTTAGCTTCGGTGCGTACAATTATTCCAAAATTTTTAGGCTTAATGGCAAGAATCAATTGCCTTAATCTTTCGCGTTCTTCTTTTCCCTTAATCTTTTGAGAAATAGAGACTTTGTCGGAGAACGGAAGCAAAACGAGGTTTCGTCCCGCCATAGAAATTTCAGAAGTGAGCCTCGGTCCTTTGGTGGAAATAGGCTCTTTGCTTATCTGTACAAGCACGCGTTGTCCCGACGCAATTTGTTCGGTAATTTTGCCCTTTTTGTTAATCTCGGGCATGAGATTGATGTATTGCAGAGGTTTGCAGTTCTTAGGGTTGTCTAATGCGGTTTGAACGTATTTGTGCAGAGTAGAGAACTGAGGACCGAGGTCTTGATAATGCAAGAATGCGTCCTTTTCGTAACCCACGTCTACAAATGCAGCGTTTAATCCTGGCATAATTTTTTTCACCTTGCCGAGATATATGTCGCCGACAGAGAACCGCTGATTCCTCTTTTCTTTGTGTATTTCAACTAATTGCCTGTCTTCTAACAGAGCAATTACAATTTCCGACTCAGTAGCATTGATGACTAAATCGTTGTTCACTGTAAGAATGTTGTCCTACGTTGCAATGGCGTAGGGGGTTAGTAATTAAAAAAATCAAAAAGAGGCATTAAGCCGCTTTTTGATTTTTTAGTTTGCTCATGACACTATTTTTTCTTGTGTCTGTCTTTGCGCAAACGTTTTTTGCGTTTGTGCGTAGCCATTTTATGACGTTTTCTTTTCTTTCCGCTTGGCATAGCTGTTGTGTTTTAAAATGTTAAAAAAATAATTGGGTGCACACAATTACTTGCCGCCTTTAACTTCGCTTACGAAAAGTTTAGAAGGTTTGAATGCGGGAATGTTGTGCTCAGGAATAACGATAGTGGTGTTTTTAGAGATGTTACGAGCGGTTTTCTGAGCTCTTGTTTTGATAACAAAGCTACCGAATCCACGGAGATATACGTTTTTGTTCTCCACTAACGAAGCTTTGATAGTGTCCATGAAAGCTTCTACGGCTTTCTGTACTGTTACTTTTTCAATTCCTGTGTTTTTGGAAATGTCGTTTACGATGTCTGCTTTTGTCATTGCTAAAAATATTTAATTTTCAATAAATTACATTAGTTTTTTTGTGCTGCAAATATAAAGACGTTTATCGGTATAATCAAATTTTAAAGCGTTTTTTTTATTGTTTTTTTGCTTTTTTTTTTGGCTTAATGTTTGGTTGTCAGAGAAATATTACCACAATTTCACCGTAACTAATTATAACACAGCTAAATAAAACGCCTCAAAAAGAATACCATTAACGCATGTCGTTGATTTCTACACCCGGATATTTTGACTTGTCAAATGTGAAAAGATTGTCGGGCATAGGTGTGTTGGGCTTGTATTCGGTGATTTCGATAATCTGCTCGGTGCCGTTCTTAAACATAATATCCAAGCTGGCTATCTGTGTGGTAGCCTTGTCGATTACAAGTCGGATTGTGTGATACTCCACAGTTGCAGGCTTTTCGGGATAGAGGTCGATTACGTAGCATTGTTTTTTGGCAGATGTAACTTTGCCGTCTACTTTGGTCTTGACAGATGCTGTGACTTCCTCTTTCAAACGATATTTGAAACCGCTCTTGTAGAGTTCGAATATTTTGGTGGGATTGCTAACGATAGATTCGGCATTTTCTTCCACCTCGTTGATAGTTACCTCGTTGATATCTTTCGAGTATTGCCAGAGGGCTGTTCCGTCGGTAAAGATTTCGGTGCCTGACATTACGAGTTTGTATTTATCACCTTTGATAAACATAAAACCGCTCTTGGTATCTTTGGTTTTTTCAACCTTGTTTTCCATAGCCCAATCAAACGAGGCACGGAGAGTTTGATATCCTTTAGTTGTAGCGAGCACCTTGTCGAGAACTTTCTTGGCTGCGGGATCGTGTGTTTCTTCCTGAGCGTAAAGTGCGGTAGATGTTGCTGTTATGAGCATTAATGCTGCAAAAAGTCGTGTAATTTTCATCTTTGTTAGTGTATTAGTTTTTAAAAATTTGTTTTCTGTTTTTTGTGGAATAAACGCAGATGCAATGTTTTTGTTATTGCAAGGGCGCAAATTTAATAATTTTTAAGCACCGAAGCTATTGATTTTCTTCATAAAGTCTATTTAGATACTGCATAAGGTCGTATTCGCTTGTGTAATTGACGCTTCGAGCCTTGCTTCCTTCGTTTGGACCAACAATTCCAGCAGCCTCCAACTGATCCATAATGCGTCCTGCGCGGTTGTAGCCTATTTCAAGCTTGCGTTGCAAGAGCGATGTGCTACCCTGCTGACTTATTACTATCAGTCGTGCGGCCTCTTCAAACATCGGGTCGCGTTTGGTAAGGTCTACTGCCTCGCCACCCTCTACAGGTTCGATGTCGGGCTCGGGAAGTTCAAATGTGAACGGATAGCCTTGCTGGTCGCCGATAAACTTGGTAATGCGTTCAAGCTCAGGAGTATCGATAAATGCACATTGCAGACGGGTAAGGTCGCTGCCGTTTGAGATAAGCATATCACCACGACCAATAAGGTGCTGAGCGCCAGAGCAGTCGAGAATTGTACGCGAGTCCATCATTGAAGATACCTTGAACGCTATTCTCGTGGGGAAGTTTGCCTTGATAAGACCTGTGATGATGTTGGTGGTGGGTCGCTGTGTGGCAACAATCATGTGGATGCCGATAGCACGGGCAAGCTGGGCGATACGTGCGATAGGCTTTTCGATTTCCTTGCCGGCTGTCATGATAAGGTCGGCAAACTCGTCGATTATCAACACTATGTAAGGCAAGAACTTATGACCTTTTTCGGGATTGAGGTGACGGGCAATGAACTTCTGGTTGTATTCTTTGATATTGCGCACGCCAGCCTCTTTGAGAAGGTCGTAACGGTTTGTCATTTCTACAGTTAGCGAGTTGAGTGTCTCTTTTACTTTGTCCACATCGGTGATGATGGCTTCCTCGCTGTCGGGCAGTTTGGCAAGATAATGTTTCTCTATATTATTATAAAGTGTGAGCTCCACCTTTTTGGGGTCTACCAACACAAACTTAACTTGTGCGGGGTGCTTGCGGTAAAGAATAGAGGCTACGATGGTATTTAAGCCGACTGACTTACCTTGACCAGTTGCACCTGCTACCAAAAGGTGGGGACACTTGGTGAGGTCCATCACATAAGACTGGTTGCTGATATCCTTTCCGAGTGCGATTGGCAGCTCAAATTTGCTCTCCTGAAACTTGGTAGAGACAATGAGCGAACGCATCGACACAATTTCGGGATTTTTGTTGGGCACTTCGATACCTACTGTACCACGTCCGGGCATAGGCGCAATAATACGTATACCTAACGCTTTGAGGCTCAACATAATATCATCTTCAAGATTCTTGATTTTCGAGATACGCACACCGGCTGCGGGCACAATTTCGTAAAGGGTAACGGTAGGTCCGATGGTGGCTTTAATCTTGTCGATTTTGATTTTAAAGTTTTTGAGCGCCTCCACAATCTTGATCTTGTTCTCCATAAGTTCGGAGTTTTCCACTGCCTTAACGTCAGACTTGTAATCTTCGAGAAGGTCGATAGAGGGCAGTTTGTAATTGGGAAGGTCTAATGTGGGATTATAAGGCGGCAACTGATTAACATCTTCGGCAGTGATGTCGTGATTGGTTTCCACCTCGAGCATAGTGCCGTCTGACGAACCAGGAAGGTCGGGGTTAAGCGTTGAATCAGCATCATTGTTGTTGGAATCAGTTCCGCTGATAGATTCTTCGGTATTCTGCGTAGTGTCGTCAACCTCGAAACCAATATTGTCGGCTTGCACTTTGTTGCCGTTGTCGTCGAGATAGTAACGCTCGTTTTCAGTAGTTTGGGCAGAGGAAGCAGGTTCGGGTTTTTCGTTAAACTCAATTTTCTGATCCTCACCTTTGTAGTCTTTATTCTTAAATAGTTTTTCTTTGATAAAGCTGAAAGGCGAAGAGCTATTGTCAGATTTAACCTGATTTACAGGAGCATTAAGCTGGTCTTCCTGCTCGTCTTCGTCGATATAGTCAAAATCCTGGTCGCGCTGTTGTGCTGAAACCTGACCAGCGTTTTTGGCACGGGCAAGGTTGATGATATCTTGCTGAGATGTGCTTGTATACTGACGTGCGGTTTGCACAGCATGTTTAATGTCGCGACGTTTTGAAAAATCATCGAAAAATATCTTAATCCACTCCATAGCGCTATCCTTGGCGAAAACGAAAAGCACCGTGGCGGTAATCAACAACAACAGAATTGTGCCTACCTTACCCAGCACCGATTCAAACCAGTACGCCAATTCATATCCGACCATTCCTCCATAATAGAATGCGCTGTCGCCGAAAAAGAATCCCAAAGTAACTGACAACCAAAACATTATAAGCAACGACCATTTGGCTGTAGTACGCAATGGAACAGGCTCAATGCCAACAATTTTTAATCCGCAGAGCAATGTCAGCGGAATAAACACGAAAGAGGGAACGCCAAAAAGATGGTGAATAAATATATGCGCTATCAATGCGCCAAGTTTGTGCGACCAGTTAGCCACTTCGATTTCTGAATCGAACAGAAATTTGAGCCATCCAATTTCAAACTTACTCTGGTCTTCGCGCCACGTGCCGAGATACGACAGGAAGCCAATAAGTTCCACAACCGACAGCAGCACAAACAGCATAAACCATATAAGCTTGGCACGGTCGCTTGTGAGCGTAGTTTTTAAAATATCTATCGGGGACTGATAGTCCGAATTTCTTCTTCTTGACATTGTACGTTTGAGTAATTTTTGCAAAAGTAAAAATTAATCGACAAATAGTAAGCATTTAAGCCAAAAAATCTTACATTTTTTTTGATTTTATAGTTTCGACTGCAATTCAAACATAATATCGCGGAATTTTGCGGCATTAACGAAGTCGAGTTTTTTGGCAGCACGCTCCATTTCCGACTTGGCTTTTGCGATTTCGCGCTCAATATCCTTCTTCGACTTAAAGGCGGCAGCAGGTTCGGCGGCGGCAGCGGAAACCACTTGCGATGCCGACAAACGCTCGTCGGGAGAGTCTTTCTTTGGAAACAGCAGTGTGTCGCCTTTGTGTATCTGTTTGGGTGTGATGTTGTTATCTTTGTTGTACTGAATTTGGATAGTGCGGTGACGGTTGGTTTCGTCGATAGTGGCTCGCATTGAGTCGGTGATTACGTCGGCATACATTATCACTTTGCCGTTGACGTTTCGGGCGGCACGACCTGCAGTCTGGGTAAGCGAGCGGGCAGAACGAAGGAATCCCTCCTTGTCGGCGTCTAATATAGCCACAAGCGAAACTTCCGGGAGGTCGAGACCCTCGCGCAAGAGGTTTACACCCACAAGTACGTCGAACATTCCCTTACGCAGTCCGTCCATAATTTCAATGCGCTCCAAGGTATCAACCTCGCTGTGAATATAGGCAGAGCGTACTCCCATTTTTGTAAGATACTTGGTGAGCTCTTCGGCGGTGCGCTTGGTAAGTGTGGTTACGAGAACACGCTCGTCGCGTTTCACCACTTGCTGAATTTCGTTGATAAGGTCGTCGATTTGGTTTTCCGACTTGCGCACGTCGATGGGCGGGTCTAAAAGTCCTGTGGGACGAATCATCTGCTCCACAATCACGCCTTCGCATTTTTCAAGCTCGTATTCGGCGGGAGTAGCGCTGAGGTATATGGTTTGATGTGTAAGTTGTTCAAATTCAGAAAATTTCAATGGACGATTGTCTAACGCAGCGGGCAAACGGAATCCATATTCCACAAGGTTTACCTTGCGTGAGCGGTCGCCGCCAAACATTGCGTGTATCTGTCCAAGGGTAACGTGGCTTTCGTCGATCACAGTTAAAAAGTCGTCGGGGAAATAGTCTAAAAGGCAGAACGGACGGCTTCCGGGCTTGCGTCCATCAAAATATCGCGAATAGTTTTCAATACCCGAACAATGTCCGAGCTCCTGCATCATTTCTAGGTCGTTGTTCACTCGGTCTTCCAAACGCTTAGCCTCCAATGCCTTGCCAGCATCTTGCAACTGCTGAATCTGCAAGCCGAGGTCGATGCGGATATTTTTCATAGCCTCAAACATACGTTCTTTTGAGGTCATAAAAATGTTGGCAGGATAGATAACCGCAGTGTCGATTTTTTCAATAGTTTTTCCCGACAAAGGGTCGAAAGTGAATATCTCGTCGATTTCGTCGTCGAAAAAGACCACACGGAAAGCGAAATCGTCGTAAGCCACAAAAATATCCACAGTGTCGCCGTTGACGCGGAATGTTCCGTGCTTAAACTCCACCTGGTTTCGCGAGTACAGGCTCGACGACAGACGCCGCAACAATTCGTTTCGCTCAATACGGTCGCCGGTTTTTACAGTGAGAATGTTAGAATGGAAATCCTCAGGATTGCCAATACCGTAAAGGCACGACACAGAACTTACAATAATAATGTCTCTACGTCCCGAGAGCAATGCAGTGGTTGCGCTCAGACGGAGTTTTTCAATATCATCGTTGATTGAAAGGTCTTTTTCGATGTAGGTATTAGTGGTAGGGATAAAGGCTTCGGGCTGATAATAATCGTAATAGGATACAAAATATTCAACAGCGTTTTCAGGAAAAAATGATTTAAACTCGCCGTAAAGTTGGGCAGCGAGGGTCTTGTTGTGGCTCAGCACCAACACGGGACGGTTTAGGTTGGCAATAACGTTGGCAATAGTAAACGTTTTGCCCGAACCCGTAACACCTTTTAATATTTGGTAATGGTCGTTGCGCTCCACCCCCTCAGTAAGCTGTCGTATAGCTTCGGGTTGGTCGCCAGTGGGTTTAAATTGCGAAACAAGTTTAAAATCCATTTTCTTTAATCAATTAGAAATGCAAATATAAGCATTATGTTTCATATCTTAAAATTACCAGCATATTAAATGTTGTTTAAAAAACTTATTTTTATTTGTGATATATCTAAAAAAGTACTATCTTTAAAACCCAAAAAGACACGCAAATGGAACAAACCGAAATAACAACACCAGCCGAACAACCCACACCAACAATGTCGTTTGGCACACTATCCTCTATTAGAAAACTAATGGACGACTGGCATATAGACCCTATCCTCGGTCTTTTTGCACCTGGCATTGGCGACTGGGTAACCACAATTCTCACCGTACCTTATATTATAACATCTGTTTTTAAGCTAAAATCACTTTCGCTGACACTTGCTATAATATATAATGTGTTGATGGATTGCCTTTGGGGAACAATACCCGTGGCTGGCGACTTTTTCGACTTTCTGCACCGCGGATTTAAGAAAAACTGCAAACTTGTGGAGGGTTTCGCGGCAAAAGATCCAACCGTTGTAAACGAAGTGAAACGCAAATCAGTATTTTTTGGAATAATGATTGTGATTCTTATTGCACTGATATTCATTTCAGTATACTTCGTAAAGATGTTCTGGGACTATTTATTCGATCTTTTCCAAAATTAGCAAGCTGATGAAATTAAATATATTAGAAATATTACTAACAATTCTCTTAGCCACGGCATCCACGGGTAGCTTTGCGCAAGAATATCGCGACAGCATACTCTCCCTTATCACCCCTCAGACCGACCCTCTCACCAAGGCTCATTACTACTGCGCCATTGCTAGGGAAGACGCAAATCCCGACACCGTGAAATTTTACGCTCACAAGGCAATGGAAGTTGCCGGCGACGACAAGCTGATAAAGGCAGAGGCATACTCATATCTCGGATACATGTTGTACACCGAAGGCGCCTGGGAACGTGCTCTGCAAGAATATCAATACGCTTACGCACTTGCAAAAGGGTCTAACGATTCGCTCCTGATTGCAAAAATCATCCTCAACACCGGTTGCATTCTCGAATCGCTCAACCAAATTCCAGAAGCTATGGAAAATTTCAAACAGGCTATTGGTATTTTCCGTCAGCTCGACCATACCGCATGGGAACTGTGGGCATACCGGCAAATGTGCCAAATGTGCACAAAATCAAAATTGTTTTTCATTGCCGAAAAATATTGTCAGGAGGTGATGCAGATTAGCCGCACCACAGGCGACCCCGACCACAAGCTAATTGCATTTATATCGTTGGCGCAGATGAACTCCTTTAAAGCCGAAACCCAGCAGGTGGACAGCATTCACCGGTATTTGATACGCACTTTGGAGGCATGCGACTCTATACAAAGGATTATCGACTCTACTAAGTGCACAAGTTTCGACTGCCGCACAATACTCAACGAATCGTATGTAGAAAAATTCAAAGCATACTCAATCAATTCGTTTTACAACCGACGTTTTCGCCGACAGGCTACCGACAGCGCTCAGAAATACCTTTCAATGGCAGACCAATGGTACCGCACCACCGGCGACTCGGTGCAGCTGGTCTTGATCGACCTCTGCTGGGCGTGGCTATACTATGCACAAGGAGATTATCACAAGGCACTCGATGCTGCTACCAAATTAAAGATAACTAACTATACCGACAAGTATGTAAAAGAACACCTCTACAACCTTATGGCTAATGCATATTTTAAACTCGGCAACTACAAGGAGGCGTGTCTCTGGCAGAAAAAACTGTACAATTTTCTGAATATCAAAACCGAAGAGGCTAAACTCGCACAAGTGACCGAACGCCTGCTCTCTAACCGGCTCGACGAGTTTGATACTGCAGAAAAAAAGCTTAAACGAGAAAACGAGGCACTGACATCGAGCGTGAGCGACAAGCAGAGCAAACTACTATTCGCCATTATCGCCCTATGCCTGAGCATCTTTGCAATTATTGTGGTGTGCATTTCGGTAATACGCAAACGCCGAGTAAACAAACTGCTGAAAATCAACAATCTAACCCTTCTGCAAAAGCAAGAGGAGGTTATTCAGCAGCAAGGCATAATCACACAGCAAAAAGAGAAGGTAGAACAGTACAACTCAATGATTCTCCAAAGCATACGCTACGCACGACATATTCAACGTATGGCGCTTCCCGATGCAGAAGAAGTTAAGGCGCTGTTCCCTGATTCGTTTCTCAGTTATATGCCCAAGGATATTGTCAGCGGCGACTTTTACTATGTTACCCAATGCGGCGATTTCAGAATTGTGGTTATTGCCGACTGCACAGGTCACGGAGTGCCAGGCGGATTCCTTTCGATGTTTGGCATTTCTGCCATCAAGGAGATACTCTCGCGTCAAAACGACAATGTGATGCCGGGCGCTGTATTAGACAGTATGAGAGAATTTATAAAAGACGCTTTCAGCGGCGACAGCGAAATCGACGAAACTGGCGACGAGGTGTTCTCCACTGCCGACGGCATGGATATGTCGGTGAGCGCCATCAACTTAGAAACCCGAGAAGTGCGCTATGCCGGCGCATATCACAGCGCATATCTGTGGAGCAACGGCACAATCTCACGTCTCAAAGGCGACCGCATGCCAATAGGACGCCACATCAAAGAGGACGGTCCGTTTACCACCATTACGCAAACGCTCAAAGCAGGAGACATGCTATATATGATGACAGATGGTATTCAAGGACAGATGGGCGGATTGTCGGGCACCAAGTTTATGACCAAACGCCTGCTACAATTCTTTTCGGAAAATGCGTCGAACCCAACGGAGGCTCAGAAAGAGCGTTTTGAAACCATCATGCACGACTGGATGCACAACACTATGCAGGTGGATGATATGACGTTGATGGGTATTAGAATCAATTAAGCCCCTCAACGAATTATAACCTTACACCAGCCAAGGTCAAGTCGTCAACTTGCGCATAACCCTCTATCCAATCGTTTACTATCGACGACACCGTGTTTTTTTGTTCCTCAATCGGCATACCGCCTATCTGCTCAAACATAGCTGTAAGACGTTTGGTAGAGAATTTTACATTTTCAGGACCTCCGAACTGGTTTTGCAGGCTGTCGGTGGTGAAATACAGCATATCGCCTTTTTTTACAGGGATAAAGGTCTCAGAAAACGGGCTGTCGCCTTTAAACGACCAGCCGATTGGCATACGGTCGCCGTTGTAAGTGGTGAGAGTGCCGTTGGAATAGAGATAAACATTCTGGTTAGCCCCTGCAAAACGGACTCCTCCCCCATTGTTGTCAAATGCACATAGGGTGAGGTTTAAGCCATCGTTGATGGTGGATACGCTGTCGTCGTTGCTGCGGAGCGAAGATTTTACAAAATCGCGCATCTCTTCAAGAATAGCAGCGAGGTCGATATTTTCGTCGTAAAAATGTTTGGCAAGCGACTCCTTGAGAGCCGAAAGTCCAAGCATAGTGAGAAAACCGCCAGGCACGCCGTGACCCGAACAGTCGGCAAGGGCAAATATCTTGTAGTTTTCTATCTCAAACGATTTGTAAAAGTCGCCAGTAACTATGGTGTGGGGCTTGGTAAAAATAAAATAGTCTGAAAAAATAGAGCTTATTTCCTTTTGAGGAAACGCCGCACTCTGTATTCTCTTGGCGTAGCGTATGCTCGAAGTGTTTTCGTGAATAGCCTTAGCGCAGCGTTCCGACTCGGTGGCGATGGCGGTTTCCTGTTCCGAAATAGCATTTTTCAGCTTGTTGATTTCTACTGCATTATCATTCAGAACACGTTGGCATTGGTTTAATTTGCGACGGTTTTTAAATATTAGCACCAAGGCGGCAACCACAACAGCTGCTACTATCATGTAAAGCACCATAATTTTAATAATTGGTGTTAATCCTGATGTGTATAAGTCTATTGTCATAACTTTAAATTCTTATTCCTATTAATGTTTGGTCGTCGAACTGGTCGTGTCCTTCTTTCCAGTCGTCTACTATTTTGGTGATGTTTTTAAGTTGGGTCTGGGTGTCTTCAGAACTGTGTTCCAACAACATAGCAGCAAGACGTTTAGTAGTGAACTTGATGTCGTCAGGAGTTCCGAACTGGTCTTGAATGCCATCGCTGCACAGATACACCATATCGCCTTTTTGAAGGTCGAAAGTAAATGATTCAAAAGGCACGTCTTGTCTTGGGTGACGTCCGATGGGCATTCTGTTGCCTTTAAGCTTAAATATTTCACCGTTGCGACATACATAAATAGTATGGTTAGCAGCGGCGTATTGTATCTGAGTAAAATCGTTGTTAAAAGCGCAAAGCGAAATATCCATACCGTCGCTCACCACCACGTCGTCGGTTTCGGCAGCCTCAGCGAGCGATGTAAGCACAAATTCGCGAAGACGGTTTAGAATGTCGGCGGGGTCGAACGACTTAGATATCTTTTGTTTAGAAAGCAAATCTTTGAGAGCCGACATACCCAGCATAGAAAGGAAACCTCCGGGCACACCGTGTCCAGTGCAGTCGGCAACAATTACTATTTTCAAACTTGGCGACGATGCACAAGTGTAGAAGTCGCCGCTTACAACATCGCGAGGGCTGAAAAATATAAAGCAGTCGTTAAAGAGAGCTTTAAAATCGTTGTCGTTAGGTATCACCGCACGCTGGATACGTTCGGCATAATGGATACTTGCTCTGAGGTCTTTGTGAGCGGTTTCGTATTCTTGAGATATTTTGGTGAATTCTTCTTGCTTGGATGCGGATATCTGTTTGTAGTCGGCAATCTGCTTTTGCTGTTCAGCTATGTCGTTATTAATAGTCTGGATAGCCTCTTTGTTTTTTTTAACAACAAAGAAAGATATGCCAGCCACCACCACAATGCCGATAGCGCAAAAGATAATATGGAACAAAAGCGACGACTCGTCTGGAATAGTCTTCACTAAAAGAGTTTGTGTAATATATATAAAGTGTTGCATACTATAATTTTTGTTGATTTACTTGCAAAAATCTTACCAAATATCACATTTTATGGCTATTATAGCAATATCTCCGGTCTGGTTTACATCGCCGAGCCATTGGTCTAAAATATTGTTGAGCTCTTCTTTCTGACGTTCAATTGGAAGAGGAGCAATTTGCATCATCGTATTATAAAGGTGCTCTTCGCCAAAAGGTTCATTATCAGCTCCCAACTGCTGCGACACAGCATTGTTGAATGCATAAATCATGGCGTTGTTGTCGATATCCATCACTTCGGTGGTAAACAACTCGTTGCGTTGGTCGCCAAGGCTGTACGGACTGCCCGAAAGCTTTTGGATTTTGGAGTTGTTGTAAACATAGATGTCTTGATTAGCACCAGAATGATAGATGCGATGTTTTTTAGAATCTACCGCAAACACAGAAATATCAATAGATTCAGACAAATCTTCGGCTCTTGTGCTGCCCAAAGTCTGACGCAGATTGGCGTCGGTATTAGTAAGAATGTCGGCGGGAGAAAACTCGCCATCGCATTTGTACTGCGCAAACACCTCTTTGAGAGCCGACTGTCCCAACATAGCCAAGAAACTGCCCGGAACACCGTTTCGCGAACAGGTAGCCGCCACAAGCACTTTTACATCCTTAAACTCGTGGATAAAATGGAAATGCCCTGTTACCAGCGAAACAGACCGTATAAGGCGAAACGAATGTGGGAAAAACGACTTGATATCATCCTCGTGACTATATGCTGCTTTTTGAATGCGTTTGGCATAGTTTATCGACGACATTATCTCCTTGTTGATTTTGTCAACGGTGTCGCGCTGTTGCTGAATCAAAGAGTTTTGCGAAGCCAGCTCGGTTTGCTGGTCGATAAGCATTCGGTTGTGTCTTTCGAGTTTGCTGTAAAGGATGTTCAACTTTCGGGTAGCTTTTTTGTTGCGTCGGAGGAGCAATCCCAAAACGAAAAGCGCTAACATCAGCAAAAACAAAATGCCTAACACCCAGTATGTTATAAACCTCACATTGTGAAGTTTTTCGTTGTTGGCGTATTCGAGCAGTTCTTTTTCCCGCTGGTGAATACTTATCTCGTTGTCTGCCATAAGCTTAGCCTGAAACTCAAATCCCACCCTTACATTGTACACATTAACAGTGAGGTTTTGATATTCGAGCGATTTCTGTTTGTAGAAGATGGCATCGCTCACTTTGCCTAGCTTTTTGCAAGCGAAACTCATATTGCTGTACAGTTTTGCAAGGTCGGCATTAGTAAGCGGCAACGTATTTGTGAGAGTCTCAATCTCTTTTAAGCGCGATATGGCGTCGGCATAGCGTTTTTTCACAAGCATTACCGACGATTCCATAATAAACGACCTCATGAGAGTAACGCCCTGAAATCCCATATTCTTTCTCACCTTTTCGATATAGGCTTGGGCGCTGTCGGCAAAAACAGGGTTGTTTTCGTTCTTAGCTTTGAGGATATATGCCGAAACAAGGTTGGAATAAATACGTGTAACATTCTGACGATGAAGATGTTCCAATGTATCATAACGCATCACCGATACAAAATAGTTCATCTTGCTGATGATGTTTTTCAGCTGTTTTTCAATATACAACGAATCGGTTTCTGTTTCCATATCGTACATAGTGTAGATATAGAGCGAATTATATGAGCGCGATTCTTCGTACTCATCGTTGCAGTCGCCAGCAATTTTGATAGATCTGTAAAACAAATCGTAGGCATTTTGATACATTCTAAGTTCGCCCAAAGCTTCGCCAATATATCTGTAAGTGGCGGCGATACGCACCGAATCGCCGAGCTCTTTGTAGATATTGAGTGCCTTGTAAAGGTTTTCGAGCTGCTCGTCAACATGCCCCTTGTGGTCGCTATATAGCGAAGAGAAAGTATATGCGGCGGCAAGATATCGTTGGTCGTTGGTTCTCAAAGCCTCTTCGATCATATACTGAGTGCGGGAGTATGCACTATCGAAGTTGCCACTGTAAAAATCGCGGAAAGCAGCCTGGAAATTGGCGTCGAAGCTAATTTTTCCAGAAGTAGCTCTCTGTGCCACGATTTCGGCGGCAAACAACAGCGAAAACAATATGGTCAAAAAGTATCTCATAATCAAACTCTAAATCCTGCTACTGTAACATCATCAATTTGAGGAATTGTTCCCCTCCAAATGTCGAGGGTTGCCTCTATTTCGAGCTTCTGCCTAAACGAAGGCATAGCACCGATGCTCTCCAATGTCAACGAAAGGTTGCGCATCAAGAATTTCTTGCTTTCAGAACCACCAAGCTGGTCGATAATGCCGTCGGTAAACATATACACCATATCGCCGGTGTGCAGACTAATGGTCTGTTCTGAAAAATGAACAGCCTCTCTGATGTATCGTCCAATGGGCATCTTGTCGCCTTTGAGACGAATCAAAGAGTCTTTGCGCCAAACAATAGCGCTCTGGTTTCCAGCGGCAAAATGCAGATCGTTGTTTCTGGTGTCGAGGGCACAGATAGTCATATCCATACCGTCGTAAATATCCAATCCTTTTCGTCCCTCAAATGCCGAAAGAATAAACTGCCTCATTTTTTCCAACACCTCAGACACAGAAAACAAATCGTTGTCGGGTGCGTTTTGCAAAATATCGTTGAGAGCCGAAATGCCGAGCATCGAGAGTAGCGCACCAGGCACGCCGTGTCCAGTACAGTCTGCCACAATAAAAATCTTAAAATCACCTTTGCTTTTCACAAGGTAGAAATCGCCGCTTACAATATCCCTCGGACGGAAAAGCACAAAACAATCTCTGAAATATTTTTTCACCTCGCGTTCCGACGGGATGGCTGCACGCTGTATTTTACCAGCATATTTGATGTTCGACATAATAGACTCGTTGAAGTTTTCTACCATGTCGTACTGCATGGTGATGATGTCGCGACGTTGCGCAATCTCTTTTTTCTGGCTGATAATGTTGCCGTTGACTTTGGTGATTTCGTCGTTTTTTTCTCTCAACTGATTATTGATGCGGCGACGACCGTTCAACGAATTCACAATCACAGCAGTTAGCACCAATATCAAAATGGTCAACAATATCAAAAACGATGTGATATAGTTCTGTCGCTTAATTTCGCCATTCTTCTTGATTGAGTCTTTCTGCTTGCCCGCCTCAATGAGCTCAACCTGTTTTTGCGAAATCAGCTTGGTTTTAAAATCGGCGTACTGCTTGCTGGTGATTTCTCTGGTGCTGATTTTGTCGTAGAGGTCGGCTTTCTCAATGCATTCCAACATTTTGGTCTGGTTGCCAAGTTTTTGATAACATTTGGTCTGCAAAGAATACACCTGCTTGATCATAGTAACGATATGGGGGAAATCCATAATCTCAAGTTCGGAAAGCATCTTTTCAGCTTGAGTGTAATGACCTTGGAAATAAAGCAGTCCTGCCTCCACCAACGACGCTTCGAAGAGCAATCCCTTATTGTCGGTAACGGCGTCCTTACTTTTTTGCAGATAGAGAGCGCAGCTATCAGCCAAAGCCTTTGAACCCACAATTTCTGCCGACCTAAGATATGCGTGAGCCTTGGTGATATGGCATAAGTGCATGAGCTGACGGTAATAGTATGAATTTAACTCCGACCGCTGATATGCCTGCGAAACAGCTGTGCAATAACTGATTATCTTGCTAAACTTGCACAATCTCACATCTGAGGGGTAGTATTCGTTGTCGAACTGCATAAGCATTGTGGAGGCGTAAAACACTGTTGCATCCACAGTGTACATATCGAACGAAGAATTGTGACTGAGCAAAATAGCCCTCACAAGATATTCGTAAGCGGTTTTGTACATATTCATAGTACCGCACGACTGAGCGTACATGAGGTAAATGTCGAGGATATGGGCGGTGTCGTTGAGCTGTCGGTAAATGTCGAGCGACTTGTTGCCATAGTCGAGCATACCGGCAATATTGTCGCCGTCTTCGCAGCAAACAGCGTAGAGGTAGTATGACTTAGCCAAAACTTTCAAATTATTGGTTGGCAAAGCCAATTTCACAACATTGGATATGTGTTTTTCTGCACCTTTGGAATCTCCATCATTGAGATATGCGTAAGAGTAAGACTGTTCGCATTTAATCATCAGATTGGTATCGTTGCGGCTCGTGGCTATTGCCATAAGTTCGTCGGCATAATGCAGCGACAAATCACGATCGCCAAGATTGTTGAGTATGGTGAGATATTGCGAGATACGTGCAGAATCGGTTTTGGCAGACAACAACAAACGGTCAAGACTATCGCGCATAGATGTCTTTTTACCGCCGCTCTGAGCCGAAACGCCCATAAATGCAACAGCAAATACCAAAACCAATATGTATTTTAAAAATCGCACTCTAAAACAAATCTCAGGCATATTTTATGCCAACTTATCAAATATCAAAAATCTGACAAAATTAAACAATATTCCGGTTTTTTTTTAGAGATTTTGCAAAAAGTTAGTTTTTTTGTATCATTTATTCGTAATTTCGCCCCCAGTATGATTAGAAACATTTTTTCAACATTAAAAGAGCTGCTTCGCTCAAAAATGGCAGGCGACGTTATGTGGACCTTTGCCGGTCAGGTTTTGGTGCTTTTGGCGTCGTTTGCTCTCAACAAGGTGCTAAGCGGAAGGCTCGATGTTGATTCCTTTGGCGAATACAACCTTATAAAACGCAGTGTAACAGTTATTTCGTTTGTTATGCTCGCCGGCACTGGCATAGCAATGCCACGCTATCTGGCTATCTACTTAGGCAAAGGCGACAATGCCAGAGCCAAAGCTTTTGTAAGGGCTGCCATTTTGTTTGTAGCAACGGCTATGGTGGCGATGTGCGCTGCGGCAACTATTTTTAAACCAAAACTTTACGCTATAGTTACAGGTCGCGACGACATTCTGCTCTACATTGTGGCTTTTGTATATGCGGCAATGCTTACGGCGTCAACTATGATTTACGTATATTTCAGGGGCAAAAACGATTTCAAAAGGTTTACTATCTCAAACGTGCTGATACAATTGTTGTTGCCAGCTTCCGCGCTTATTATTCCCGGTATCAACACGCTGAACATTTTTGTATGGTGGACTATCATCACCGCCGTGGTAACTCTGTTTTTTGCAATTGGTGAATCCATGAGAGGCGGTTTGCATTGCTCAGAACGCATAACCAAACAAGCCCTTAAAGCGGAGTACAAAACAGTGGCGAAATATGCACTGCCGCGACTTTGGGGCGACTTTTTTCTCTTTGCTTTTCAGGCGTTTCCACTTGTTTACATCAACCACCACTACAACAACGAATCAGTGGCGTATTACTCGGTGGGAATCACCATCATCACCTTAGGAACGGCTTTCTACTCGTTTCTGGGCTACATTTTGCTGCCATACGTGTCGAAATGTCTCTCAAAAGGCAACATCCGCGACGCCATACGCAAGGTAAACTATTTTACAGTGATTTACGTGCTGAGTGCAATATTGGTGATGGCTGCGTTTTACTTGCTCACAAGCGATATGATTCAGTTGCTTTTTACATCAGAATACCTTGTTGCAGAATCACTTACACAGATAATGATACTCGCCATACTACCACAGGCGATCTACCTGCTCTACCGCAACCCCATCGACGCAGTGTCGGTGTTCCCGTTCAACACAGTAGTGCTGGGCGTGTCGTTTGCCGCTCTTGTTGGGGTGTTTTACATGTCGTCAACCTTTGAAAATCTGGCTTGGGGATATGTGGCGGTATCGTGTTTGCAGGGCTTTGGCGCATTTGTTACATGGCACTTGCTGAAAAAGAGGCACTCTAAGCCAGTTTCAGTTTCGCAACACACCTCTGAAGACTCTCGTACCAATGAGGAATAGCAATTCCAAATGTGGTTTTAATCTTTGTCTTGTCTAACACGCTGTAAGCCGGACGGTTGGCAGGTGTGGGATACTCCTCGGTGTGAATAGGTTTGATGCGGCACTTGAGGTTGTACAAATCCATGATTGCCACTGTGAAATCGTACCACGAGCATACTCCTTCGTTAGAAAAATGGTAGATGCCTTTGACAAACGCGGCGGGGTCCTGGGCGGTTTTTGAAATGATGGTGGCAATAGCGGCGGCAAGGTCGGCGGCGTAGGTGGGAGTGCCCACTTGGTCGAAAACTACTCCGAGCTCCTCCTTGGTGGCGCCAAGGGTTGCCATGGTTTTTACAAAGTTTTTTCCAAACGACGAGTAGAGCCAACATGTGCGGATTATAACGTATTCGCAACCCGATGCTACGATGTTTTGTTCGCCGTGATATTTGGTTGTGCCATAAGCAGATACAGGGTTTTCTTTATCGGTTTCCTTGTAAGGAAGATGAGCCGAACCGTCGAAAACATAATCGGTAGAAACATGAATAAATTTAGCACCGTTTGCCTTGCAGCAGTCCGCCAAAATTTTGGGAGCGGTGGCGTTGATAAGTTCAGCCCTTTCGAGGTCAGATTCGGCACGGTTAACGTCGGTATAAGCGGCGCAGTTTACCACCATATCGGGATGGTGTTGCTCAAAAAAAGCGGTTACAGCCTTTCGGTCAGTGATATCAAGCTCGGCAACATCGGTAAATATAAAATCGTGGTTAGTGAGTTCCGACGCCACAAGGCGCATTTCGTTGCCCAACTGTCCGTTAGAGCCAGTAACTAAAATCTTCATTTTCAATTATTTTCTTTCAATTTATAATAAATATAGTCCATTATAAGATAATTGTCGCCCGACACATCTTCGCCTTCGGAGGCACGGTAGTCGGTTTTGAGCGAATCTTCCAAGTTTTTCATATCAAAACTATTGAAACTGAATGCCTTGATGTAATAATCAAGAGCCTTGTCGAGTTTTTTGAGGCTCCGCATCACATTGCCTGCAAGAACAAAATCCTCAGCTTCGGGATTGGAATTCAGCAGTTTGGCAATATATTTTTCTGCCTGTTCGTATCGTCCCGACATATAGCAGCACCAACATATCGGACGGAGTACTTTGGTATTTTTGGGGTCGAGATACTCAACCTTAAAATAGTATTTGAGAGCGTCTTCGTAATTGTCTAATTCAAGATGACAACGACCTATGGCAGTGGCAATTGAAAGGTTTTCAGGATCGAGAGCCTCGGCCTTTTGGTAAAACTCCAACGCCTTGTCGGGTTGTTTTAAGCGGCGGTAGCACCAACCGATTTTTTTGAGGTTCCACAATTGCGAATCGTTAAACAACTGGGCATGAAGGTAATTGTCGAGAGCGCCCTCAATGTCGCCGACTTTTTGGGCAGCGTAACCCATCTTTTGAAACACCTCAAAATCAGGGGCTTCTTGCGATATCTTTTTAAATATTCCCGTTGCCTGACAGTAGTTTTCGTTAGCGAAAAAGAATTCCGCCACCTTGCGCATTTCGCCAGCATTGGGGAACGCCGCGCCGTACATCACCGTTTCGGCAGGATAAAACTCTTTTTCAAAAACTTCGGGAAAATCTTTGCCCGCTTCGTTTATCTTAAAGAATCTGTAAAGGTCTTGTATATACTGAGTTATAGCCTTATAACTATATTCAGGTTTGCGCAAAAGCATATCCTCTTGCGAAATTTCGTTCATTTGGTCTACCTCGGCAAAAAAGTATTTGCCCATAATATTCAACTGATCTTGAGGCATAGAGCTAACACTCAGACAGAGAGAGTATTTGTCGGAACTGCACATAAAAGGCGCATTTTCGAGACCCGCTGCAAAAGGCTTCATCTTGAATTTTTCATCGTTGGTGGTTAGACCCGTTACTGCGCTGTTGTTGCGATAGAAGGGCACGAACCAATTGACCAGAGGCTTAAAAAAGTCGAAATTTTTGAGCATGGCAAACGAATTGAGAAATACGTCGCTGCCTTCGAGCTGGAGTTTTGAAATCTCCTCTAACTTGTTTAAAAGATTGTGATTATTAGCAAAATAATCGCCCCAATCGGGATTCTTGTCTTCAAAACCCTTCTCGTCGTTGTTGCGCGAATCGGCTTTCATCTTGTCGCGGATGCCGGGCATCATCTTGCTAACTTCGGGGATAATCTCGTCTTGGATTTTTTGCGTAATCTTGTCGGTATTGATCGAACGGATAAACTGTATAATGATAGTTTCGTAACGCTCGGTAAACTTTTTGTCGGCTTTCAGCTGGTCGAGAATCTCTTTCACCTCTTTGTAAAGCGTTATCCTGCTGTTATATACGTAAAAAACCACAAACAATCCAACCAACGCCCGCTGCCATACCTGCTCCTGATTATTGGCGTAATATTTATAAAGCAGACGCACCTTGGCAATATCAAAAAAGAGCAGCAAGCTCATGGTTAATGCGCTTACAATCAGCGATTTTGAATACCAAGTAATTTTATCGTCGGTTATAAAGCCTTCTATCGTGTTGCAAAAATCGCCCGAGGCGTTTTCGTCTTGGATAATATATGTAAACCATTGAGGCAGATTGGTTTTGTCGGGTTTGGCATCGGGCATAACCGGACGACCAGCATACACCGGCGACGAGGTATATTTTCGCAAAAAACGGTTTTTGTAAGAATCGGCCATCATCAGCAACGAAATCTGCAATTGGCACAGAATGGCGGCTCTGTTAGGGTCGGCGGCACCGTGCATATTGTAGTCGAGCATAAGGCGGTAGGTCTGCTCGGCTATGGTGATATCGTTGTTGGCAGCCGAAATACCCGACTGTTCAGCGAGTTGCTTGATAAGGTCTATAGCGTTGAAAATACGCTTGTTAATAACATGCGAAACGGCTTGTCCGTGTATTGCGAATATCTCAAATTTGTTCATCGTTTGCAAAAAGTTTTCAATGGCAAATATAATAAAAAGGTTTTTAATAAGAGGCATCGCCTCCCGAAAATTAAAATCCCCCTATTCCCAATCAAACCAAATGCCATCGGCAAAAATGCTGACATTATGGCAGAATTCGAGTTAGATATTAAAGCAAAACGACATAATGACACGGAAGGTGGCAGAATTTTTTAGCAAAATTTGAAGAAAAATTTGTATTGGTGGAGATGCAGAGACATGCCATGGCGCGGTTCTACGGTGGCAAATGTTGTGTAATGCTCCCCTATTCTTTTTTGTAATAGGGCATGTTTTGTTTCCAATAGAGTTCTGTATTTAAGTAATCATCTTTATAAGGCTTTAAGGCTTCTATAAACATATCTATATTATCGCAAATGTCTTCGGATGCTTGTTTATATTTTTCTCTATATTTTTTATCGTTGACATATGTATTAGATAATTTATTTGATATATTGTATATTACAGGATACGATTCTTGAAAATATGGATTATGAAAAAAATATTCACGTACTAATCCTGTATTA
>JAGCYI010000253.1 GCA_017960885.1 Bacteroidales bacterium
GCCCGACAATGCAAGTCCCGAAAGCACCATAGCGGATTCTTTTTGCGAATATGAGTTGACGTTTTGGGCAAAAGGTTTGTCGGCGGCCTTCTCATCGGTTTCAAAACAGAATCCGTGCGTGGCAAGATGCAGAATCTCAGGCGATTTGCCGGAGAGGTTTTTGAAAGACTCCTCAGTGGCGGAGGTGCGGTCGAAGATGGTAGAAGTAATGTTTTGACCTTTCAAAATGTTTGAAATAGAATTAATTTCCTTGCCCGCATTTTTTAGCCGACCGAATTTAGAGCCGCGTGAAGAATCATAAAATGATGTGTCGTAGTTGATATTACCATAGAGGGCGGCGGAGGATAGGTTTTGAAGGTCACGGGCTTTGACTTGGGGGATTTCGTAAATTGATGATACACGCACCATCTTGTATTTTTCGTTGAGAGGTATGCCAAGAGAATCTGTTAGAAGATCAAAATTGAAAAACGATGGAAGAGAACTTGGAGCGTAGTATATCGTATGTCCACCTCTAAAAAAACGCTCTAATGGTTGGAATACTAATTTGTTAAGCCGTGAGGCTTTATCTTTTGAGTACAATTCTGAATAAAAAATAGGTTCGTTAGTTCCATCAAAGTTATAAAATGAGCCAATTTCATATTTATGTCCTAAAATATAAAATATCGGATAAATCATATTTTTACCAAACACAAATGCACTAAAATAGTCTTGAAGAAAATTGTCTTTATGGTTTAAATCAGTAGACAAGTCGCAAAATTGCACCACATATTCTCCTTCTGATAGGAAATCTCTTATTTGATCCACATTTCGATATTGTTGAGCAATATATTTTTCTATTCCATTCAATTGGTTTATCATAAACATCTCTGTTGTCATTGCTTGGTCTCGGTGTTGTTGAGAGTTTTGTCCGAACACATAATTATTCTTAGAAGTCAAATAATCTTGATACATATCCATAAGACCTTGGTCTCCCGTTTGTTTGATAAATTCATAAACCCACTGCGGATAGTGCAAAATAAAAAAACGAAAATATATATTCATTTCAAATGCTTCTGTATTCACTATAGGATTAGAACAGTTAATAATTGCCCAACTATTTAGGTCTAATGTATTTTTCGATTCGTTTAACCAATAATCATATAGATTAGCATCCGAAAATTTACTAAAATTATACAAAATATTATTAAAAGCATTATTATTGAACATAGTAAGATATTTCATAACATTTGTTGTATCGTTCAGTTGTATATAACTATCTATTAATATGTTATAATAATGATAATTATTATATCTATTATCACTAAAAGCAATTATTTTTTCCATCAAATCAATACTTTCTTTATATCTAGATTGCGAATATAAAAGGTACGCTAAATTAAAATATGAACCTATCGTCTCCAATGAAAACTTATTGTCAAAACTATTAATCACTAATCTATAAAATTTTTCTGACAATGAATAATCTCCCAATGAAGCGTAAATATTCCCGAAATTGTTTATAAGAGATTGAAGCCTATATTTATTTACATTGTCGGGATTCCATACATCACCTTTAACACCTTGTGAAAACAGATTATATGCTCTTTCTACGTACTTTTTCGCTTTGATAGTATCATTCAATACAAAATTGAAAGTGCTCTGTAAAGTAAGAAGTTCCCAATATGTTGGATTATTGAAATCTTTAACAACTGAATACATTTCTTCTGCATTGTTTGCATAAAACATTGCAGACTGCACATTGTATAGTCTATAATGAAAAGATGCTAAACTTGTCACTAATTCTCTTACATAATAATTGTTTTCGTGTTTTAGTTTAACTTTATAGACATCAATCATATCATCTGTAAGTAAGCCTAAGGAATAATAATCTCCATTTTCAAGATAAATGTTAGCAAGACTATAAAAAACAGTCAAGTAATGATCAGCATTAAATTTTTTCGCTCTCTCGATGTTGGTTTTGACTGTTTTAAGCGAATCAATCACTGTCTGAGCGTTGTTATTCACAAACGACAAAGCAAGTATCAGAGTTAAAATGAGTTTTTTCATAGTAAGTTGTTTTAAAAATACATCTACCACAAATATACAAAAAAAGTCAAGGAATGTGATTCCTTGACATAAGGTTACAGTTTTTTTGTTTATTTATATACCGGCAAGCCGTTTTTGAATTTGATTACATTGGTTTGTTTACCTGTCTGTGCATCATAGACATCAATTTGTTGAATAAATGATTTTTTGATGGTGTATATTTGTTTTTCTTTTCCATTTTTAAAATAACGCACAACTGTACCGGTGTATGGGGCATCATCGTAGTAAGAGTAAAAACGGTCAGGTGCGCTGTGGTCGCAATACTGTATCTCGTAAAAGTTATCGTCGGGATATCTGTAAATCCATTCGCCAACACGTTCGCCATTTTTATAGTTTCCCTCTCTGACTATATAGTTGTTGTCGTAAGCGTCGTTGCAATAAGCCTGATAATAGCCGTCAAGTTCGTCATCTTTGAAATGGCCTTTAATGAACAAAGAATCAGAATAGTCTTGAAATTCTCCGTCGAGAATTCCGTTTTTGTAATTGTAGAAACATATTGTTTCCCATTCGCCATCGATTATACCCTTTCCTTCTTTAAGTCCGTCAATATTGCCATCCACATAATTAGATTCCCATATAAAATACAATTCGTTGTCATTGTCGTAGTAATAATCTACTACTTCACCTTGTTTAACTCCATCTTTGTAGTTGTATTCCATTAGTTTACGTCCAAAATTATCGTACCATATCCAATATCCGTCCCTAAATCCATTCTTACACGAACCAATACTCCCACCTTTGGAATATATTAAACGGCCGTCCCATTGACCGTTGAACGGTTGGTTGTCGAAAGTAAAATACTGTGTAGTAGATTCTTTATCGTCATAGTCATTAACCATATATACCTTCTGATTGTAGTTATAATCTTTCCAAATACCGCTTTTGCTGCCGTAATTGTAATGACCATCCTGAATAATACGTCCTTGTCGATCGTATCTTTGATACTTGCCGTGTCTTTGTGAAATGTCGCCATTGTTGTCGGCTTCATCCACATAGTATAGTTGAAATGGATAATACCATATATCAGGGTCGAAAGTATAAAGATAGTCGACAGATATTTTGCTTAGCAAAGAATCTTCGTCCTCTCTCACATACCACGTGCTATTGGCAACAAATGCGTTTTCACTACGGCTGATAAGCGTGAAGGTCTCTCTTATGTTTCCGTTTTCATACCTTATCTCCTTTTTCATAAGACCTTTGTCGAACAATTCTTCTTTCAAAATTTCGTTTTCGTTAATGGGTGAATACTGTACTTGCCGTCCGTCCAATTGTCCGTGTTTGTAATTATACACGAATTCTTCTAATCCTGTGGAATCATTATAATATATGGCTTTACCATCAAGTTTTCCTTCCTCGTAGAATAGTCTACTTTTAATATTGCCGTTCTCGAAATAACCTTTTCGTTCACCTTGGTAGATAAAGCCTATTCCTTTTCTCTTGTCAATTCTCGAATAAAAACCCTCGCCCATCAACTTGCCGCCGATATAATAATCTTTATACGGTTTCGGTCCTTCGGATTGGTCGTTTGCATTGTAAAGACGATAATGTGTTGCCTTCGATGCGTCATTGATAATGTTCCAATCCTCATCGAAATAAACCTTGTCTTTCAGTTGCTGCGCGGTGCAGATATTTGCAAATGCTGCGATTATAACCGCTATTAAAATGTGCTTTTTCATAGTGCTATATTTTTAAAGGTGATACAATTTGTTGTTCTTTGTACTCATTAGTGTCGAAGGAAGGGAAAAGGTTACACTTGTTTTCAAAAAAAAATTTCTACTAAGATACGGAATGAGGGAGTATAGATGATAAAGATTGTGTATCAAGATTTTAGACAGATTGTATCAAATTTTCAGACACTCATTATCTTCTTCTGCGGTTCGGGAAGGTTGCTGTTATACAAAGAAAGCGCAAACCGCATATACCTTATATCCACCAATGGAGGTTGTGAGATGACCTTAGTGTAAGGATACAATGATAACGGTTTACGCCTATACGATAGGCGAAACCGTTATGCTATCTCCTACACTAATAAGAAGTTTCTCACATTTCCATTGGTAAGAAAAGCATAACGCTCTCGTAATTATTCTTATGTCGGAGGCCGGGTATGTAGAGCCAGATGTCCGATACAAATATACGGATTTTTCAGAAAGTGTGTTTGCAGATTTTGGCGAAAAAAGATTGCCTTGGAGAAAAAAAATCTCGTATAAAAGAAAATATACAATATGATATACACTATTTTAGTTATCTTAGTAAAAACTCCACAAATATGAAAAACACAACCTCTCGTTTTGTAATATTAATTATATCAGTGCTTTGCATCTCTTTTCAGCCGCTTTTTGCACAAAAACTCGGCAAAGGGTTCAAATATTTAGAAGATAATGATTACGCCAAGGCGATGGAATATTTTTCGAACGCAAAGAACAAAGGAACCGAGTTGTTTGCTACTTATTATGCATTGTCAAAACTCTATTCCGATAGTCAGTCGCCATATTTCAAAGCAGAACAAGCCTTGGTGACGATAAAAAGGGCAATTGCCCATAAGAAAACCGAAAAAATATCCGAAGAGTCAATCAAAAAGCATTACAATTTTGACTTCACCGACGTAGATATCCAATATAATTACGCGCTTCTTTTGGTACTCAACAACGTGGACAAAATCGAAACCATAACACGGCTTTTCAAAACGGGACTCAACAACGATTACGAACACGAAATTCTCGAAGAAAAAGCATACAAATGCGCTTTACAAGAAAATACAACTGTCGCATATTCAAGGTTTTTGGATTTTTTCAAGGATTCTAAATTTGTAAACCAAGCAAAAGAAAACTACATAAAGGCGTGGTTTGAAAAAGCAGATAGTTATGTGCTTGCTAAAAATTTCAGAACTTTTAAAATTCGGTTTCCTGAGAGCAATATTACCAAAAACTGCGAGACGGAAGATGATTACATAAGGCTTAGAAATCAAGCAGTTATAAGCAAAGATTATCAATTAGACCCTATACTTAGCGAAATTGTAGCCAATTCCGACTCATTGAATTTACGCAAGGATGATATTTTGCAATACTACATAACCAACTTCTGCAAAAAAGAATCGAAAACAGTTGTGAAAGTTAAACCTGAGTTTAGGCTCAACAACTTTACTCCGAGAGAAAAGGATATTGAAATCGGCGCAATAATCGCTACAAGAAGCAAGACCACACAAAAGGCAAAACCCAAATCCACGCTTTCGGGCAAAGACTTCGTGATGAGAACATACGGCGACAACCGTTACGCTATAAATGATTTCAACCGAGGACGGCGTGCCATCGCTTTTTACTACACGCATTATTTCAACACCGATATTGATTGGGAATATTTTGCCGACTCTCTCGACAAAGTGGATTTTGACGACCCGAGGTTCAAAGCCGCCATCGCACGATTGCAAACAGATTTTCCTCAGGCTTTTTACGAAGATAATTCCAACTCGGTAGGTAACAACGTTTTTACACGCATCTGTGGTGCTGAAATCATCAACAATTTCGGTGTCACAAGCCCTATTTTCAAGCAATTTGAAAACAAAAAAATTCCGAATTCAAACTTGACATTCAAGAGTACAGAACATTTTTCTTCGTTTCTAAATCCTAAAACCCATAAGTACCAATATTATTTTGTAGCCACCACGCCCGATTCCGTTGTTTACGGGGCTTACGCGCTTACGCCCGAATTCGACAGTCTGACTTTTAAAGGATACAAACTGCTCAATATCAACCCGGTAAACAACAGATTCCGTATTTTTAGGAGCAACAGTCCCGGACTTGTTTTTTACGAGCGCAAATGGCGAAACCTTTATTATCTCGTTGAACAAAAAAAGGGCAATTCGTCAATTTGGGTTGTGAAAAAGAAATACAAAAGGGAATAAAAGACCTACTTTTGATGGAGCGAATTTGCACCTTTCAATCCAACATCACCCACGCTGCCCAATAGTATGGATCGGGGTGTTGTTTTTTCACTTCGGACTGAGCCATTTTGAGGGCGGCGTGGCGGTCGTGGGTTTCAAAGAGGAACTTGTAAAAATGCTCCATAAAGAGGGCGGTGGCGGCATCGTCCACTTTCCACAGCGACATCAGGATTGCCCCCGCGCCGGCTTGCTTGAATGCGCGTTGAAGTCCAAAAACTCCGTCAACAGGAAAGATTCGTCCTCGGGCGGTTTCGCACGCCGAAAGCACTGCGAGACGGGTGTTTGAGAGGTCTAACTGCGATATTTCGTAGGCGGTGAGAATGCCGTCCTCAGCGTTGGGAAGGTCGAAATTGCCTTTCCAAATGTTGTTTGCGCCCGACAATGCAAGTCCCGAAAGCACCATAGCGGATTCTTTTTGCGAATATGAGTTGACGTTTTGGGCAAAAGGTTTGTCGGCGGCC
>JAGCYI010000254.1 GCA_017960885.1 Bacteroidales bacterium
ATAACTGAGAATGCAAAAATCTTTAATGTTTCACGTGAAAACGAACTTCTAAGAGTTATGATTCACGGTGTTTTGCATCTGATTGGTTACGATGATCAGACCGACGAACAAGAGGAAGAGATTCATAAGAAAGAGGATTTTTATTTGAATATATATAATAGTTTGTAATTGTGAATATAATTGATGAATATGATATTATAGTAGTGGGAGCGGGTCACGCAGGCTGTGAAGCCGCTGCGGCAGCCGCCAATCTTGGGGTTAAAACGCTTCTGATTACTATGGATATGACTAAATTTGCACAAATGTCGTGCAATCCTGCAATTGGAGGTATTGCAAAGGGTCAAATTGTAAGAGAAATTGATGCTCTCGGTGGTCTAACAGGCATTGTTACCGATATGACCTCGATTCAATTCCGTATGTTGAACAAAAGCAAGGGTCCCGCTATGTGGAGTCCTCGGTCGCAATGCGACAGGTCGCAATTTTCGCTCGTTTGGCGTCAACAACTCGAAAAGATACCGAATCTCTACTTTTGGCAGGATACTGTTAAGTCGGTAATTGTAGAAAATGGCAAGGCTGTGGGCGTTGAAACTGTTTTTGGAGTTCAGTTTCGCTGCTCAAAAGTTGTGCTTACCGCAGGTACTTTCCTTAACGGTTTGATGCACGTAGGCGACCGTAGTTATAAAGGGGGTAGGATAGGAGAAATTTCGGCCGATACCCTTTCAGGATACCTTCTGAAAGAGGGTGTTGAGGTTTCGAGAATGAAAACCGGCACACCTGCTCGTATCGACGGACGCACAATTGATTTCTCAAAAATGCAAGAGCAAAAGGGTGATGTCGACATCGTTGGTTTCTCTTATTTGAACCACGATTTGAGCAAATTGCCCCAAATGAGTTGCTTTATTTCATATACAAATCCGCAAGTTCACGACGAATTACGAAAAGGTTTCGACCGTTCGCCGCTTTTTAATGGCACAATTAAGAGTATCGGACCACGTTATTGTCCCTCTGTTGAGACCAAAATCGTAACTTTTGCAGATAAAGATTCGCATCCTGTTTTCCTCGAACCCGAAGGAAATAACACCTGTGAGTACTATCTCAACGGGTTTTCTTCGTCTTTACCTTTTGAAGTTCAATACGCAGCCATCCGCCTTATTCCAGGACTTGAAAACTGCAAGATTTTCCGTCCGGGATATGCCATAGAATACGACTATTTTGACCCCACACAATTGCATCATACTTTGGAGTCAAAAGTGGTTAAAAACGTATATTTTGCAGGTCAGGTAAATGGTACAACAGGTTACGAAGAGGCTGCTTGTCAGGGACTTATCGCAGGAATAAACGCTGCCTTATCGTTTCACGAGAAACCTGATTTTACACTCTCCCGCAACGATGCTTATATCGGCGTTTTAATCGACGATTTGGTCACAAAAGGCGTTGACGAACCATACAGAATGTTCACATCTCGTTCAGAATTTCGTATACTTCTCCGTCAGGATAATGCCGACGAACGTCTTACTGAGAAGTCGCACGAAATAGGTTTGGCTTCAAATCATCGTTACGAAACCTATAAGAATAAGCAAAAACACGTTGAAGAAATCCTTCAGTTCTGCGAGACTTATTCGTGCAGTATGAATAAGATAAATCCTTATATCGAGAGCAAAGGAGGCAAACCTATGACTCAGGGAAACAAATTAGCAAACGTTGTTTTGCGTCCCGAAGTATCGTTAACCGAGTTGACTGATGTCTTCCCTTTCCTCTCAAAATATACAAAAATCGAACTTGAATCTGCTGAAATAAAACTTAAATATCAAGGTTATATCGATCGAGAAAACAATTTGGCTGACAAATTGTTACGCCTCGATTATGTTACAATTCCTGATGGTTTTGATTTCTCCAAATTTAAGAGTATTTCTACTGAGGCTCGACAAAAATTGCAACGCATTCAGCCCACTACCATAGGACAGGCGTCACGTATCCCCGGAGTAAGTCCGGCTGATATAAATACCATTTTAGTGGCTTTAGGAAGATAATGTTTCACGTGTAACTTTTATTAAATCTATGGAAACACTTGAAGGAAAAATTGTTGATGTTGTATCTAAAACCATTTTCGATGGAAGAATTTCTATCGAAAATGGTAAGATTACAAAGGTTGAGCATTGCAAAGTTAAATCTCAAAAATATATTATGCCGGGATTTGTAGATTCCTACACTATGTTTGAGACTTCTATGCTTTCGCCGCAACAATATGCCGCAAGTGTTTTACAATATGGAGTTGTTTCCTTGTTGCTTTATCCTAAAGGTTGTTGTTCTGTTTTGGGTGAAAAAGGGTTTGAATATGTAATGCGAGAGTTTGATAAAACTCCGCTTAAATGCAAATATTTTGCTCCCGGCGAACTTCTTGAAAATATTTTTGACTGCGATTATTTCGATTTAGATCCTGATAAGGTTTTAAAATTATTCAAGAATAAAAATTTTTATGGTTGCGTCCGCACCAATTTCTATGAAGCAAATTACAATAGTATTGCCTTTATAGATAAAGATGATTACGAAAATGTGCAATTATCTTCGCTATTGTGTCGCGCCGATGAATATGGAAAACGAAATCTAAAGAGTGCATTCTTTCTTTTTTTAGATGATGAAGTAGATTTTTTTGAAGTTTTGGAGACTTGTACAATTAAACCGATAACTGAATTTGCTTTGGATGTAGGACTTTTGCAAGAGGGTGATTCGGCAGATTTGATTCTCGTGGACGATTTAAAATCGCTCAATAATGAGTCGGTTTATATCTCCGGCAATAAAGTTTTTGATAATGGCAAACCTTGTTATCAAGTAGGACAATCCGAAATTATTAATAAATTTCATTGTAAGAATTTTTCTGTTTCTGATTTGTTCATACCTGCAAAATCTTCAAAAATCAACGTAATTCAAATTTCTAATAAACCTTTAGAAACTAAACAAATATCCGCTAAACCTCTTGTACAAAATTCAAATGTTATCTCCGATACCAAGCACGATATTTTAAAAGTTTTGTACATAAATCGCACTCAAAACGAAGAAATCGTTAAAGCCTTTGTGAATGGTTTTAATCTCAAGTTTGGTGCTATTGCTTGTTGCACATCTTGGTACAAACAGAATATTCTCTGCGTAGGTGCCGACGATGAAAGTATGGTAAAAGCCATCAATACTATTGTTCGCAATAGGGGAGGACTTGCCGTTTGTACAGGTACGAATGTGTTCGATTTGAAACTTCCCATTGGCGGATTTTTGACCGATGTTTCACGTGAAATTTTTGAAGAATCTTACAATAAACTTTTGATGATTTGCAAAACTCTCGGTTGCAAATTGAAAGATCCCCTTACGATTCTGTCGTCATTAACATCACTTCTTTTGCCCGAAATTAGGATAACAGAGGATGGTGTTTATAATTTTGAAGAAGACGAATATGTAACACTTTTTGCTTGATTATGGAAAAAGATTCGTTGGAATATAAAGTAAAAACCTTGCCGCTGAGTCCCGGCGTTTACAACTTTATCGACAAAGATGGAAAGGTAATTTATGTAGGAAAAGCAAAGAATCTTCGCAATCGCGTATCTTCCTATTTCCGCGAAAAGAATCAAGTGGGCAAAACTGCAATACTTGTTAAGCATATTCACGACCTTTTGCATATAGTTGTGGATACCGAACAAGATGCTCTTTTGCTCGAAAATAAATTGATAAAAAAGTTTCAACCGCGGTACAACATCCTCCTAAAAGATGATAAAACATATCCTTGGATTTGCATTAGCAACGAGGATTTTCCTCGCATATTTTTCACCCGAAGAAAAGTCGATGACGGTTCGCTCTACTACGGTCCGTACACTTCGCTCACCGCGATGAAGAATGTGATTGATATGTTCCGCAGTGCTTTTCATCTCCGAACTTGCAAAACAAATCTCACGCTCGACGGAATTGGAAAAGGCAAATTCGACGTTTGTCTCGACTATCATATCAAGAACTGTTGCGCTCCGTGCGTGGGTAAAATTTCAAAAGAAGAGTATCAAACCTACATTGACAATATCAAAAAAATCCTCGACGGCAAGACCTCCGAAGTTATCCGTTCGCTCAAAAACGAGATGATGGAACTTTCGGCGCAATATCGTTTTGAGGAGGCGCAAGAAATCAAAGAGCGTTACGACGTGCTTGTTTCGTACCACGCCAAGAATATAATTTCGGTAAATGTGCCACACACTGTGGAGGTTTATTCTATGGTGAAAGACGGCGCCGGTGAATATCTCTACGTCAATTTTATGAAATTGTCAAACGGTTTTATTATCCGCTCCGTAACCCGAGAATTTAAAATCAAGTTCGACGACGATAAAGATATATTTACTACTGCCATTACCGACCTGCATTTTTCCGATTTAAACATCGGAAACGATGCTGTTGAAATTATTTTGCCATTTGAACTTGACTTTGAACTAAGTAATGTTAAAATAACAATTCCCAAGTTAGGCGACAAGAAAACCGTTTTAGAATGGTCTGTGAACAATTGTCGCAAATATATGGACGAGCAACAGCGACAACGTTCGCTTGTAGATCCCGACCAAAGTGTGCGAAATATTATGCGTACAATGATGAACGACTTGCAGTTAGACGAAGAGCCGCGGCATATTGAATGTTTCGACAACTCCAATATTCAGGGCACTCTGCCTGTGTCGTCGTGCGTAGTGTTTAAGAACGGAAAACCCTCCAAAAAAGACTATCGACTTTTCAACGTTAAAACTGTGGTGGGAGCCGATGACTTTGCAACGATGAGAGAGGTGATTTTTCGGCGTTATAAGCGACTTTCTGACGAAGGTGATACATTGCCTCAACTTATAGTTATTGATGGCGGAAAAGGGCAATTACGCTGCGCATACGAAACGCTATGTCAACTCGGTCTTGAAACCAAGATTTCGGTAATCGGCATTGCTAAGCGATTAGAGGAGATTTTTTACCCGAATGACCCAATTCCACTATACTTGGACAAAACGTCCGTTACGCTCAAAATTATACAGCAATTACGCGATGAAGCGCACCGTTTCGGAATCACATTTCACCGAAACAAAAGATCGAAGGCGATGATTCATTCGGTTCTTCAAGATATCCCCGGCATCGGCGAAGTTTCGCTTCAAAAATTGATAAAAAAATTCGGTTCGGTGCAAAAAATTTCGGAAGCCGAAGTTGCCGATCTTGCTTCAGTGGTAGATTTGAAAAAATCGCAGGCAATTTACGAATTTTTTCACAGTTCGTCCCAAGAGTAGGATTTTTTACTTTAATAAATAAGTGGCTCAATATTAACAAATTAGAGCCTTTATTTAAAGATTTATATCCAATATCCTTTAAACAGATTCTTCTTTCCTTTACATCGGTACGGCTCATTCAAAGGATTTTGAGTTATTGGGCAGATAAAATTTCTTTTAGTTTAGAAATTAAAAAGGGGTCTGCGACCCCAAAAAAAAGACCGACTAACACAGCCGGTCTTACTACTCAAAAATCAAACGTACAAGGAAAAACAAAAAATTATATCTTAGTTGAAGACAACAGAATATCCAATTTTCTTGAACGGAACCTGAATAAGTTCAGAATATTCG
>JAGCYI010000255.1 GCA_017960885.1 Bacteroidales bacterium
GTGGTGGTGGTTTCACCGTTTGAGAGATTCCATTTTTTGTTGGTGCCTGTAAATACGTTGCCCTCGTTGGTGATAGATATGTCGCCATTGGATTCGCGGCGGAGACCAATTCTGCCGAGCGGACCAGCGTCGAATCCTACTTCGATCCAAGGTCTTTCTTTTTCGCCGTAGGTTTTGAGGTAATGGTCGCCTGTGTCGAGACCGTCGGAACCGCCTGCGCTCATTTGCTGAGGAGGTTGCGGAGGGTCGGGCGGAAGTTCGGCAAGTATTTCGTAGAGACTATCGCGTTCGCGGCGTGGACGTTCTACCCAAAGGTCCCAATTGTTTTGAATCATTTTGCCGTTTTCCCAAGCCTTGCGGTAATTATTGTCGAGCCACGAAATGTTGGCAGCGTGGAGCACATCGTTTTCAAAATATTCCATTACTGCGTATTTGTCGCAATATGCTCCCATAGCAATTGTCTTTTGCCACCATTCTTCAAGTGTTGGTTTAATTTCGAGGTTGTAACACTCTTTGTATTGGTGCATTATGTCGATGTAGTGACTTTGCACTTTTCCTCTTACGTAGGTTTCGCCGGCATCCATTTTTTGTTGAGCGGCGTTTATTTGACAGCGTACTTGTCCACGTTCGGTTTTGGCTTTTTCTAAACATTTTGCCAGATCCTTGTCTATCTCTTCGAGACGCTTTTTGTGGTTGTTGAATGCAATTTCGAGGTTGCTTTCCAAGGCTTTAAACTTGCTATTCATAGCGGGATAAATGGCAGGATAGTTAACAGGATTGCCATTGTCGGGGTCGTACCAAAAGCCTTCGTGGTATTGGAGCATTATTTCGTAGTAACATTCCCACATTTTTAAGCACCAAAACTGACGTGCGTCGGGGTAGTAGATTACCTCGTTGTCGTTTGCCATTTGATTGCTAATTCGTTGGTACATATCGAGTTCTGGTAAATGCAGCGAAACGTTTTTCTCTGACAATTGGTTGATAATTCCTTCGGTGCGTTCAAGTTCTTTGTCAACGTTTTGCATACCCATCGATTCGTAGTAGAGTATTGCGTAACGGTCTTGATCCATCACCTCTTTGTTGCGTTCGTTGAGTTTGGTGAGGGCGTTGGAAACTTTGTGATTTGATTTGCTGAGATACGATTCGTGAAGTTGCCAAATTTCAGCATTGTTGACGGGCCAAGAAAATTCTTTCATATTTTGGATAACGTCCTGACCATTAGATACTCCGCCTGCTTTGGTGGCTCGGGTAAGGCTTTCGAGGTTTTCTTTGGTAAACACCTTGTTAACAACGTTCATATAGGGGTAGGAGGGGTTGTATGCCACTTTGTGCTGCTCTACCTTTAAGTTGTAGATGAGCGAGAAAAACTGCATAGCCGTAATGTCGTTGAAAAAGGTCTCGGCGCTTTTAAACAATGTTGTGGTGGCTTCGTAAAACTTGTTTTCTTTGATATTTACGCCAGTGAGTATTTGGTATGCCTCGCCAAAATCGGGCTGAGTAGAAAGTGCGTTCTCGGCATATTTGCGTGCGTTGATCAAATCGCCTTTTTCGAGGTAATAGTTAGCCAAATTTACTTGAACAATAGCGTTTTGGTTGTCGATAGCGAGCGCCTGCATAAATAGGTCTTTGGCATTTTCTGTTTCGCCCTTGTAAGCCATCAAAATACCTGCGTTGTTGTAGTTGAGCGCCGTAGGATTCACCACGCACAATGCAAGCGAGTATTCAATAAGAGATCCATTTACAAGGTTGAATTGAATGGCTGTCATAATGTCGGACGAGGCTTGTGTCATATACTTTTCGATTTGCTCTACCGACATATTGGCAAATTTCTGGTCGAGTGCTTGCAACTGTTGTTTTACGCCCTCCTCGGTAACCTCCATCGACGGATTGAACACGCCTTGTGTTTTTGGTTTTGAAAATTTTGACGCATACACAGGAGTGGTAAGATACTTGATGTCAGTGATTTGAATATTGCTATAAGAAGTGGGGTCTGCCAAATCGTTCGACGGCGACGGGTCGTTGTAAGGCTGGGCACATTTTGGCGGTTCAGTGGCAGGAGTTGTGGGTCGATTTTGAGCCGCACCTCCGTTCATACGGCCGAGAGCCATATTTATCATATCGTCAACGGTCATTCCCGGGGGAAGGTCGTTAGGGTCGATTTCTTTGCGCATTTGCTCAATAATCTGCTGCTGCATATTGTTGGGCACGCCACCTGCACCGCCTCCCGACGATTTCCATTCGGGCGATAGGCAGAGTATCATATTTTGCGGAATTTTTTTGTCTAACGTGCTGATATTCACCACGGGCATTTCGGGTGCACCAAAATCCACAGCGGCTATTTTGGTAGAATTGTAAAAAAAGCGCACCTTATTGCCTAAGGTTGAGCGGTATTCGTCGAAATAGAAATCTTTGCCGTTGAGTTTGCAAGTGCCTTGCTTTTGAAACGTCAGCCTGCCGATATTAAAAGTTTGATTAGTTTGATTAATCACTCGGTAGGTTTTGGCTTTGACATCGAGCATAAACGTGCCTTTGGCGGTATTGAGCGTGAGGGCTTCGGCACTTTCGTTGAACGTGCACGAAACGCCGTCTTTTACCGCGGTGGCAATCTGCATTTTGATGTCGGTATTTTGTTCGGGGTCGTGCACCTTGCCGTCGAAACGTATGAAGTAGTGCCCCGACGAGATGAGGTCGGCAGCGGGTTTTGACACGTAGGTGTTTTGAGCCGATGCGGCGA
>JAGCYI010000256.1 GCA_017960885.1 Bacteroidales bacterium
CAAAATAGAGCAAGAATCCCACGATGTTGAGCAAGACGAATTTTTTAACCTCGCCTTTGTACAACACTTTGGGAATGAATAGATAATAGTTGACGTAATAGAGTATCAGCAACGGCATTATGTTGATAGCCGAAGAAAGCATTTCGCGAAATCCATTACTCCAATCACCAGAGAAAAACACGCTCGACATACTTGGAACCACCACTATCATTGCCCAAACCAAAATCGGGAGCAACTCGGTAAACATAAATTTTTTCTTGCCCATTTTTGTAGATGTTTTTTGTGAAAAATGGAAACCGCAGAACTCTTATTGGCTTATTGTCCGCGGTTTCCTACTCTATCACTTATTTGAAAATATATTATTATGTGTTATTTTTTTGCTACATTCTGCCGCCGCCCATAGCGCCGCCACCCATATTGCCGCCGCCCATCGAGCCGCCTTGTGCGCCGCCGCCCATTGAGGGAGTATCGTCGCCACCGCCTTGGGTGTGCTCAAAGTCGTCGTTTTGGATGGTGTTTTTCGCACGTTTTACTTGGATGTTTTTACCAAACTTGTAAGAGATTGATATTCCGAAGCGTCCCATTCCGTTCGACATTCTCATATAGTTGTCGAAGCCTTGACCGTAGGTTTTGTTTTCCATTACCATATCCATACCGTGTTTGAGGTCGAGCATAGCAGAGAACGAGAGGGTGAGTTTGTCTTTGAGGAAACTCTTTTCCATTGAGAAGATTCCCATATTCATACCGCTCATAGTACCGTTGATGCTCTTACGTTTCGACGACATCATAGCACCTGCGCTGATTTTGAGTTTGAAGGGGGTTGTGTATTGGAGGTTGGCAAAAACGTTGCCGTTCCAACCGTCGTTAGATGTCTCAGACACAGCGTTTTTCATATCAGAGTAAGTGAGCGATGCGTTGGTGAAGAATCTTATGCTGCGACCAATTTGAATGCTGTAATAGAGGTTGCCGCTGTAAGTGTCGCTCTTGGTGGCGTTGGTGTAGGTGTTGTGTGTGAGGTCTAAATCAGCATCGTTGATAAGGATGTGGAGCGAAGTCAAGTCGGGGAAGTAGTTAGGAACAAACGACCATTGCGAGATTCCGTTGTCGGATGTGGAGTAACGGAGGCTGAGGTTGAGGTTTTGTTTCATTGAGAAAAGTCCGTAACTTACACCAAAGTTGTGGAATTTCTGAACTTCGAGTGAGGGGTCGCCAAACGATACCTGACCCATTGTAGAGTAGTCGCGGTAGGGGTTGAGTTGACGCTCGTTGGGACGGCTGATTCGCATATTGTATGTGAAACTGAGGTTCTGCATCATTGAGATTGAGTAGTTCAAAGTGGCAGAGGGAACCCAAGTGTTGTAGTCGATAGAGAAATCACGGTCGTGATTGTTGTTGTATTTCACTGATTGATAGGTGTATTCGTAACGGATACCGCCGCGGATGCTGAGTTTCGGGGTGAGTTTTGCAGCCACCTGAGTGTAAAGAGCACCGATGTTGTCGTTGTTAGAGTAATCAACAGTTTGGTCGTCGAGGAGAGTGAGATTGCCATCAGCGTTGCGGTAAGTAAGACCGTCGGATTTTTTGGGACGGTAGATATATTTACCGCCTGCCTCAACTGTGAAAATGTCGGTTACAGGAGCGGAGTAGTCGATTTGGAAAGTATGCTCTGCACTACCAGTAGTGTTTTCGGTTTTGCGGGGAGCATAGTCAACGTTGTAACCGTCGATATTCATCAATTGTCCCTCTTGTGAAGCAAGACTGTTGTTTTCCATTGTGGTTCCCATAAGTTTGTACGAGAAAGTGAGGTTCTTTTCAGCGTTGCCGCCAAAGAGGTGTTGGAAGTCGATACCAAAGTTGTATGCTCCAAAAGAGTTGTCAGACGTGTTGAGCGATTTGTTGGTCGAAGTAAAATTGCCAAACATTGTTTCGATAGTCTGCGAAGAATTGTTGTCGCCGCCGAATGTGGTGTATCCACCTGAGAGAGCGATAAGGTTGCTCTTGTCGATTTCGTAACTTGCTTCAAGACCAACGTTGCCGAAAATTCTTTCGCCATCGCTTTCTTGGTTGGTAATGGTTCCGCTTTTCTTAATTCTTTCTGCGCCTGAGCCTTCGTATTGGTTTCTATCCATATACATTTCAGATTCTGAGTCGCCACGGTTGGCATTAACTCTGAGAGATGCTGCGAATTTTCCGCTCTGAACTGAGAGACCTGCGCCTATGCCTTGCTGACGGTTGGTAACGTTTAAGTTTACGTTGCCTGCAATTTGGTTTGTCTTGGTTTGAGTGTCGGTGATGAGGTTGATGATACCGCCTGCGCCCTCGGCGTCAAATTTAGAACCCGGATCGGTGATAACTTCGATATTTTTGATAGAAGAAGCGGGCATTGCTTTAAGAAGGTCGGAAGGGTTTTCGGAGAGCATTGTGTTGCGGCGTCCGTTCATATACACGTCGAAACTGCTGTTTCCGTTGATAGAAATTTGGTCGTCGCCGTCAACTGTTACGCCCGGCACTTTGCGAAGCATATCGAGAACAGTTGCTGTTTTGTTGTCGGGGTCGCCCTCGGCATTGTATTTGATTTTACCAGCCTCTGCCGAAACAAGAGCCTTTTGAGCGGTAACTGTTACCTCGGCGAGTTTGTCAACCTTGTCGGCCATCAGGATTTTGCCGAGGTTGATAGAGTTTTGCGAAGAAGAAACTGTGAATTTGTGATTAACTTGGTTTTTGCCAACCGAGCGGATAACAGCGTAATATGTTCCGGCTTTTTTGATAGTGCCTTTGAACGCGCCGTCCACGTCGGTCATGCCAGTCATAAGATAGTCGGTAGAAGTTGCCGAAGTAGCCACTGTAACTGTGGCGAAAGGAACGCCTTGTCCCGAGAGAGAGTCTACTACGATACCCGAAACAGTGATTTGGGCTTTTAGGTTGCCGGCATTTGCGATAAATGCCACTGCCAAAACTAAGATTGCGAATAATTTTTTCATATCAAATAGGTTTTTTATTGTTTTTACTCTGTTGAATATTTTGCTTAATTATTACATTACAAAAGTACGGAGCAAAAACAAAAAGGATTATTTTATTCGACAAACCGCCCCCCGCTTTTCGACAAAATGGGGATTTTTGACGATAAACGGAAATGAGGAGAGGATGAAAATTGGGGTGAGGGGATGATTATAGAGGACGTTTCATATAAACTGCTACCTTGCCGTAGAAATTACCTTCGATAGATTCAGGAGTACTATGCTGAATATCGTTTAGTGGACCTAACTTGCTAGTCCATAGTCCGTTGTCAAGTTGACGTGCTGCGTGAGTAACCTCTTTGTCAAGAGTATAGATTGCAATTTTAGTGAATCCAGATTCGAGAGAGGAGTCGTGGCAGAGGGTGTAGCCGAATGATTGAAAACAGTGTACAAAGGTCTCCAATTTCTTGTCACGTGCAACATTGTTAGGCCAATAAATATCATCGTCGCCATCTTCATATTCATCGGGTGGAATAATATTGCCGTCTTCATCTTCAACATAAGGCCACAACCTCTTTCCGTCAATACCTAATGCCCAAGCGATACAATTATAATCGTATGTCCAAGGACTTGTTATCTTAAAATTCGGGTCGTTGGCTAATGATGGAAAATAATCAACTAATATCCGAGTTTCTCTATCCATAGACGACAAGCCTCTTTTATGGTTACTTTTTTGTCAGGCGAAATGCGGCGGTTGTAAATTAGGTTAAGTGCCTTAACCAAATCAGAAGGAAATATTTTAATTTTTTCTATAATATAAGGTACAGCGTTTTTGCCCATCGCCACTATTGCCTTGAAATTGGGATTAGACGTAAATTTGTTAGGATCAGAATACACACACGTTTCTTGCCACCAACGGTCGTACAACTCATCGAAACGTTTGCGAAGCGATGCGGTGCGTTGGTGCTCGGTGTTGAGGCTCTCTATGATACGGCTTTGCTCGTTGTAAGGCATTGTAGAGAACAGAGCCATAATTTGAGATGCCGCATTGTTGGTATGTATCGAAGACAACATAATGTATTCTGTTTTCGGGAACAAAGGTAAGGATAAATTGTGAAATATGGTTATGTTTTTGTGAAAAAATAAAAAGTGCTTTTAATACTGTGAATATGCATATCGGTTTAAATATCCCTTTTCAAAAACTTCGGGCTGCGGGTGGTATCCCAAAAGATTTCTACCATTACAGTATCGTTATCGACGAAATATATTATTTTGAATCTTTTATCAAACAAAACCGCACGGTATTGGATAGGATACTCTTTTAATAAAGGTTCTAAAAATCCGCTTTCGGGAAAGGTGGTAAGACGGCGGAGGATTTTTTCGTACATTGTACGTTTTTTAGACACAATAGTACTACCGTAGTTCTCCAAACAATATTCAAAATAGGTTTTTATCCTTTTTTGAAATTTTTTAGACAAGACAATCTTCATACTCTTCTATCATTTTATCAATTTCTGCCAAACTTTCATCAAGGGTAACACACTGCCCTGCACGCATTTCTGCTTCAATTTCTTGAAGTTCTTTGTAAGCCTCTTCCGGGGTTTGCGGTGTGGGGAAATGAAGGTCTATTTCAACATCATCGTCCTCGTCTTGTTCTTCTTCCAAAACAGAATCGGTGAGTTTTGAAATAAGCGTGAGTTTCTCCTTTTTGGTAAAATTGCGGAGTATGTTCCAATATTTGTCTACGGCATCTGTGCCGGTATGTTTTACTGCTGCTTCCATAGTAATTTGTTTTCTGCAAATATAACTATTGTTTTTATTTTTTGCAAAAAAAAATCGCCGATAAGAAAATCCTTATCGGCGGTTTTTTATCAACTATTAAATTATGTTTCTTAGCACAATCCCGAGAAGCCCATAAATGCCAATGCCAATATTCCAGCGGTGATGAAGGCAATGGGTACGCCTTTCATTGCGGAGGGCACTTCGGCGAGTTCCAACTGTTCGCGGAGTCCTGCAAATATTACAAGCGCAAGTCCGTA
>JAGCYI010000257.1 GCA_017960885.1 Bacteroidales bacterium
CGTTTGGCAAGGTGTTCCAAGAGCAAACATTAGTGATAACTCCGCCGATACCTATTGCACGTTTGATTTGCTCAACGTGTTGAAGGCAAAGAATTTCAAACGAATAGCCAAGCCAAGCATTCAATTGAGGCGAACCGTTGAGTTTTGAAAAAAACTGCGGATCGTTTTCTTTTCGGTTTTTGCAATATTTGAGGTAAAACAATGAATAAAAATCAGTTACCTGATACAACGCCCCACGTTCCACCTTGCCAAAGGCATTGTAACGGCGTATAAAACCGCAATTTTCGAGTTCGCGCAAGGCTTGGGTAAGGTTGCCACCCTTTTTTAAATGAAGCAAATCAGTGATTTCTTTTCGTGTCAACCCTTTGTTTTTCTGCGAAATACACTCTATAATCTTTACATACAACTCATAATTATTGAAAAGCGAACGATACAACATATCAAACTCTCTGCGAAGTTCGCCCGATTCTTCAAAAAACAATTTGTCGATATTTTGCGTCAAACCCAAACGCGGGTCAACCATATCAAGGTAAAAAGGCACGCCGCCCATAGCCATATAACACTGCGCAATATCCAAACGGTTGAATTTAACATTCTTAGATTTAAAAAATTCCTCTGTTTCGGCAAGTGTGAATGGCATAACGCCAATAGACCGTGTTACTCGGTTGTGCAAACCTCCCTTGTCGGCAAAAAAATTATCAATAATCCAAGATGTGGCTGAGGCACAAATAATTAACTTAATTTTACCATAAGACGAAGCCCAAGAGTTCCAAAAGTACTCAAAATCAGAAAGAAACGCAGAATTAGGCGTATCAATCCACGAAATTTCATCGATAAAGATTACAATTTTATCTTGTTTTAACGTTAAAACATAGTTTTTCAATTGGTTAAGAGCATCGTGCCAATTGTCTGGAATATCATAATGACTATTGGAATAGTGGTTCAACTGTTCGTTGAAAAGCACCAGCATATCGCGTTTATTTTTATTGAGCGAACCTGTAAAATAAAAGTCGAAACGATCTTTAAAATACTGTTTTACAAGAAAAGTTTTACCCACGCGCCGTCTGCCATAAACGGCTATAAGTTCTGATTTATTGGAGTTTACACAAGTCTCCAATATTTTTTGTTCTCGCTTTCGTCCTATCAACATATTGCCAACATCTTTAATGGTTTTATTATGCCACAAAGATAAAAAAATTATTTTAGTTAGGGATACAATCTAATGTTAAGTTTTATCCCTAACTCATTTTTTTTGATAGTTAGGGATACAAAACTGGGGGAGTTTTGTATCCCTAACCCATTTTTTTTAGGACTTAGGGATAAGGTCGAGATTCCGCCACTCTCCTACCGCCATTCTATCTTTGCCAAACAAATCTTTCATTACCGAAACATTTGTAAAGCCGTATTCTTCAAGCATTTGTATGGTTTCATTGCCAAAACGCTCGTTTATTTCAAAATAGATTTTTCCGCCTGATGTAAGGTGCGAGGTGGAAAATTCTGTAATCTTTTTGTAAAACAAAAGTGGGTCGCTATCGGGAACAAAAAGTGCTGTATGCGGCTCATAATCAATAACATTGTGAGCCATCAACGGTTTTTCGCTGTCGGTAACGTAGGGAGGATTTGAGATTATCACATCAAATTCTAAATTGTTTAGAATTTCGTTTTTATCATAATTTAGAATATCGGCATAAAAAATATCTAAATTTTTCACAGAATACTTTTGTACATTTTTCTTGGCGGTGGACAATGCCTTATCCGAAATATCACACGCAACAAATTTATTTTCAGGATGTTGCAACGCCAAATAGATTGGTATACATCCGCTGCCTGTGCCTATGTCAATAATTTTTAATCCTGATTCACGTTGTTTAAGATAATCCGAAACCATCACTGCAAGTTCCTCAGTTTCAGGACGTGGTATCAGCACAGAACTCTCTGTATAGAGTTTCAAATCCAAAAACTCGGCACGGTTGAAAATATATTCTAATGGTTCTGATTTCTTAATTCTTGCCAAAACATTTTCGATGGTTTCAAATGTTGTATCCACCTCTTTTTCAGGGTGAACCGTTACATCAGTAAATGGCAATCCAGTAAGATATTCAAACACTCGGTGCAAAACCGCCGACGATTCCGCCTTATCGTTGTAAATTTCTATCAACGAGGATTTTAACCTATTATAAACATCAAAGACTTTCAACATTTTTCTATACGCTTTTGATTAACTTTTACAAGGCGTTTAAAATCGTTGTCGGCTTTGATTTTGTCGAGTATACGTTTCACAACCTTAAAGAGAGATTTATCGGGATTATAGTTGGCAGGACAAGCAAAATTTACCCTTTGTTCGCGGATAAGTTTCTCAGCCACAGCCTTTTTGTCCTTGTCACCAGGTTTGTAAACAGCAATACTATGCCCCCCGCGCTCTTTGATCATTTTCATACTCGGAATGTCGGTTTCGCCGTCGCCAAAATAAATCATATTTTGAAACGGCATTGGTCGCTCCTCTTCCGGTATATATTGATTTATCTTCCAACTATCTGATATTTCGGTAATTCCTTTGTTTAATTTAAACAAAAACTGAGTCTTGGTAGTAAAATCCACCGCCACAGCAGGCCAATAGGCGTTTCCCTCGCTGTTGTAAAGAAACGAACAGGCATAGATATTGGCAAATTCGTGGGCTATGGGCGACCCTTCTATCATCTCCTTCAATCCCGAAGAATTGATGTAGTGACTGATTTTCAAGCCGATACTGCTGCCATATTGGTTGATATTACGAAACCAATCTTTTACTCCGTCGTAAAGTTTTATCTTGCTGCCAAAACTACGAAACGACTCTTTGGTGAGTTTAATTCCGTTTTTCTTGGCTTCGTCGATCATCAGATACATATAGCAAAGAATGCCGCTCGCATCGTTTTCAACAGACATTTGATTGTTTCGACGCCAAAAATCGCCCTTGTCGGTGCCGATGGCGTTGATAAATCCAAACTCCTGCATATTTCCAGGCGAGAGTGTTCCGTCAAAATCATATATAAGGGCTACGGGGGTGTGCATAGTTATAAAATTTTATTGTTTTCCTAATTTTTCGGCAGCCAAAACCAAAAACATATAATGCGACGAACCGCCGCCAATTACATATTCCACTTGCTGCCAGAGATATGGGAAGGTCAAAAGTTCAGGAAAATCGGGACGTATCAAACCAGTGCCCGAAACCACGCCGCCGGGGATATACGACCAGTCGCTACGGTTGAGACCATAACCCACGGTGGCAGATTCAGCACCCACGCCCGAGGCAAACGATGCACGGTTTAAGCCCGGATGTGTACCGAGTATAAAGTTGAGCGCATCAAAAACAGGCTCTTTTCCAAACACTTGTGGATATTGCGACGCTAAGAAATAGTGTTTGAATCCAAAACTCTGAATATCCCAGCCCGCACCCCAGATATTGGGACGGTAAGGCACGCCGTAAGGATTTTCGGTGGTCTGTTTTTTAAGATTATCGGCGTATGTGGGCAACGCATCGCGAAACGCCTTTGAAAACGCCTTGTATTTCTTATCCTTCTGACCTGCGCAATATTGTTCGATTCTTGAAAGATACCAACCGCAATAGCCTATGTATCTGCCAATTGAATCGGTGAGAACCACAATATTGTCGAGATAATGTTTTTGATTTGTTGCCAAGAAAAGTTCTGCATCAGCCTGAATTTTGGCAAAAGCGGCAAAACCTTGTGGGTTTTTGTTCTGATTATAAACGGCTTGCGCAATTTCCAAACAGCGGTTTGCAAGTGTATCATTGAAACCCTTCAAGGTGCGGTAAGAGGCTGCAAGACAAGCGGCTGTGGAGAGTTCGCGCGAAGGATTGTTTTCGGTGTAAACTCGGCGGTCGTCGTTGTTGCCAGGAATATTGTCGGTCATTGCCGAAGCGTCGCCAAGCATAGCGTACTGTCGGAGCGAATTGCAGATAATACCTCTGTAAAGACGTCCGAGGGCGTTGTAACCTGCAACAATTGTAAGTGCGCCATTTTCAATCTGTTGAAGAATGTCGTTTTTGCCGTCGGGCTGATGAATCTCCACCACGCGGTTTTTCCAATCGATGGCGGTTACATCGATTTCGGGCTTAAAACATTCGTAAGCAAGCGAAAGATTGTAACATTCGTTGGCCTGCGACTCCACACGGAGGTCGAAATCGCCCGCATCGTGCCATCCACCAACGTTCACAAGTTTCGGAGTATTAGGCACTACGCCGGGAAAATCATCCACTTGGTCGTAACCGTCGAAAAGGTTGCCTTTTTCTGCCACAAGCGCATCGTCGAGGTGGCAGGCATCGTGCCAAACCTTATATTTTTCGTTAACCCTCACGTGGCACATCTGCACAGGCAAGAAATACTCTATAACAGGCTGCCACACACCACGTTCGTAAACATCGCTGTCGATTTTGAAAACCACCGACTCGCTGTTTTTGTAAACAATCTTGTAAAGTCCGGGCTCTTTGATTGTAGAAAAATCAAAGGTCAAGTAATTATATCTCAGATATTTACCCCACATAACAGGATGCTGTGCAAGAACGGGCATTTCACCGTCGGCAGTGATTTTCAGGAGTTTAGCCTCAGTGATAGAATTGTCGCGACGATCGGTTTCGATAATAGCACGCTTGGGTTGGTTAGGTAGGTAGCCGATCTGCGAAGTCTGCACCACAGGGGCATAGAGCCAATCTTTTTCGGCGTTGGGAGTAATTTTCCAACGCAACACCTCGCCAGTTTTTCCAGTAGGCAACTCGCTGCGCAATACAAACCAGCCGTTGTTGTGATTCATACGTCCGTCGTAAAGTTTCAACTGAGCATCGCTCTCAATGGTGATTTTTTTGAGCGGATCGTCGGGACAAACCACAAACTTCTTGCCCTCGGCGTAGGGTTTCGACACAATGTCGTCGGCAATGAGCGGCGAATATCCCGTGCCGAGAAATTTTTGCAAATTGACTGTTGAGC
>JAGCYI010000258.1 GCA_017960885.1 Bacteroidales bacterium
AGAAGGGGGCTGTAATGTTCGGGTTTTATAAGTTTTCCCATGGTTGCAAAATATTTTTTTCTTGACGTAAAATTAGGCAATAGTTGGGTAACTACCAAAAATAATTTTCAAAGAGCAAAGTTTATTAAGAAAAACACGTAATTATTATAGACTATAATTTAAAACCAATAACCTATTCCATACAACGGCACATTTGTTAACATTACTTGCTCTCTATATGGGTTCATCGAAAATCTAAGTCCGTGGCATTGAGGATTTTTAGACACAAAACTATTCAACGATTTTGATTTTAGATTTTCCTCAGCCTTTACTTCCAATGGAACAATCTCGGAATCCTTCTGCACGAGGAAGTCGATTTCCAATGTGCTTTTTTCGTTTGAATAATAATAGACATCCAACCTCGGATCGGCAGCCAATTGTTGAAGGCAGAAATTTTCGGTAAATGCGCCTTTGTATTCAGTAAAGAGGGCATTACCTGAAATCACTTGCTCCACTGGCGATTTCATCAACACGCCCAACAATCCTAAATCGCAGAAATACAGTTTAAAAGCAGACACATCCTCATAAAACTTCAATGGCAGTTCGGTCTTTTTTACACGGCAGACTTTTTGGATTATGCCGCAGTCTTGAAGCCAACGTATTGCAATTTCAAACTCACGAGCACGTCCGCCAGGTTTCAAAGCACCAAAAATAAATTTCTTGTTTTCCTTTGCCAGTTGCGATGCTATATTGTCCAAAACCAATTCTATACGCTGTATTTCATTCTTGGGGGCGTGTTTTGAAAAATCTTTCTTATAGGCGGTTAGTATATTGGTCTGAATAGTTCTAACTTCTTGATAGTCGCCACTTTCTACAAACGCTGAAACTGCTTCGGGCATTCCTCCGACAAAATAATACTGCCGCAACAACTCAATACAGCGGTTATGGAGCGGTGTGATTGTGTTCCAATCTTTCGACAACAAGAGTTGGTGTAATGATTCTTGTCCGCATGCCAACAGAAACTCACTGAATGTCATCGGATTAAGAGTCAGCATATCAACCTTGCCCACAGGAAACGAAGTGTCACCGTTTAAGGCTATGCCAAGTAGCGAACCAGCCACAACCACATGGTAATCAGGCGCATCCTCGCAAAAATATTTTAACGAGGTAAGTCCACCGTATACCTCTTGAATCTCGTCTAGGAAAATCAAAGTATCACCTTTGACAATCTTTTCGCCAGAAATAATTGACAATGAGGTTATTATCCTGTCCACATTATAATCCTGCTTAAAAATATCCCGCATCAGGGGAGTATTCTCGCAATTGATATAGACAAGATTTTTGTAATATTTTTTACCAAAATACTTCAAAATATAGGTTTTGCCTGTCTGCCTGGCACCTGAAAGAATCAACGGTTTGCGGCGTGGGCTATTTTTCCACCTTACAAGGTCTTCTAAAATGGTTCTGTACATAAGCGATGGTATTTATCGCCACAAATATACACATTTTTCGTAGGAAAAACGTGAAAATTTGCCATTTTTTCGTAGGAAAAATGTAAAAAACATAAAATCGACAACTTGATTTTTTGCCGTCTCGTTTCTTATCCCTACTTTTGCGAAGAAAAAAAGATCACAATGGAAAACCAAAACTTCACACAATATCCCGATATGATGGCGGGAAAAAAGATTCTATATGTGCACGGATTTGCCTCGTCGGGTGCGAGCGGAACAGCCAAGAGCCTCCGTATTCTGCTGCCAAACGCCGAGGTGATTTCGCCCGACCTGCCCGTAAGCCCCCTCAGAGCAATGGAACTCCTCCACAATATCTGCGACACCCAAAAGCCCGACGTCATTATCGGCACGTCGATGGGAGGACTGTACACCGAGCAACTTTACGGTTTCCGCAGAATCTTGGTCAACCCCGCTTTTCAGATTGGCGAAACCCTCAAAACCCTCCACGGTATGGGCAAGCAAAAATGGCTCAACCCGCGTCAGGATGGCGAAACTGAGTTTTGGATCACTCAGACCGAGGTTGACGAGTTTAAGCAGGTGATGGCCGACAGTTTCTCAAAAATTGACGTAGAGGAGCACCGCAACCTTGTGTACGGACTTTTTGGCGACAAGGACCCGCTTGTGCACACTCACGACATTTTTGCGTCTAAGTATATGAATGCCATTTGGTTTGACGGCGAGCACAGGCTCAACGACTCAATCCTCCAAAACTCGGTGATTCCCGTTATACATTGGTTCGACGACCAAATCAACAACCGTCAGCGGCAGATTCTCTATATCGACCTCGACGAAACTCTCGTAGACTACCACAACGGCATCCGCAAATGCACCGAGGCGGAACTGAAACAGTACGAGGGACGCATTTGGGATATTCCGGGATATTTTTCGCGGCTCGAACCTATGCCAAGCGCAGTTAAGGCGTTCCGTCAACTTTCGCTCAAATACGACACCTATATATTATCGTCGGCACCGTGGGGCAATCCCTCTTCGTGGACCGACAAGATGCTTTGGGTGCAGAAATGGCTCGGCGTTCCGGCTTTCCGTCGCCTGATTCTCTCGCATCACAAAAACCTCAACTACGGCGACTACCTTATTGACGACCGTATCTACAACGGTGCCAAGGACTTTATGGGCGCACTTCTCAAATTCGGCGAAGCCCCCTACAAGACTTGGGACGATGTGTTGCAGTTTTTTGAGCATATACAGGGGTAGATTAATAAGGTGTGGGAAATCACCCCATCACCACGTCCAACACCATCATCATTGCAAAACCTATTGCAAATCCGATAGTTGCCACATTGGAATGTTCGCCTTGCGACGCTTCGGGAATAAGTTCTTCTACCACCACGTAGAGCATCGCACCTGCGGCAAATGGCAAGAGATAAGGCATTGTGGCAGTTGCAGCCGACGCCAACAAAAGCACCAACGCACCGCCAATGGGTTCTACAACACCGCTGAGACTGCCTACCAAAAAGGCTTTCCTTCTACTGTTGCCTGCGCTGCGGAGGGGCATCGAAATTATCGCACCTTCGGGAATGTTCTGAATAGCAATACCTAACGACAATGCCAACGCTCCCGCCGTGCTAAAATCTGACGTTACAGCGCCCGCTATTGCCACGCCCACTGCCATTCCCTCAGGAAAATTGTGAATCGTTACCGCCAACGCCAACATTGTGGTACGTGAAAGATGGCTCTTAGGACCCTCGTGACCGCCTTTTGGATGAATATGCGGTGTAATATAGTCGATTAGCAACAAAAACGCAAATCCTCCCAAAAATCCTATAACCACCGGCGTAATGTTGCCCATATCAATGGCAGGAATCAACAACGACCATACCGACGCCGCCACCATCACGCCCGAAGCAAATCCCAAAAGTATTTTTTGAAACAATTCGGGCATTTCGTTTTTCATAAAAAAGACAAACGCCGACCCCAAAACCGTACCCGCAAAGGGTATCAAAAGTGCTATTATAATAGATTCCATATCGGATAACAATAAATATACAAATATAATGCAACTTCATCGCAAAAACAATACCTATTAGTAGGTATAATAATCAAACGCTTTTGTAATCCCTAAAAATGAGTATTCTTCACCTCATATTATAACCATTTTAAGGTATTGTGAATCAATAGAACACCATATAATTTTGCCGAAAAAATTTAATATAAACAACAATGAAAAAAACTGTAATAATTTACGGCTCTACAACGGGCAACGCTGCAATGGCAGCAGAAACCATCGCTGCAAAACTCGGTGGTGGCGATATCAAAGAGGTGGCTAAGGCCTCGAAAGACGATCTCGTTGATTACGAAAACATTATACTCGGCTCATCTACTTGGGGCGACGGCGAACTTCAAGACGATTGGTACGGATTTTTGCCCACTTTGAAATCGGCAAACCTCAACGGCAAAACCGTGGCTGTGTTTGGCGTAGGCGACCAATTTAGTTACTCATCCACATACGTTAACGCAATGGGCGAACTTTACGACGCAGCCAAAGCCGCCGGTGCAAAAATCATTGGAGAAACCTCAACCGAGGGCTATTCTTTTGATGAATCAACAGCCGTAAGGGATGGCAAATTTGTAGGTTTGGCACTCGACTACGACAATCAGGACACCCTCTCGGTAGATAGAATCACTGCTTGGATCAATCAAATTTTACCCGAATTATAAATTATTCTCTTTTTCAATTTAGGTTGCACAAATGAAAGTACTTGCCCATCATATTTACGAATATAAAAAAGGTCTTCGTCAATTAATTTTACACACATTACATTCAAAATTCAGATTTGAAGCCGAGGCACGCTTACGACTTGCGGGAATTGATTTTCTCACACGTCAGGTTTCGCCCACCAAAATCAACATATTTTTTGGCGCGAAAGAGTGCATCGAGGTTATTAAACACATTGGCGACAAGCCTTTTAACGAGTATTCGCCCGAGGAGGATTTCATTCTTGGAGTCCTGCTCGGCTACGACAAAATTCAGGAGTGCAACCGTTATCTTCGCCTTTGCGAAAAACAAAGAGTAATGAAAAAAATCGCGTAACCCTACTCCTTCGCCTTCACCCCAAACAGCCTTGCCCAACCTGCCGTGGAAAACTTTACGTAATCGTTGGTGAATAAGTTTTTTTAGACTATTATTCATTGTACAAAAAAAAATGGTTATATTTGCCCAAAATATAACAATGGATATGGTCAAAGAGAATCAAAACATCGAGTTCAAAGAATCTTGGCGCGACGAATATCTTAAATGGATTTGCGGTTTTGCCAATGCACAAGGAGGCAAAATTTACATCGGAGTCAACGACAACGGCACTGTCTGCGGCATCCAAAACTGCAAAAAACTCTTAGAGGATATACCAAACAAAGTGCGTGACACAATGGGTATAGTTGTGGATGTCAACATTTTGGAATCTGACAACAAGGAATATCTCGAAATAGTGGTTTATTCAAGCACCTATCCTGTAAGTTACCACGGCGAATACCATTACCGCAGCGGCAGCACCAAACAACAGTTGCAAGGTTCTGCACTCACCGAGTTTTTGATTAAGAAAACAGGCTACCAATGGGATGCAGTGCCCGTTGATTGGGTAGGAATCGATGATTTAGACAAGGAGAGTTTTGATATTTTCAGACGCGAAGCCGTGCGCACTGGCAGAATGTCGGTAATGGATGTAAATTGTTCTAACCAACAACTTTTAGACAAACTCGGACTCATTGACAACGGCAAACTTAAACGTGCAGCCGTACTTCTCTTTTATCGTTATCCACAACGCTTTGTAACAGGATGTTATGTCAAAATTGGAAAATTTCCTGTTGGCAACAGCGCCGAACTATTATATCAAGACACCGTGGAAGGCTCGCTGATGCTAATGGCAGACCGAACCATCGACTTAATTTATCTAAAATATCTAACGGCATCCATTTCTTACCATCACGATGTTCGCGTAGAAACATATCCTTACGCTCGTGAGGCGGTTAGAGAGGCTGTTTACAACGCTCTGATCCACACCAAATGGCAAGACGGAATACCGATTCAAATACGTGTTCAAGACGATGTAATGTACATTAGCAACCAATGCTCGTTTCCAACAGATTGGACCATCGCCGACCTGTTAAAACCGCACCGCTCTCGTCCGTACAATCCCCAACTTGCCGCCACATTCTATCGTGCAGGATACATAGAATCTTGGGGACGCGGCATCGAAAAAATCGAAACCGAATGTAAGACTGCCGGTGCAGAACCTCCTCAATACGAAGTCAAAGGTGACGGCTTCACAGTAAAATTCGATGCAATGGCGATGAATGAGGTAATAAATGAGGTAAATGAGGTAATAAATGGAGAAAATGAGGTAATAAAACGCGATAATGGCGGAATAAATGGCGGAATAAAATTATCGGAAAAAGAAAACCTAATATTAAAAGCCATTTCTGCAAATTCAAAAATAACAACTAACGAGTTAGTAATCAACACTTCTATTCCGAAAAGAACCGTAGAATATATCATTCATTGTCTCCGAGACAAAGGAGTAATAACCCGTCAAGGGTCAAACAAAACAGGCTATTGGATTGTTAAAGTTGCGGTATAAGTTGCGGTATAAGTTGCGGTATAAATTAAAATTTGGCGTAATAAATGACGTAATAAAATATATTTGGCGTAATGGGCGTACCTTGTGTACGTCCTCACGCATTCCCCCGAAAAAGTGTAATATTTTTCCATTATTCCCTCGAAAAAGTGTAATTTTTATTAGTTATTCCCCCGAAAAAGTGTAATGCATTAGCATAAACAACTATAATACAGATTGTTTTATAAAATTGGAGAAAAAAAACAGAGAATTTTACCATCATTTTGATTAAAAACAATCGAAATAATTGAATATCAATAATATATCAAAGTTAACACAAAATTAACACAAATAATATTGCGGAAAAATCCATAAAGCCTACATTTGCATTGGCTTTATGGCAAAGCCTGTCACCCGAACAAAGATTTTTATCGTGCCATATATAAATAAATAATGTTAAACTTTGTGTCTGAGTTTTTATCACAAAGTGGTCGGGTCAAAATAAAATGATAAGAACGAAGATACGATAAAAAGTTGTACATTATTATGGACAAATTATCATTTTTTAAACTTCAAGCCAAAAATCTTCTAAAAGATTTCAAAACTCGTTTTTATAACGAGAAAGAGCAATTTTTTGATTATCAGCCAAAACACTTTGACATTGGTGACTTATTTTTGTATTTCGATTATCCCGATTACAAAGAAGATTTCACATTTACCCTGATGAACGCGCAACATCTAATAGCAAAAATGGTTGGATACGAAAAGTGGGATGACTTAATTCACGCAAGTGAAAAAGAACTTGAACTTGCAGAGTATCTTCTCAGAAAGTTCAAAGATTCCCAAGATATTCAGGAATGGGAAGAATCATTGACATTTTCAGGAATTGCAAAATACGGAGCAGAAGCCATTCTCGATTATGCACGTTGGCAAGACGAACTCGATGAAAAGAAAAAAATAGTTTATTTACCCAAAGAAAGAATCTCGATTCTATCAGGTAAAGAACGAAAAGAAGCGTTAACGCAATTTGATGACGAACACAATCCGGCAGGAACATTGAGATTAGATTCAATCGTTTATTGCAAAGAATGCAGACAGTCTTATGAATTTTCTAAATCAAAAGTGATTAAGGACTCTGAATCAAATCTATCCATTGCAGTTTGCAAAAATTATCCAAAATGCAATTGTACTTATCTTGAAATGAAGGTTTTAACCCCTACAATTTTATATGGTGACTACAAAATAGAACAACTTAAAAAAGGAATCAAAGCATTCCCTAGGTTGACAATGGACACCAAAGTACATTGCCTTCACTGCGACCAAGAATATCTTTTCAAAGAAGCAAATGTAGTAATCTCACCTGACGAAGATGAACCATTAATTTATTGCAAAAACTATCCTCAATGCAATGGTACTTTGATTGATATGATACCTGTAAATAAAAAGAACCTCTAAAAAACAGCAACAATGAAAAAGATTGCAATTACATTTATATTTATGTCATTATTTTTAATGGCAAATGCTCAGCAACAATATCAATTCTACGAAGTAAATCATTCTTCAAACCAACAAATTAGATATAAATTGTACCAAACATTCAATATGTGGACATTTTTAAAATTGGATACTCAATCAGGAGAAATAACACAGGTACAATATTCCGTAGATAGTCCTGACGTGGAAGTTTATTTAGGAAGCCCGAGTAAAATTGTTGCTGATTCTTCAAAAGTAAACGGACGATTTGAACTATATCCGACATCTAATAATTGGACATTCATATTATTAGACCAAATAGACGGAGATGCTTATCACGTGCAATGGGGACATAGTAAGAAAGATAGAATTATCTACAAAATAAAATACGCAGCGTTCAATTAATGCGATAATTATTTCACAAAAAAGACGTGCATTTTTTAATGTACGTCTTTTTTATTGCTATTTTTTATTTCATATCTGTTTAATTCGTTGAAATATCCCTAACCACGCCTTAACCACTTTGCCGTCGTTTTGGTCAACCATCTTAAAAACCACCGTATATATCATAGTTTGATGAATTTTGTTACTAATTCCCAAATGTACGAAAAAAGTCTGAATTATCAAACAATAATATATTTTTATTGGGGAATAGGCAAAAATCGCGTAACCCTATTCCTTCACCTTCACCCCAAACAGCCTTGCCCATCCTGCCGTGGAGAACTTTACGTAATCGTTGGTGAATTTTTCGAGTTCTTCGTCTGAAAGGTCGTGCGAAACTATTTCACCGATTATTGAGAGCATCCACGCGCAGTTGGCGTGTAGAAAAAAGTTTGAAACATCGGTATTTATTTCGGGATAT
>JAGCYI010000259.1 GCA_017960885.1 Bacteroidales bacterium
ATAATGAAAACAACCAAATAGAGGATTTAAGTCGTGAATTGTCCAAACTATTTTTTTGTGTGTTTTAAAAAATGTTGGAAAATCTACAAAATTTCCAATCCAATGCAAATGGATTAAATCGGCTTCTTGAAACCAAGGATGTGAAATAATTGATTTGTAACTTGATATTGGTAGTGTTGCGAAGATGCGTTCTTTATTCGTGGCTAATGCGTGTTCAAGTTTAAGCCTGAATCTAATGAATTTAGGTTTGACTCCGATAATGTATTTTATTTTTTGAAAAAAGCGTACAAATATATGTTTGCTCCAAATATCAGTGTCACCAGGCGCAACCGAAGTGTATTCATCGTCGGTACCTTGCATCAACAGATAACGGCACTCTACACCATGTTGTTGCAGGGCTTTGCCTATCCTTTGCATACAGAGCGTGGCTCCGCCGGTCTGATATGTGTTGATATGTAGAATGCGCATTATTTATCGCTTGTTATTTTTTTTATCCATCGAAATGGCGCAGTTAAAAACTTGCCAAGTTTGAAGGAAAAAGAATTGTAAGTAGCCCATAGTTCTTTTTGTATGGTATTATTGCGATGTTTAAGATTCATATCAAGATTAAAATTGTAGTATGGCACTAATATTGGCATAAAATCTAAATTCCGTCGTTTACATGCTTCGTACATAACTATAAAATTCCATGAAAAACCTTTGCCATAGTCAGATGATATGTTGTTACCTGTGCCTATACGGTAGTAATATAATTTTTTTTTAACAAATATGAATTTTCCTACTTCTTCTAATTTTAGATATAAGTCTGTGTCAACAGCTTGTTTTATCGTTGGATCAATCCCTGAAGTTTTATTGTAAGCCTTTTTTGTGAATGCTTCAAAATGTGAGATAGAGCCCGGAGTAGATTGTAAATAACTGTGACCATCCTGTATTTCTTTTTGATATGAACTCATATTCATAATTTCCATATTTTTGTTTACGATGAACATATCAGAATAAACAAAACTCACATCAGGTTGATTGTTTATCAAAACTTTTGAGAGTTCTTCAATTGCGGTTGTGACTAGCGCATCATCAGGATCCAGAAATCCACATATTTCACCCTTAGCCAATTCAACACATCGGCGTTTTGTATATCCGCAACCGTAGTTTTTGTCGTTGTAGTATATATGGATTCTAGTGTCGGAAGAATATTTTTTATATATCTCTTTAGAATTGTCGGTTGAGGCGTCGTCTACCAAGATTATTTCCCAGTTAGTGTATGTCTGGGCTAATACACTTTGAAGGGCTTCTTCTAAATAGATACCGTTGTTGTAGTTGGCTATGAGTACAGAAAATAATGGTGTAGGTAGCATTTTATTGTTATTTCGATTTTTTCTTTTACAATGATGTTAAGAATTGTAAATTTTCAGAACAAATTATGCAATGTTTTTTGCTAGCACTATATACAGCTTGAAATGTCTTAATACTATGTTGTGCTAATAGTTCTTTCAATTCATTAATAGTTTCTTGCTCTCCTTTTCGGTTATAATCGTCCATAATGATACAGAAAGAATTTGATAAACAGTCTGGTACAATGCTTAGTATTTGAGACCGAGAATATTTTGGAGACCCGAAGGGTGCATCTATCAAAATTAAATCAAATTTTTGTCCTATAAGTTCTTTGCAATTGTTTTTGTAGGATAAGGTGTTTTCTCCTTTGTACGATGTTTCTTCTAGTTCTGTGGTATGTATGTTTATTTCGTATTGCTCGAATAATCCTTTTTTAAAAAAGTCTATCCATTTGTTATCGTGTTCGTAGGTCAATGCATATGTGTCGTCAAAATAATTGGCGTACTGGTGTATAAGTTTTGATGATTGACCCAAGCCGAATTCTAATATTCTTTTGGGATGTGTGTCGTTTAATATTCTGAATAGTGTGTACATCAGTCCGTAATCACTAGCCCATCCACCTGCGGAGAGGTTGGTCTGTTTAAACCAGGGACATCCTCTTATGGTGTCATCGAATTTAGCGGACATAAGTATTTCGCTTTGATATTTGTCGAGTCTGTCCAGTATGGATTGTTGTTGCGATAGTAATGTTGTAAGTTTACTTCCCAACTGCTCTTGCTCAAATAGAATCCTATTGATACCTAGCAATTTCCAAATCCATTGTTTGATGATTTTTTTCATAATGATTGAATCTTATTTAATTGTATAATCCATAATAAAACTGCCTTGATTGTGAGGTATCAAACGTCCATTTTTATAGTAATTATTGAACAATATTGTTAATTTGGCAATATTAGTTACCCAGTCTACTATCTCTTTGTCGGCTTCGCAATAGAGATTAATATTGTAGGTGCCTTCTGACAGCATTATTTTGGGTATTATAAAATCTACTGAATTATTATTGTTGATTTTGTCGCAATACATATAAGTACTTAACCATGTTACTCTATTGTCTAATAGGTCGTTGATGCCAATATCAATACGTGATTTATTGTATTCGTAAAAAGCTTTTTGGGTTTTATATGAAATTCTAATTGTGAGTTGTTCCCCAACCTCAAATGTATCTTTTATGTTACCGTGTTTATCTATAAAGCATATGTCGTTGAAATATAAGAGGCCGTTTCCTTTGCGGTTTTGAATATTTGATACTTTTAATTTACTTCTTTCTTCTTGATATGACATATATTTATTGACTACGTCATCAATCTCTCCTTGAAAATCAATCCTTCCATTCTTCATCAGCACCCCTGTCTTGCACAAGTTTTTGATGCTGGTCATGTTGTGACTGACGAACAGTACGGTGCGGCCTTCGCCTTTGCTGATGTCTTGCATTTTGCCGATGGCGCGTTTCTGGAACTCGGCGTCGCCTACGGCGAGAACCTCGTCGACGATGAGGATTTCGGGCTCGAGGTGGGCTGCTATGGCAAAGCCGAGACGGACGCGCATACCAGAGGAGTAGCGCTTGATGGGGGTGTCGATGTATTTGGCTATGCCGGCAAAGTCGATTATCTCGTCGAGCTTGGAGTGGATTTCCTGCTTGGTCATGCCGAGGATGGCGCCGTTTAGGAATATGTTCTCGCGTCCGGTGAGCTCCTGGTGCATTCCTGTGCCTACCTCTAAAAGCGATGCTATGCGCCCGCGTATCTTTATGCTGCCGGTGGTGGGCGTTGTTATCTTGGAGAGTATTTTCAGAAGCGTGGACTTGCCCGCTCCGTTTTTGCCTATGATGCCTACTATGTCGCCCTGGTTGACGGTGAGGTTTATGTCTTTGAGCGCCCAAACAAGGTCGGTGTCGGAGTCTTTGTCGGAAAGATTGTTGGCGGCTCCCACAATGGAGTTGACTGCGGGCTTGCCTCTGAGCCGCGCAAAGAAGTTTAGCACCTCGTCGCGGAATGTGTCGGCTCCGTAGAAACCTAATTTATAGAGTTTTGAAACGTTTTCTATTTTTATAACTGGCGTCATTGCAGTTCTATGATATTATTTTTAATTTTGCGTTTTGGTTGTTTTGCTTTTTGCAAATATAATGTTTTTATGGATAAACCGCACGTTGCCGTTGTGATGAGCACTTATAACGGCGAAAAATATATTAAAGAGCAGATAGATAGTATTTTGATGCAAGAAGGTGTCGACGTTAGATTATATGTTCGTGACGATGGATCTTCTGATAAAACTTGCTGTATCATCAACGGTTATCACGACGATAGAGTTGTTTTAATTAACGATTGTAAAAATATCGGCATTGGACGAAGTTTTTTTACCGCACTGTTTTATGCCCTTGACCATGATTCGGATGCCGATTTTTTTGCTTTTTCCGACCAAGATGATATATGGTTGAAAAACAAGCTGTTGACTTCAGTAGATACTATCAAGGGTATTGATGCTCCTGCTCTCTATTGTTCTGATTATATGATTTTGAGAGATGGTGTAAATGAGGGCTTGTTTCTTAAAGATATTCAACCACTTGAGTATGCGTTGGATGTTATTAACAAGAATACAATCTATGGCTGTACTATGTGTTTTAATCGAGCTCTTGCTCAAACCCTTTCGCAAATTCCTTTGCCCGGACTTGATATTTTGAATACAAGATATCACGATACTTGGACTTGCCTTGTTGCAATTGCCTGTGCTACTATTAAATATGATCAGTCAAGCGGTATTCTCCACCGTATTCACTTTAAAAATGTCCACGGCGAGGGAGAACCTTCTCTTTTTGTTAAGTTGTGGAGAACTATATGGCTGTTTGTAAGTAAGTTTTTTAAGCTGTTGGCTTTCCGTATCTCTTTCGCAACTTTTAAAACCGATATTGTTAATTATTGCTACCGAATAGGAGTGGGATATGTAAAACGCACTTCTGATTACTTCTTGAAATCTTTAAGCTTTTATCAAAAATCAGATTTGGCATATATCAAGATGTTGGCCAATTATCGCAACAGCATTAAAGATAGGTTTACCTTAATCAAAAACGCATCATTTTGTAAGCGTAAAGACGAGAGCAAGATGTTTTTTATTTTCAAGGTGTTGACTAATTTGATATAGCTATTTTGAAACTTTGTTTTTAATCTTGGGATTTTGTGTGGCTTTTCTATCTAGGATGTCGTAAAGCCAGTACATCCTTAACGACAGTATTATATATCTGATTTTTAACAGCCAATTGAAATCTCTGTTGAATATCACGCCTCCTTTGATTTGGGGATAGCGGTGTTGCTGATATTCTTTGTTGAGCTGCTTGGTACGTATTATTGTCTGGTAATTTAAGTTGTGAAACAGTTTGAGCGTTGATGCATATTTCTCGTTTAGGTTGTTTTCTTTTAAGAAATCCAGAATTATGTCGAAATTTTGTTTTGCGAGGATGAGGTTTTTGATTTTTTGCTCGGTAGACACCACGTTTGTCATTGATGCTGAACCTATTATGTAGTGATAAAACGGTTTTGGCAGATATCCTACGCTTTTGGCATGATGGAATAGCTGTGTGGTGAATACCAAATCTTCGTACAAACTGGTGTTCGGTATTTTGATGTTGCTGTACAAATCTCTTTTCGCAAGCGTTCCCACAAGGTTGTGCAAGCAAGTGTTGCTGAATATGTTTGTGAAAATATACTCTTTGCTTTGCGGCTTTTGCGCGAAGTAGCTTAAGATGTTTGTGTATTCTTGTTCTGTTTTTAGAAGGTCGCAAGTGATTATGTCATATTGGTTTTTGGTAGCATTATGGTAGAGAGAGCTGTACATATCCTTATCTACCCAGTCGTCGGAATCACAATGTCCAATGTATTCGCCCGTAGAGTTTTCGATTCCGGTTTTGCGGGCTTGAGGAAGTCCCTTGTTGGTTTCGTGACGGATGATTTTGGTTTGTGGTTGGCGTAGAGGGTATTCTGCCATAACTTTTTGTAATATCTCAATAGACTTGTCTGTGGTGCAGTCGTCAACAAAAATGTATTCAATGTCTTCGAGTGTCTGCTCAAATAGGCTTCTGGCGCATTTCTCTATGTACTGCTCCACGCCGTAGATGGGTATTATGATTGAGACTGCGGGCATGAGGAAATTTTTTTGATTAATAATTCGTCCCACATAGAGCAGATGGTCTCTTTGCTTAATACCTCTCTAAGTTTTGTGGCATTATTGGCTAACGACTGAGCCAAATTGGGGTCTTCGATAAGTTGTTTGAGGGCGTTTGTAAATGCATTTTGATCTCCTACATCCACAAGCATGCCGTTCTCCTTGTCTTGAATTAAGTCTCTCGCACCTGATACTTTGGTGGAAATAACAGGTCTGCCAGAGCACATAGCCTCAATTAGCGAGTTTGACATGCCTTCGTAATCAGAACTCATTACAAACATGTACGCTTGAGAGTATAGCTGGGCTACGTTTTGATGACGTCCGTGGATATGTATGTATTGACCGGCATTGTTGCTCGCAATTAGCCTAAATAGTTGTTGACAATAAGACTCGCCTTTGTCTTTTGAACCGTAAATTTCAAGCACATATTCCGGATGAGATTTGTGCAGTTGAGCAAATGCGTTTATCATCATCGGATAGTTTTTTTGCGGGTCTGTTCGTGCAACGGCTAACACCATTTTAGATTCTTTGTTCCATTGGTCGGTGGTATATTGTTTGGTGTCAACGGGGTTAGGTATAATGCAAATCTTTTTTTGAAACGCTTTTGTGTAGTATTCTTTGATGGTTTCTGTTTGCACCACAAAGGCTGTGATTTTGAATTGCAACAATCGGCGGGCTATTCTCCAATGTATTTTAGTTTTGCTTGGGTCGTTTCTTTCTGATGGTATCACAGTTCTTTTTTGTCCAATAACGCTTATGAGCACTCTTCCATAAATCTCTTCCATAAAGGGAATTATGATGTCGTCTTTTTTGAAATGTTTCCTGAGTGACAAAAGCTTGGTTATTAGATTTTTACCATAGTCTTCCAGTTCAATTATTTTAACAGCGGGATCTATTTGATAAAATATTTCGTCTTTGCGCCAACAGATAATTTCTGTATTGTATTTTGAGGAAAAATAGTTAGCAAGAATGCTGATAACACGTTCGGCACCGCCGGAATTCAATGTACAAGTAACAAAAATCAGTCTCATTGTTTATAGTTGTATCCAATCACCCAAAATGCCGTCCCATTTTTCCGGTGTAAACTCTTCGTATCCGCATCCGGGATATAGGGTAAGTTCGCCAAAATATATTTTTTGATCTATTTCGTAAAAATCTACTCTAAGAAATCTTGTGTTTTTTGCTAAAACTTCTGCTAACTCTTTCATTTTGTTGAAATTAACAGGTTTAGGTATCTCTATTTTGCTTGCCGGATAGTGTCTTTCAAAGGGTAAACGTTGCCAATTGTTGTCGAAAAATGTTACTTTTAAATCGGTTTCTCGTTCAGTGCAGGTAAACGAGCATTTAACTTTGCCGTTGAAACACATTAGCTTGTAATCTACAAGTGGTTTCCCGTCGGACCCTTCAATATATTTTTCGGCTATTATTTTGCGCTTGACATTCTTATATGGCCATTCGCGCCCGTAAAGGTAGAAGTTTTGCCTCATGCCTTCGTTGAGGCTCTGTTTAACAGCGGGTATGTTGAGTTTCGATTTGTCTTTGCATACGCACATGCCTAAACCTGAATTGTGGTTGCATTTTAATACAAACTGGTTTGGAAGTGTATCAAAATCAATTTCTTCGGCTGAATTCCACACGCCCAAAGTCGGTATTATGTATTCCTCACCGATAATGTTGGCTACATAATTCTTTACCAAATACTTGTCGACCATGGTGGTGTATCCAGGATTGCGGTCGTGGAGCTTGAGCCATTGGAGTTTCGCGTTGAATGTCTTTGGGTTCTTTAAGTCTAGTTTTTTGCCTATGGTTAATCGGTATCTGATTTTGATGTATAGTTTGTCGGACAATAACGGACCTAGGCGGTTTATTATTTCGAGTATTACTTTTTTGGGATGTAATATGTATTTGAATATACCACACATAAGGCTACAGCTTTTTCTTTATGTATGTGTTGGCAAACATCATGGCTGGAATGTAGAACAGCGTGTAGAAAAACCTGTTTTTCCTTCCAGAGAGTTTTATCGGCATATCTGCATTTCTCCATTTTTTTAATATCCTGTCTAATATGCAGTAATACATCATCATCTTTAAATAATCCATCGCGCAGGGTATGTACGTGTCAGGTTCGTTGAGCATATAGCAGGCATTGTAAGCTTTGTTTTTTACCAGCTGTATCTTGTTGGTGCCGTTTTGTTTGGTATAGGAGATGTCGGTTTCGGTGTGATAAATCCTAACCACATTGTTGATAAATAATGTCTTATATTGTTTGTGGAGACGTTGCCATACGATATCCTCGTTGACGAATGTGATTCCTTCGGGTTCTGGCCATGTGTTAGCTTTGAGAATCTCCGCCACACGGAATCCTATTTGCTCTCCAGAAAATTGTTTTTTGATAATTTTCCACCTTTGCTCCATTGGTAGGGAGTTGATGCCGTCAGGAAGGTCTGGAGTAATTCTAACGCCGTTTTGGTCGATGCACATGGCTTTTATTTCGGCATAATTCTCCTTGTCGTGTATATTGTTCCACGCTTCGATAAATATTTTAAGCGCGTCTGGTAAAAATTCGTCGTCGGAATCTAACATAGCTATTAGTTTCCCTCTGGCATGTCTGATTCCTGCGTTTCGCGCGGTGTGCACACCTCCGTTTGGCTTTTTGATGTACAAAACCGCAAAGTCTGCCGTATCTAAAAACGGTTTTACTATTGAATCGAGGTTGTGGGTAGACCCGTCGTTGACTATAATGTATTCAAAATCGTGAAATGTCTGGTTCTTAACAGAATTTATGCATCGCAACAATTCGTTGATCCTATTGTATACTGGTGTTATTACCGATACGGTAGGAATGCCTTGTTTCCACAACTTGTTGTATTCTACGCTTATATCCACGATTTTATAACACTGATATATTTCTTGGGGTTGAGATAGTTTCTCCAATCTCTTTTTTTGTTGTATGTGGCTGCTTCTAAGTTTGCTTTGGTGTCGGTTGCCCTGCTTTTTTCTAATTTGATGTTTTCTTCGGTTATAAAGTATTCGATAAACTCTTTTACATAGCACCCTCTGAAAAGTACTCCTCCTGCATCATAAACAATAGGACATTTGGCTTGATTGCCAATTACATAGTGCTTTGCTTGATAGCGATTGCTTCGCCGGGTTCCGCATATTTCAAACTGCCAGGCTGATTCGTGTGGACGCAGAATCTTGAGCAAATATTCTTTCCGCCATATTCCTACCTGGGTGGTGATTCGGTAGTCAAACTTTTTGGGATATTCTACCAAGAGAGGATGTTTCAACGATGGTTGAAGCTTGCTTGCTGGTTGGTGTCTGAGACACAAAAAGCCAATCTCCTTGTCTTTGTCGAACAGTTCGAGATACTGGTTCAATAGTTTTTGGTCAACTTCTTCTTTAATCCAAAAATCATCTAACATAAATATCAGATAATCAGTGGGTACTGTTTTTAACAACTCTATAAGGTTTTGCGACCACGTGTTTGACGGTGGAGCGTTTAAAGGACAAGCAATATCTATGCCGTTGAATGTAAACTTCTTACTTTCAGTGCATAAAAACACTTTGAAGTCAAACCATTTCCAATATTTTTTCAGCAAAGAGAAAAACGGATTCCAAAGGTCGCTGTAATTGTCGCACGACGATAAAACGAATGAATATTTTTTATTCATACCATTTTGTCGATTATTTTGTTCTGTATCTCTTGAGCTTTGGCAAATACCCAGGTCAGCAATATTCTGCGTATCAATTCTATGCCTATGCATATTGCTATGGTACAAAACAAACCTTTTATAAAATCTATGTAAAACACCTCTTCTCTAATATTGAATAGATGAAGAACCATGCTTTGTAAGATGTATATCGGAAAAACATATTTTGCCAGATAATTGATAGCCTTGCTATTGAAATGCCATTGCAGAAATGCGTAAAAGCAACATAATGCTTCCAACACTATGAGTAAATTGTTGTCTCTTGCAAACAGCATTATTATCCCGTTGTTGAAATGGTTTGTAATTAGAGAGTTGAGTATTATAATCAAACAAAAGCATGTTGCCATAATGAGCTTAGGGTGATGTTTGATTATGTTTGGAAATCCGTACAATGCGAAATATCTGCCTAAGAGATACAAGAAGAGCATATTGATAGGCCCTTTGCCCGAATCTGATAATATTTCAACCCACAAAAACGTGGGCGCTATTACAAAGAACACAGCAATGATTGCCAACAGCCTTTGATATTCTCTTTGAGTGAGATTCTCTATAAACCTATTGATATACGGCGATGTGAGGGTAAGAATGATGTATGACGTTATAAACCAGTATTTGTTGGTAGATATGGGGAATATGTTGGTAGCTATTGTTTTAAAATCCAAAGGATGGTGCAGCCAAAAGATTTTTATCACAAAAATGGCTATCGAATAAAACAACACTATGTTGATAAGTGTCAACACTTTGTTGCGTTTGTATCTGATTCCGTAAAATCCTGATATTAAGATAAATATTGATACTCCTATGTTGCCAACGGCATTGATGCCTATTATAAATTCTCTATGCCAAAAATCTGTTGTGCTGAACACCTTGCCTAATAAATGCATGCTCACAATGAGCACTATGGCAAGAATGCGTAATATTTCAATATTTGAATCTCTCGGCGGTTTTGTTATTACTGCTGTGGTGGTGTCCATTAATGTTTGTTGGTGAATTTCAGCTTAGTATGTTGCCAAATTTCTTTTATCATTCCTCTTTCTTCGCGCATCAGCCCGAAGGTTATTATAATGGCTAAGGTGGTAACCATTATTATCAATGTAGCCAATAAACCAGTTTCTAAATATGCGAATCTCAACAGTCCGTATGCCACTGCCACGCATGCCAGCATTACCAGATTGCTTTTAATGATTACTTTTTTTGCGTAATATGGGATGTCAAGTCCGCAATTCTTTTTGCAAATTAATAGCTTGAAACATCCTTCTATTATTACTATTACCGCTATTGAAACATAATAGTGCCAAATGGCAGTGAAACCTATCTTGTATAATATCAGCAATATACAAAACGTAATGACGCCGAGTATAAGGTCTACGATATTTATTTGCTTGATGTCGCCTTGAGCTATCAACGAAGTTTTTAAAGGCACGAACAATTGTTCAAAAAGCGTTCTTATTACTTGCAACTGGCAGAATATCACTGCGAACTGAGGCACTTGTCCGAGCCATAATTCCAGCAGAGCGTTTGTGTTGAACAAAAATGGCACCGCAATTACCAAATAGAGCAAAAAGCTGAACCTACAGCTTACGTACGTTAGGTCGAGCATTTTTTGACGGTTGCCGCTGCCCTCTGATTTCATGATTACCGGATTGAGAGCCTTTGTCATGTTGGTGGTGAGAAGGTTTACCTGCTCGCAAATCTGGTCGCCGAGGTTTTTGGCAGTGATGGCTATCGGACCGAAATAATGGTTCATTAGTATTGTGCTACCGTGATTGCCTGCCATTGACGATGTGATTCCTACCAAATTCCATCCGGCAAATCTGCCTAACTCTTTTAGTTGCTCTCGTGAAACGTATGTTTTGGGTTTGAATATGCACTCCTCGTATTTTTTTTTGCAGTAAATCCTCATGATAATCATGTTGGTTACTGATATTGAGGCGTTTAATAGTCCGTATAATATTAATTTGTCGCTGGCATAGTTTACAATTATTATGGCTGAAACAAGATTTAATACAGCCACCACTATTCCTACAATGCTGTAATACAAAAAATCCTCGTGTGCGTTGACCAAAGCATCGTATGGAACGGTGATGATGGTGATAAATGTGCTTATTATCAGGAAGATGTATATGATTTTAGCCGCGCTTGTCCTCTCGTCGGGTATATTGAAAATGCCGTTGAAAAATGGATAGTACATAATCACCATTATTACGGCAATTGCAATTCCGATGCATATATGCAGTATTATTGTGTTGTTGAATATTGATATTGTTTTTTGTGGGTTGTTTTCTCCCTCGGCGTAGTTCATAAAGCGTTGTGTGGCTTGTGTCATAGCCAAATTGAGGCTTGCCAGCATCGCCGTTGCGCCTGCTACTGTTCCGAAAACACCAAAATCGCTATCTCCCAATGCGTTTAAAATCATTCTTGTGGTAAAGAACGACAACACCATCGTTATCAGTGTTTTTGCATATAGGAGGAATGTGTTTTTTACTATCTTAGTATTGCTGCTCGGCATTGTTTTTATCAGTTTTGTGCCTGATAATAGGTTTTAAACCATTTGACGAATTCTTTTATCCCATTTTCCAGCAGTGTCTTAGGTTTGTATCCAAAATCGTTTTCAAGTTGCTTGGTGTCGGCGTAGGTTTGATACACGTCGCCTTTTTGCATTGGCATAAAGTTGATTTCGGCTTTTTTGCCAATCGACTCTTCTAATGTGTGGATAAAGTCCATCAGTTGTGTTGGGTGTCCACAGCCTATGTTGTATATTTTTGCAGCGGCTTCTTCGCCAGGCTCTTTCTCCACTACTCGGCTTACGCCTTCTACTATGTCGTCGATGAAGGTGAAGTCGCGGCTAAGGTTGCCGTTGTTGAATACTTTTATGGGTTCTCCTTTTACAATTGCGTTGGCAAACAGCATCGGAGCCATGTCGGGACGTCCCCACGGACCGTAAACCGTGAAAAATCTTAATCCTGTGGTGTTGATTTTATACAGTGTGGTGTAAGTAAACGCCATAAGCTCGTCGGCTTTTTTTGTGGCTGCATAGAGGCTTACCGGCGTATCGGTGCGGTCGCTTTCTGAAAACGGTATTTTGGTGTTTTTACCGTAAATGCCTGATGATGAGGCATAAATTAAATGCCGTATGCCGTTGTGCCTACAACATTCCAAAATGTTTAAAAATCCTACTACGTTGGTTTGTACATAGGTGTATGGATTTTCTATTGAATATCTTACGCCTGGCTGAGCCGCAAAATTGATTACAGCATCAAATTGTTCTGTTTTGAACAGGGCTTGAAGCGATTCGCGATCTTCTATGTCGAGCTTTATGAATGTGTAATTGTGATGTGTGCCGCTGATTACTTGTTGGTTGTAGCTTGCGCCGTTTAGGTTTATGCCCAATTGCTCAAGCCTTGAAGTCTTTAAATGTACTGGATAATAATCGTTTAAATTGTCGATGCCAATTATCTCGTGACCTTTGGACAACAATTTGTCAGCTGTATGATGTCCAATAAATCCTGCCGCTCCTGTGATGAGTATTTTCATACTTTCTGTAATTCTCGTTAAATATTTATTCTATTCCCCTTGCTCCAATACAGAGGGACACCCACTTAATTAAGGGGTTTGGATAACTTGGTGCAATATATTGTTTGTCAAGTTTTTATTGATGTCCAATAAAATATTTGAAAACATTTACTATATTGTATCTATGTGCAAGATACGTGCTAAGATGTTAAACCGTATCTATGAATTTTTGTTCCACTTTGTTGAACAATATCAGTCCTACCATCAACAGCACTACTGTTACGCCTACTGAGTAGAGAAGCATGGTGGCGTTGAATGTGCCTACGCCCAATATCGAGTATTTGAAGCCTTCCACTACCGGTGCAAGAGGATTGAACAACAGCAAATACCTATACTTTTCGGGAATAAACGATGCTGGATAGATTATCGGCGTGCAGTACATCAGCAGCTGTATTCCAAAACCTATAAACATGCTCAGGTCGCGGTATTTGGTGGTGACGGAACTGATTATTATGCCCATTGCCAAGCCCATAATGCCCATTATCAGGCACATGAGCGGTATCGAAAACGCCCAGGCATTGAGATGGATGTCGGCACCCTGGCATGTGTAGTAGATATACATGGCTATAAGTATGGTGCTCTGTATCAGAAATGCAATAAATGCGGTGACAATGGTGCTGAGCGGTACTATCATACGGGGAAAGTAGACTTTGGAGAATATCTGCTGGTTGCCCACAAATACGCCAGATGTGGACTGTATGCATCGCGAGAAAAAGCCCCAGATGAGCATTCCCGTAAAGTAAAACAGCGGCGCGGGCACTCCGTCGGTGGATATGCCTGCCACGTTGGCAAATATCACTGTGAAGGTGATGGTGGTGAAAATGGGTTGGAGCACATGCCACAGCGGTCCGAGTATGGTCTGTTTGTATGC
>JAGCYI010000260.1 GCA_017960885.1 Bacteroidales bacterium
GGTGCGCGAAAGCGGCGTGGCTAAAAACTGGGCGTGGTGGGCGTTTTTGATAACGGGAATGGCCACCGTGTTTATTTTTGCAAAACTTTGGCGGCGCACGGGCATTGTCACCGACCTTGAATTTTACGAAAAACGCTATTCGGGTCGTCAGGCTTCGTTTTTGAGAGGATTCCGCGCAGTGTTTCTCGGATTCTTTTTCAACTGTTTGATACTCGGTTCGGTAACGCTTGCTGCAATAAAGATTGGTGCGGTAATGTTTGGCATAAAACCTTACGTAACGGTGATAGCCGGAATGAGTGCTGCCGTGGTTTACACCGCTCTTGGAGGGTTCAGAGGTGTGGTTTGGGCAGATTTTTTTCAATATTTGATAGCAATGGCGGGAGCGGTTGCGGCTGCTGTGGCTGCGTTGAATATTCCCGAAGTTGGTGGTTTAGAGGGACTTGTAACCAACACCGAAATTGCCGACAAAATAGATTTCATACCCAATTTTTCCGACCCTTCGGTGTGGGTGCCAATGCTGATCATCCCCGTTGCGGTGCAGTGGTGGGCGGTTTGGTATCCAGGCGCAGAGCCTGGCGGAGGCGGTTATATGTGTCAAAAAATGCTCTCTGCCAAAAACGAAAAACACGCTGTGGGTGCAAACCTCTTCTTTAATTTTGCGCACTACGCATTGCGTCCTTGGCCGTGGATAATAGTGGCTTTGGCATCGCTGATAGTGTTTAAAACCGATTCACCGTCGGCAATGCAAGAGGCTGAGGCTCAACTTCAAAGCCCCACTCTCCTACCCTATTATCAAACAGTTTTGAATAATCCAAAAGCACCCGAAGTTCCACCAGAATTGCGCGAAAAAATCATAAAACTTCACTATCAAAAACAAGGTCTCACGGCATTGCACGAGGCATTTCCAAACGTTGATGAAAAATATCTCAAAAACGACGCTGCATATCCTATGATGGTAACCAAAACTCCATCGGGTTGGTTTGGCTTGATAATTGCCTCTTTAATAGCGGCTTATATGAGTACAATTGCCACACATTTAAATTGGGGGGCATCGTATTTGGTAAATGATTTTTACAAACGATTTGTAAATCCAAATGCCGACGGAAAAAAACTTCGTAGAATTGCAATTTTGTGTACAGCATTATTGGCATTTGTGGGCGGATTATTATCGCTAACCATTATGGACAATGCCACACAAGCCTTTGATATATTGCTGCTTAGCGGCGCAGGCACGGGCGCGGTGTATCTATTGCGATGGTTTTGGTGGAGAATCAACGCCGCCACCGAAATTGCAGCAATGGCGGGAGCGTTTTTAATGTCGATAATAATGGTTTTTGTGATACCCGACGGCTGTTTGGCTTGCGGCATATTCGACCACGCCACAATGCGCCTATTGATAACTGTGGCAGTGGTATCGCTGATATGGATTGTTACAGTATTTGTTACCAAACCCGAAAGCAAAGAAACCTTATTGAATTTTTACAAACTCACCACCCCCGGCGGTCCGGGTTGGAAATATTTTCTCAAACAGTTTGACGACGACAACCTTTTGAAATCCAACGCACAACATTGGCAAATGCCTCTTCAATTGCTCTGTGTTTTCATAGGAATTATCACGATATATTCGCTCCTTTTCGCCGGCGGATTCTTTGTGTATATGAAATGGATACCGGCAGTGATACTCACCATTGTGGGCATAGTAGGTGCTGTGGTGCTGTTTAAATTGGCAGGGAAGTTGAAGTTGGTGGAGAAGGGGGAATGATATTGATTCATATTGAAAAAAACAAAAACTATGAATAATAAAGAAGAAATAGATATCTTGGAAAAATTAAAAACTAAATTGTTAGAAGTGAATCCATCTATTCAACATTCGGATTTTGGTTCTAGTAGATTTCCAAAAAGTGAAAAAGCACAAAAGTATTATTTGAGGGATAAAAATAAAAATTTCTTCGAGACTCCAAATGCAGATACAAAACTTGGCGTTGGAGTTGAAGCCCTACGTTCATCAGCGGCGATGATTTTTAATTTACTCGGACAAAAGCCCCTTAGAATCAATAATATTGCGTTTGAACCACCAAAATACGAATATGAATATCCGGCAATTAAAAGTAAAAAAAAAATTAAAGCATAATGCACATCTTGATGCCGTTCTTTTTTCACAAGATGGGAATTATATGTATGCAATTGAGGCAAAATTATTGGAGTGGATTAATTCTCCTAAAAATCTGTCTTCCGCATATTTAGAGAGTGAGATGTACTTGGAATATAATCTTTGTCAAGAAACTTTTAAAAATTTTTTCAACGAGTATATTGTTCAAAAAACTGACAGCAAGAGAATATATTGCCATAATAAAAAACGATATGATGCTATTCAAATGACGATTCATATTTTGGCAATTTATAATGCTTGTTGTGGAAAATATACGAAATTACCGAAAAATATAACATTCAACAATGTTGTATGGAAATTTGATTGTGAAGATTATCATACAGAGGAAAAAGAAGCAAAAGAATTTATGGCGAATGCTAATAAAACATTTAGACCATTATTCAAGGGAAAAGGTTATGAATTTATAGTTGCATATAAAACGTTTCAAGAATTTAAAGAAATGATAGATTTCTCTGACGATTTAGATAGAGAAATCTATTTGAAACGCTATGAAATGTAAATCACAGTTTCTTACTTTATATTGGAGTTTTGTTAATATATCGGTTTAACAATTTCAACTCTCATACCGAGGGCAGCGATAATGCGGTAGAACATTCCAACGCTTGGAGTAACGATTCCTTTCTCAATTTGCGAAATGTAGTTCTTTGTGGTGTTGGCACGCTGAGCAAGTTCCATTTGTGAAATTTTGGCTTCTTTGCGGGCATCTTGTAGAATTTGACCCGAATAGAAATTATACGCTTCTTCTTCTGCTTTGGCGCGTTCGGGACTGCCGGGTTTGCCGAAAGTTTCATCGAGAACGATGTCGTAGTTACGTATTTGATGATCGTTTGTCTGCATAATATTCCTCCTTGATTTTTAATGCTTTGTCTATTTCGTTTTGTGGCGTTTTTTGCGTTTTTTTCTGAAAACCGTTGAACAATACCACAATATTGCCGTCGTCGAAGATAAAGAACACCCGATAAATATTGCCTGCATATTCTATCCGTAATTCATAAACGCCGTCAGTAATATGCTTGACAAATTTTGTAGATAGACGTTTTTGCGATTTTAACAAGAGTAATCCGTATTGGATTTTTTCTTGCTCCTTTGTTTTAAGGCTGTGCATAAACGCTTCGAAGTATCCACCGTATGTCAGTATCTTCCGATTCATATTGCAAAGATATGAAATTTCTCCATCACTTATCACACTTTATCTCCAAAAATGTGATAAAAATCACACTTTTCGACGATAAACGGTGATTTTGTAAAGTATAGTTGCAATTTGAGTGTCGCAGTTTTTCCCCCTGATTTATTTGCATAGTTAATTCTGTTTTGTATTTTTGTGGAAAATATAATCACTTAATTTAATAGTTATGAAAGCAGTTTTAAAGAAAATCGTTCTCACAGCCGCAGCCGCTGTTTTTATGCTGACGGTTTCGGCTCAGCAAAACTCTGTGTTTGACCAACTTAAAGCCAACCCCAAGAAGGCTTACGGTAACGATTGCCCCTACCCTTTCGACAAATCAGAACTCACTAAGTCGCCAAAGGGTTACAAACCGTTCTATATCAGTCATTATGCCCGACACGGTTCGCGGTATTATTGGAATGCCGACCTTTATGCGCAACTTGATACTCTGCTAACTACTGCGCACAATCTCAATAAGTTAACTGCCGAAGGAGAAAAGTTTTACACCAAATTTATGGATGCCAAATACGAACTTTCAACTGGCGTTAGCGAACTTACGCAACTTGGTTGGGAGCAGCACCAAAAGATTGCCCGCATTATGTACAACAATTTTCCCGAGGTGTTTAAAAACGGCGGAAATGTTTATGCAATTTCTTCACTTGTAGGACGTTGCGTGCTGAGTATGTCGGCATTTTGTCAAGAACTTGTGTAGTGCGACCCACGTATCGAAATTCGTGAACAGTCGTCGCGCTTTACCTTAGATGCAGTGGTTCCTTCGGATGGTCAGAATCCAGTAAAGCACTCATTTCCAAAGGTTCACCCACGTTTTGAGAAAAATTGGGGTAAGGTTCCCAACGACAATTCATTGCGTCAAAAAATCGTTGAGCGGGTGTTCACTTCCACCGACGGTCTACCCGAAAAGCCCGAAAAAATTGCGAGCAACCTTCTTCATCTTTACACCTCGCTGCCCAACATCGCCCACGAGGGAATGATGGGTAATATTGTTACCGACGACGAGATTATCTCTACTTGGGAACGCTCGAATCTCGGTTCGTATGCTTGGGTTTTTGGTCCTCAGTACGAAACCATTCCGATTTTGCAAGATATTATCGCTAAGGCAGATGCGGTAATCAACGGCAATGTTGACCGTGTTGCCGACCTCCGTTTTGGACACGATACCTATATAGGACCTCTCACCGTTTTGATGGGCATCAACGGAGCCGACCGCGACCCCGAAGATCCGTTTGAAGTTAAGAACTGCTACCAAAATTTTGAAACCTGCAAAGCCTGCAACATTCAGTTAATCTTTTACCGCAATCCAAAATCCCCTTCCGACATCTTGGTAAAATGCCTTCTCAACGGCATAGAATCCACCCTCCCTATGGCCACCGAAACCTTCCCCTACTACAAATGGAGCGTTGTAAAAAGTTATTACAACGAAAAGATGGATAAGGTGGGGGAATAAGTTGCTGTTTCTTTGTGACGGTACTCAGAAATTTTTTATATATTTGTAATTGTAAAATTTTTTTTATCATTATTGATTATGTTAAAAAAAACATTATATTTACACTATTTATTTAAATACTAATTTGTATTATGAACAGACAAGAAAAAGAACTAAATAACTTAGTAAAAGCAAACGTAAAACTAATTCAAATAGTAAGTTACGAAACTTTACGCGTCCACGGAATGTTGATACATGTTTCGCAAGAAACGGAAAGGGACTTGTATGTATGGAACAGAGTGGAAGGCATAAAAAAATGGGTTGGAGGCGAAAAAGGATTCGATGAAGCAGATTCTTCTACCGAAACCCCTGCTTCTGCATTAGATTTCTATAACGAGCATGATAATATCATATTACTCTTGGAAGATTTTTATCCAGACCTAACTGATGATAAACCGCGTATGATACGCACCTTCCGCAATATTGCCATGCAAAACAACAACAACAAAACACTTGTTTTTTCACAGCCTTTTTTGGAACTTCCCAAAGAGTTAGAAAAAGACGTTCATATCTTTGAATTACCTTACCCTGATTTTGATGATTTGAAGGCAATATTTAATAAGGTGTGCGAACCGCATAATATATCAAACTCGGGAGAGCCTGACCACGAACTCATTGAGGCTGCACTCGGACTCACAATTATGGAGGCCGAAAAAGCATTCTCTTTGGCATATATTGAGAATGGACAACTAACAGGCGCAGAAGTACCGCTTATAATTCGTGAAAAAGAAAATGTCATCAAAAAAAGCGGCTATCTCGAATACTACCATCCGAAAGAGACAATGGAAGATGTAGGCGGTTTGGACAATCTTAAAGAATGGCTGAGAAAACGCGGACGCGGATTCGACAAGTCCGCCAAGGAGTTTGGATTGACATATCCGAAAGGCATTCTTCTTTTGGGTATTCCCGGCACAGGTAAAAGCCTCACTGCGAAGGCTGTTGGCAATCTTTGGCATTTCCCATTGTTGAGGCTCGATATGGGCAAGATATTCGGAGGTATTGTAGGCGAATCTGAAAACAATATCCGTCAGGCTTTGAAAATTGCCGAGGCAATTTCTCCGTCGATACTTTGGATCGACGAGATAGAAAAAGGTATGTCGGGGATTTCTTCTTCGGGCTCTACCGACGGCGGCACAACAGCAAGGGTGTTAGGCACTTTCCTTACGTGGATGCAGGAGAAAACAAAGCCTGTGTTTGTGGTAGCAACCGCCAACAACATATCACAACTTCCACCCGAATTGCTCAGGAAAGGACGTGTTGATGAGATATTCTTCGTTGATTTACCCACGGAAAAGGAACGCGAAGAAATCCTCAAAATCCACCTAAAACGCAAAGGACGCCACCCCGAAGACTTTGACATCAAATCTTTGGCAGAACAGAGTAAAGGTTTTTCTGGCGCAGAATTGGAGGAAGTGGTAAAAGAAGCACTATTTCAGGCTTACGATGAGGAAAAAGTAATTGAAGATTCGCATATTTCAACTGCGATTGAAAAGACATATCCTCTCTCGCATACAATGCACGAAACCATTGTTAAAATGCGTCAATGGGCAAAAAGCCGTGCTGTGTCCGCGTCCAAAGACGAGCCAGAAAAGTTGGAAGATAAGGGAAAAGATGTTCCTAAACTAAGACAAGAATCTTATAACAATCCATTTATCTAACGGTGTATGAAGCATTACTACTTAAATCTACCAAAAGATAAAGATCTTGACTTAAATAAAGATTTAAGTGTCTCTACCGCAATTCAAAAAACTGCGGAGGAGGCGTTCCGCCCATTTGAAGATTATCTCAAAAATGCCGTTCACGCTCTCAAAAAGAAAAACGATGTTACTGCCAAGTGGGACAAAATCAAGTCAGACAATTTGGCGGAACTGAAACTCGAAGGATACCTTTTTGAAATACCTATACATAAAAACCGTTATAAAATATTGGTTGACAACGGATTCTGTCCCGATTACGAAGAAAACATAATATGCAAGTTTGACAATAGAAAAGAAAAAATTACAATCACAGAAGCCGATTATGAGAAACGTTGCGTGGAATTTGATTACCGGGTAGAAAAATTCGACAGTGTAACTTGGGCTGGCGATTCTATCAAATTGGAACTGATTCAAGAAGACAGCAAACTCTCAGGAACGATAATCAAAGAAGACGGTCAAAGGATAATTGTTTACGTAAAAGATAAAAAAGAACGCAATTTGCTCCCTGAAAACAAAAAAGAAATTCAAGGAGAAAAGTTGTCGGCTTTTATTAACTTTGAAGAATTGAAATTCGACAACGGTTCAAAATTTTCGTTTTTAGAACATAACGGCTTGTCGTTGACACTTAAAAATGGCAACGATTACGACAAAAATGTTTTTTCTGGAAACTTGGTTTTTACTATCGAACGCCCAAAAAAGCGCGACAAAGATTTCTATTGGATTCAGTTGGCAGAAATCGACGATTCTTATCAAGGTGAAGACACACAGATTTTTTCGCCGTTGAGATATTTCTTTGATGATGACATTGAAATTAATGATGACAACGGTAATACATATGAGGTGGCAGAAGGACGTGAAAATGAGTATAAACTAGTACTTCGCAAAAAAGGTGAAAAATATAAGTATTGTTTCCCCGAAGGAGAAGTCCTCAAAGTTAAAGTCAATACATACCAACTTGAAAAACAATTGGAAGCAATCACTACTTTGAGAACGATGCCTGTTGGCAATCACATTAATCTTATCTACCTATTTAATAATCGGGAAAAGACAAATTGGCGACACCCTCAATGTGATTCAATCAATGATTGGGAGGTAATCAAAGATGCAACACGCAGCGGATGTTATGAACAACGTGAGTTTGTAAACAAAGCACTCAACACACCTGATTTCGCAATTCTTGAAGGTCCTCCCGGCTCAGGTAAAACTACCGTCATATTGGAATTGATATGCCAAATTATAAAAAATGGCGGTCGAATTTTGCTTTGCGGCAGCACACACGTTGCTATCGACAATGTTTTGGAACGTCTGAAAGAGAAACGCGACGAAGGAGAGTCATTGTTGGAAAAATTCAATATTTTGCCCGTAAGAATCGGTGACGAGAACCGTATCAACGATGATGTCAGGATGTTTCAAATCGACAATTTGATAGAAGACAATGATATATCAGAAGACTTTCTCCTCGATGCCGCCAACCTTGTATGCGGCACTACTATCGGAATATTAAAAAATCCGAAGTTCAGAAATCGCGAAAAGAACGCACCCATAGTCCCTGAGTTCGACTACCTGATAATCGACGAGAGTAGCAAGACTACATTTCAAGAATTTCTTGTTCCTGCCTTGTATGCAAAAAAATGGATTCTTGCGGGTGATGTTATGCAACTTTCGCCATTTACAGACCGTGGTGAGATTGTCTCAAATATTTCGCAAGTGCGCTATGGAGAGGAGCCACTTGACGTCAATCTGCAACAGGCTTGTTTTTATCTTCAAAAATTAAAAGACTGCATCAAGGGCAGATACAACAAATATATTATTCCTGTTGGATTTGAGACTCTAAAATATATTTTTTTCGAAATCGAATCCCGCAAAGAGGATTATGAAGACAAATTGATTTATATCATTCAAAATGAGAACTATAAAGACGTTTGCAAGTTACAACTTGCTGCTTATGACATCGTGTTTATAGACAGGAACTTGATTGCTAAATGTTGGGAAAAATTTCCTGAAACTCACGTAATTTTGTTACAGAAAGAAGATGATTGGTTATCGTCTCAGCACGCTTTTGAGCATAATTGTTGGCAGCAAAAACATCGCTTCAACTTCCGTAACAAAGGCAAAGATATAACTGATAGTTTTGAAATAGCAGAACACATCAATGGTTATTTTGCAGAGAAAAACTGGGCGGAAGAAATTGCGTGGCGTATCGACCGCGAGCATCAGTTGAGGCTTGTGAAAGGGAGAAACAAAAGTAAGAATTATTCAGATGAAATAACCGATTTGTTGCCAAAAACTGTTGATAACACGCAAATAGAAGAGAACATTAATCAAATAGCGGCTATGGCATTTCCGTCCATTTTGGAGTCACTTGTTCACGGCATCAAGGGTCGAAAAAACAAAGTGCAATCCACTATTTCAGAGGGTTTCTATGATTCAGATTTGCGTTATCGCCGGCAGACGCTTGTATATCAGCACCGTATGCATCCTGAAATTTCTCAGTTTCCAAGAGAAAGGTTTTACAGCGAGGGAAAAGCGTTGCAGGATTTGGTGACCCCAATTCCCATTTCAAAAATGCGAAAATGGAATTTCTCCCGTTACCCAAAACACAGGGTTTGGATTGATGTTAAAGGCGAAACCAACCGCAATTACAACGAACAAGAGGTTAAAATCTTGATTTCTCACTTAAAGGTTTTTATAGAATTTGCCAAAAACAATCCTCAACCCGAAGGTAGAAAATGGACTGTTGCGTGCCTGACGTTTTACCGTGGACAGGAGACTAAAATCCGTGAAAAACTGAGGGAACTGACGGGTAAAGAGAATGCGTTTTCTGACTTCAATATCGAGGACGGCAAAATCAACATAAAACTTCACACCGTGGATAAGTTTCAGGGACACGAGGCAGATATTGTGTTCTTATCAATGGTTCAGACTCGACGGGATGGCTTTATGGACAACCCAAACCGTCTCAACGTTGCCATTACGAGAGCAAAATTTCAACTCGTAATCATTGGCGACCACAATTATTACTTAAACAAATCTAAATCCGATGATCTTAAACAATTGGCAGAACAAACTACAACAATATGAAAATAACACTGACAAAAAACATAGAACTACATTCAGCAACAGTTTATATGAAGATAAAGAAAAATGTTAAACGCATTGACATTCAAGATTATCTTAAAGGCAAACGGTTTAATGACAAGTTGCTCAACAACCGCATTAACGACTATCTCATAGAGATTGGCGTTTATGACACAAACAAGCAACTTACCCGACTTGGATATGAAGTCAAGGAAACAGGACTTTTGCCTACACCTGAGGAAGGAAAATACAAAATTTGGTACACTGATGATGATACTTATTTCGGCAGCATAGTTATGTATTTCCGTCGTGAAAAGGCAAATGAATACAGCACAATTGATGATCCAATCAAATTCCCTTCGAATGTCCATTTTATTGTCCCTGCTAAGGAAAAAGATTCTCAAATCGACTATGCTGAGTTTGTTTTGACAAATAATACCCTAAAAGGTAAAAAGTTTGATAAAACAGAATCTATTACTGCAATATTGATAATCGAAACTGATAAACCGACATTTTGTTTCTTCGATGGCAATATTGGCAAAGAAGGTATGACTAAATTAGATAGACAAAAACCAATTAAGCGTGAAGAAAAAATAGAGTCTGTTATTAGAGAAATTCTTCCCAATTGGGACGAAAAGTATCAACGTATGCGTGTCCGTTTTAACAACAACGACTCTTTCGAAATTAACGATTTCTCGTGTAAATGGTCTGATTTTGACGGAACTATTGACAGCATAAAGATTATGCCGTATGATATGGCAAATGCCAAACAATGGAGAGATTATCTGTTAATGCAGAAGGTTAAAAAAGATTATGTTTCCGGTACCGATTTCGACAAATTGGTTGTTGAAACTAATGGCGAAGACGGTTTCGAGGCTTATACAAATAAGTTCGACAGCCCAACAATTGATAGTTTCAAAACAAAAACGGAACAATTTTCGACTGAGTTTTGGCATTTGAATGCACCGAATGATTTATCAATTTAAACTATGGAAAAAATGGGAAAAAATAAAATACAGCCAATCAACAAGACAGAAACCGTAAACTACGGTGATATGGTTCTCAATAATTTTTGGAAACCGAAATCAAATGTTTCTGTCAGCGGTCATAAAGAGAAAATCCTTCAACTGTTGAACTCAACAACGGACGGCTTTGTCTGCATCTACTCTGAAACGCTCACCGACAAGGATATTATTGCAAAGGTTTTCGACAAAGCAAAATCTCGTGTAAAGTTTTACATTCTTGTCAATGATTTTTCCAAAGATGTGGAAAAAATTTGCGGAATAACGCTTATAAGATATGGCGGTATCAACAATGTTGGAAGTGTTATATTGTCGAATCCGAAATCTAATGCGGCAAAAGGCTTTGTTTTCGCAGGGCAACTTACAGAGGGTAGTCTTTTGGTTGAGCATTTTTCCTTTGATTTGGTAAAAAACGAAATACTTGAACTATTCAAACATTTTTGCTATCAATTTTGGCAAAAAGCCTCAACTGAAATTATCAGCAACAACAAAAATCAAATACAATCTAAAACAGTAGACATCCTCTATGATGAAGACAAATTCTCCGGCAATGATTATGTGTGGGGAACTTTGTTTGATTATGTAGAACAAGATAAACGCAAAAACCTGTCTGGCAAAAAAATAGTCTACATCGGTCAGGAAAAACAGTTGCCCTCCGAGATAAAACACAGGAGCGAACAACTATTGACAGATAATGTTTTGAAGCAACTATTACCGAAAGAAGATTTTGAAAACAAAAAACCTGATTTCAAGGACGATGGTATGTCTGCCGAAATCAATTATTCGTGGAGAAATGTCCCGTTTTATCTTCCCGACAATGCAAAAGATCATAATCTATATTCTAATTGGGAAACTGAAAAGAAAAAGATTGCCATAAAAATGGAATCTCTGTTAGAAGCAATATCTAAATTGGAAAAACGAGAAACCACTCTATCTAAACGCATTAGTAGGTTCTTCCTTGGCAAAAAACAACAGTTTGGAGAATTGAAGACCAAAATCGAAGAAATCAAAATGCTTGATTTTTCGATAATTACCAAGGAGAAACGGGATGAATGTATAAAACAAATCAACGAGGTATCCTATTCAATTGCAAAACACGGCGTTGATATTGAAAACGAAAACCACAAAGCGAACCTTAAAGACGAAATTGAACGTTTAGAATCGCAAATCGAAGACAAAAAGAAAGAATTGGAGGAGCAAAAAGCAAAACTTGATAATAAGGTGGATAATAAAACCTCTGATAAATTCATTCACAAAGTTGAAGATGACATCAAAAAGAGTGAAAAGGAAATCAAAAACCTTGAAAATCAAGTGAACTTCAAGCAAAAAGAAATCGAAAAAATCGGTTCAGAAAACACAGGTGGCGGCTCGTCGCTCGAAGTTTTCAATCGCGGGAATAAAAATTCACAGAAAAACTCAGAAATCGAGAAAAAGTTTGAGATTCAGAATCTTCCTCAACTTCCAAAAGTTGGAAAACTATGGCAATCAAACGGCAAATCGTACCTTGCAATAGACTATTGGGAGGATTATGAATTGGGCGTACAGGAATCAGAACGTCTGAAAGCAGAATTATGTGCAACCAAATAAAAGTCAATTGCTTATGGCAGAACAACGTATAACAATCACCATCGACGAAAACGGCAAAATTAATGCCTCGACAGATGGCATAAAAGGCGAAATGTGCCTTGCCGAATTGCAAGAACTCCTCGATGAAAACGAAATGATGCAGTCTGTAAAAAAAACTGACGAGTATTACCAAACAGAAGTTAACCGAAATTCAAATGTTATTAAAAACAAACAAAGATGAGTTGTGTAGTTAAAACCGCCACACCATTTATCGACAAAGAAATTCTTTGTCTGGCATTGGAACAAATTGGATGCAAAATCACCGTTCAGGGCGATAGTATAATCACTGATATTCAAGATAGAGTTATGGGCTATCAGACATTTGAAAGAGATGTGAACGGTAAATACTATCTTGCAGCATATTCTTATACTGATAGAAATAGAGCCGATTTCGTGTCAGAAATTGGAAAGCATTATGAAGTGCTTTATCAAAAGAAACTAGAAGAAATCGAGAAAGCACGACAAGAGGCCATAGCCGAGGCTGAGCGTCAACGTCTGGAACAAGAACGCATCAGAATGGAGGAAGAACGCAAAGCATTTGTTGAAAAACAAAAAAAATCCATTATCGAAAAAGCAAAGGCAAAAGGCTATTCGGTAAAAGAGACAATGGCAAACAACAAGATAAAACTTGTGCTTGTAAGATACACTTACTAACAATGAATGTTGCGCATATCGAGGAACAAAGTTACATATATGGACCCGGATGCAGATTTGTAATTTGGGTCCAAGGTTGTTCTTTGCGTTGCAAAGGCTGTTGGAATTCTGAAATGTGGAGTTTTGAAAAAAAAACTGATTATTCTACCGCAGAATTAGTAAAAAAAATCTCCTCAGAGGATGTTGAAGGCGTTACAATCCTTGGCGGCGAACCACTTGACCAGTTGTCAGAGGTATATGATCTTTGCTTCCAATGTCAGCAACTTGAATTATCTACAATGGTCTTTACAGGCTACGAATTGTCAGAAATAAACAATACCGACAAATCAATAATAAAATCCGTATTAGATATTCTTATAGTAGGCAGATATGATGAAAATCGAAGAACGATTGATAATCAATGGATTGGCTCTACGAATCAGCAAATATTGTTTTTAACAAAACGATATGCTGATTATGAAATACAAGATGCCAATTATATGGAAATCGACATCGATGAAAATGGGAAATATACAATATTAGGATTTCCTAAGGATTTGGATTTTATATAATTTTTTTACCTTTGCTCAATATTACTCATCACTTAATCATTAAGAAATGAAGAAGACAATTATCTCCGCTGCGATGTTGCTTATGGCGGCCGCGGCAAATGCTCAGTTGGCAAACAACATCAACCTCGGTTGGCAGTTTGCGCTCAACAACGACACCGCCAACGTGCCTACTTCGTGGCAAAATGTTGACCTCCCGCACGATTGGAGCATCCTGAAACCTCCGTTTCAAAGCGCACCTTCGGGCAACGAAAAC
>JAGCYI010000261.1 GCA_017960885.1 Bacteroidales bacterium
ACATTCGGTAGCACACCATTTGTTCACTTGCTCAAAAACCTCGTGGGCATAGTCGCCACGGTTAGTAAATTCAAAAACACGTGCGCCGCCATCGTAACAGGCCTTTACCACGGTTTTTACCTTTTCCACATCGGCATTGTAATACAACGGTACTATACCGGTGGAAATCATTGTGTTTAAAACGTCTAGTCTTTTAAATCTGCTCATCTTGAATTAGAATTACATTGTAATGATACTGACTGCAAAGATACCGATGTTTTTTTGGAAAAGCAAATTAAAAAGTGCCTCATTATTTTTTCCAAAAATAAAAATACATTTGCGGTATAAATAAATAAAAACTAAACAATGAAAAACGTAGTATTTGTGTTAATCCTTCTGATTTTTGCTTCATGTAGCGAAAATCGGATAAAAAGCGAAAACCGGGTAAAAAAAGATTGTTATTATCCAGTTCCCGACGAAGTAACAATGTTGACAGACGAGAATATGCCTGAAGTAGAAACATTTACTATGGAAAAAATTCCCCTGCCAGCAAAATATCAAAATAGCAATTATTATGTATATCAAGATTCTTTGGTGGTTGTTAGAAACAATGCAAATCCTTTATTGAACAATAATTCAAATTCAAATTCAAATCCTTATGTTATATGTGTTTATAACCTAAACACACAACAAGAAATCGCAGGATATTTAAAAAAAGGAGATGGCCCCAATGAGTTTTTGAGTTTTGGTGGTCATTTCAATAATGAAAATTTATTGTTAAAAGATGGAAACCTTCATGCCTTTACACAGATAAATATGGACTCTATTGTTATAAAAAGATATAATTACGTACCAAAAATATTATATCACGATGCTTTTATGATGACAGATTTTGCATTGTTAGGCAATGATACAATAGTAAGCGCCAATGGAATGTTTATAAAAGGCTTTGATGTAGATGAAGTTCCTGAATTTGAGTTGTATGATGCCAAAACTGGTAAGGCTTTGCAAAAATATCCTAAGAATGAAAAAAATATTCCAGCGCCTTCTGTAATGCGAACCATGACATACAGTAATTCAAAATATATTGTTTGCTGGAATAGATTTCCCGTAATTAGTATTTACGATAAAAATTTTAACATAATAAAACAATATAGAGATTCAAAATATGAAGATTGTAAATTATCATTACATGGCGAAATTAATACAATAGCTTACCTTGAAGATAATCCAATTTTTTTTAATTAAAATGTAAAACTAACAATTTTATTATCGTCTCCAATGTTAGATGCAATCTCAAGTATAAGGAGATAAAGTCGCCGGAACATTTAGACAAAATTCAAAATAAAGATTATGAAATTTGGATTTTTGATACAGATATGAATTTTAAACGAAGGCTAAAACCAGAATCTACATTATATAATCCTTTACAGGTTTCATATAGTGAAGAATCTAATACTATCTATTTAACGAGTAGAGACGAAAACGGCAAAAATGCTTTATTTAAATGTATTTTGAAATAATTTTACAAAATACTTTATTTCAAGCAATTGCAAGATCATTGCAATTTGTTGCAGTATTGCAATACTGTTAACATTAGTTTAACATTGTTGCAATTTGTTTTGCTTATAGGCTTATTGTCAATATTTTAAATCAAAATGCAATAAAAATGTGTTTGTTACTATGTGTTGTTATATTAACTTTGCGGTGTAATAAATTTATTAACATTTAAATAACATAAAAATGAAACACCTATTATTAGCAGCAATTTTTACCGTTACATCATTTCAACTTTTTGCACAGACAAAATATGAAATCATCAGAGAAGATTATCAAGTTAAAGACAGATATGTTTATAATGTGACATCTTTAAAAGACTTATCTTATACTATGTATTTTAAAGAGTATCTAAATAATACTCTTATAGATAACACAATTCTTGATATAGTTATCGATTTTGATCGAAAAAAGGAGGTCAAATTCTTGTCAAGTTACAAGTTGTCAAACGATTCTACATTGTCGCTAAAATTTAGAAATAGTGATTACAATGGCATCGACAAAGAATTCAAATTAAGAAAAATGTCGATTGGCGATTACAAAAACAGTTTTAAACCTTACACCATTATTCCATGTGAAAGTAAATCTTTTGAGTTTGTTGATGGTCGTTATGAGTTGAAGTTGGAAACTATTTGTCAAGATTATTGGAATGCGGCTGATAAAAGTTACAAGCATTGTTCTCAATCAGACTATTCAAAAAAATCGTTACATTATTTTGAGTTTGGTGTGATAGTTTTTGAAAATGAACAGGCTAAAAGCAATTTTTATAAAAACAAATAATGTTGACAACTATATGAAACTAAGTTTATTATATGTATTACTGATTGTGGTTTGTTTCTCCTCGTGCAGCAACAATTCCCAGCCTAAGTGCTATTCTATTAAGGCGCAACAAAGAACTTTCCTAACCGAAGAAACCCTTCCACAATTAGAAAAATTAAAGGTGTGAAGATTAAGAATAATCTTCTATTTTTGTAGCCAAAAAAGGATAGTATGAAATGGCTGTTGACCATATTAGTTGCCGCAATAATGATGATGGGCTTGACATCTTGCAATGACAAGCCTACCGCACTATATCATCAGATTGAACGCATCGACAGCCTTATTATGTGGAAGAATGAGCCGCTTGCAAAAAAGATGTTCGCATCTCTTGATATGTCAACAGCCAACGAGAACGAATCGGCTTACTATAACCTTATTAAGTTGAAGCTTGATTATCAGCAGCCTCCCTCATCAAGAATTGATTCCCTGTTTGACTTTACCGAGCAGTATTATACAAACCACAGCGACAGACGTAAGCTGGTGCAGACCCTCTTTTATAGAAGTGCCTACTATTACCAAAACAATAAATATCGTAAGTCGCAGAAGTATATTGATTTAGCGGAACAAATGGCTATTGACAACGAGTTTACTATGGAGCTCTCGCTAATTAACTGGTTGAAATTGCTGTTGTGCTATTACACCAATGATTTGGAAACAGCTAAAGTCTATTCCGACAGGCAGTTGAATTATTCTCTACAATCTGGAAACAAAGCCCAATTGTCGTACGCTTTTCTTAACCGTGCGTTCTTGTATCGGCAGCTGAATCAAAACGACAGTGCCAGTGACTGGTATCACAAGGCTCTTATTATGGATAACTGGATTAACCCCTCTGATATATCTCTGGTTTATAATGCCTTAGGAGAGTTGTTGATAAATACCGACAGTGTTGGCGCGTTATACTATTTCAAAAAGTCAGCAGAGCGTAGTCCTAATCCCATGGCTGAGTGTAATATAGCCAAATACTACCTCAACCAAAAAAGGTTTGCAGAGGCGGAATCTATATCCGTTGCCAATATTTATGGCAGCTGGCCCGAACAGAATATCGATTTTTTGGACATCGCAGTTAAGTGCCGGCTATATAACAGTGATACCGCCATGGCATTAGCATACACTCAAATGATTATAAATCAAAAAGATTCTATTATCTCAAGAATAAATGAAACTATAGATAAGCAAGAAGTTTCGTCAAAACAAAGTGAGGTAAGTATAGCCGCATTTATAGTTTCTCTTCTTGCGGTTATTATTGTATCTGTGGTATTTGTCTTTTTTATTGTCCGGCGATACAACATCAAATTATCTTCTACCCGCCATATTGAAGATAATTATTTGAAATCTAAGTCTCAAATCGCTGATTTAAAGGCGGTGATAGCGCAAAAGGAACGTAAAGAGGTGGAAATGCTCAAGCAATTGTCTGATTACAACAAGATTAATGCTGAAGGGGCTTATCTGATGAAAAAGATTGAAGACAATATCCATTTCGATGCCAAAGACTTGAAAAATGTCAACTTGCTGAGAGCGTACTATGCATTTAACAATCCTGACTTCGTTAAAAAGATAGGTCAATGCTATACTAATCTTACAGATAACCAACTATTGTATCTTATTTTGTGCGATTATGGAAAGTCTGAAACCGAAATGATGTCTATTTTGGGCATTGAGGCTTCTTCGTTGCGTTCTATCAAGTCGCGAATCAAGTCGCGAAACCAATAAGCGGCTGGTGTAATAAATCACTGTAAATTAATCAATTGCTCAAAGAATCCGTTATGTTGCACGAGCGCAACGCTGTTAACATTAAATTAATATTGTTGCATTTTATTTTGCTTATCATTTGATTTTTAACGTTTTAACCATTTTTGCAACAAACCATGATTTGCATTTCACTTTTTTATTATTTTATCTTTGCAGAAACGATTTATTAACAATTAAGTAATATTAACGAATATGAAGAAGATAATTCTACTTTTTAGTTGTATACTAAGTTCAACTATTGTATCAGCTCAAGTAATTAAGTTTGATACAGCATTTGTAATTGCTGCAAAACTTTCTCTTTCAGCACAATATGACAAACCAATTCCTTATTACGACACAAAAAAAATAAAAGATTTTTGGGTTATGTCATATTATAAAGAATATATTTTTGGTGATTCTCTATTGTTTGATTCTAACTGGGATTATACTATGTTTATGACTATCAAAGATCCTATCAGAATATTTAGAAAACAAACAATGAGTTTAGAATTTCAAAATAATAATGATACGATAAAAAATGTAAATATACTACAATCTAATCACACTGGTTGGAAGTGGCGTTTAAAACAACACAAAATGGTGATAGGCGACAAAAGTGGCACTGTAGTACCTTACACTGAACTTCAAAGGGATAAAATCGACATTCTGTTAGGAAATAATGATTGGTCAAAAGATGTTGTAGTGGCTGTTGTATGTCAAGATTATTGGAGTGAGAAAGATCAGTGTTATAAAAAATGTGATTTAACAAATTACAAAAAATATTCGCCTCATTATTACGAAGTGTGTCTGATATTTTTCAAGGATAATACTGCTTTTGAAAGATATGCAAGCCTCTATGCTGATAAACAAAGAGAATATCATGAAAAAAAATAAGTCAAATTAAATAACACTGCAATTAATATGAAGAAACTAATATTTTGTGTTTTGGCTTTATGCTTATATTCATGTCAAAACAACAAACACATCTATCCGTCACCAGACATAGATAAAATTACATATTTTGAAGATATGCAAATGCCTGAGGTTGAAATCTATAAGTTACAACAACTTCCAACTCCTGAAGATAATCCCAATGGGGCATATTTTGTGTACGCTGATACAGTTTTGATAGTGGAAGATATTATGGGGAATCCAGAACATAATGTTTTTACTTGCTACAATCTCAATACATTAGATTCCATTGCCGGTATCATTAAAAGAGGAGACGGCCCAGATGAAATGATTGGTGCTATGGCAATATTCCGTAATGGAAACCTTGATGTTTATGATGTTACCTGCAATACAATTACTTCGTTGAGTGTAGATTCGATACTTAATAAAAAGGATGAATACAAACCATATCTTACACACATCGACGAGCTAATTCATGATTTTGTTTTTAAAGGAGATACTGTTATAGTTAGCAATGTTTCCTATGTTAATGGTTTTGGCGTAAGTCCTGAAGTCCCCAATTTTATGGCTCTTAGTAGTAAAACAGGGCAGAGTTTCAATAAAACTGTAGCAAACAAAGAGTGTTTTCCATTTGATGCTACAAACCGTAGTTTTTTCTATAATACAAAATTAGATCAATATTTTGAAATTTGGGTCAGTTTCCCTGTAATCAACATTTACGATAAAAATTTTGAGTTGATCAAACAGTATAAATATCGTAATTATGAAGATATGATATTTGAGCCGGTAGGAAAAGATAATATGTTATGGCCTAAAGATGGCAAATTTGCAAGTTTTTTTTACAAGGCATGTCAAACTGAAAAATATTTCTATGTGATTAATAATAATTCACCTTCCTTAATGTCAGGAGAAGAGGATTTTACAAACCAAGAAATTTGGTGTTTTGATTATGACAATAATCTCAAACGTAGAATCAAAATTAATAATCCTGAAGTAAATGATTTTTTACTTTCTGTAAACGAGCAAACCGGTAATATTTATCTTTGCAGCGCAAATTCAGAAGAAGAAACATTTTTGTATAAATTGATTAAAGACAACGAATAGAATAATAGTATTAACCCTTAAAATAATAAAATATGAAGAAAATAATACTAATTTTTAGTTTTATACTAAACTCAATAATAGTATCAGCACAAGACTATATGGTTGATACAGTGTTTGTAGTGGCGGCAAAATATTCTCTTTCTGCGCAATATGATAAATCAAAGCCTTATTATGATACAAAAAAAATAAAAGATTTTTGGTTAATGCCATATCATAAAGAATATATGGGCGATTCTCTCATATTTGATTCTAATTGGGATGGTTCATGGTTGTTATCTATTGAAAAGCCATCAATGAGTTTAGAATTTAAAAATATAAATGATACAGCAAAAACTGTTAATCTTACAATAGGTAATCGTAATGCTGGTAAGTGTTGTTTTAACCAATATAAAAATAAAAGTGGCATAGTAATACCTTATACTGCACTTCAAAGGGATTCTTTTGACATTCTATTAGGAAATAATGCATGGTCAAACGAGGTTATAGTGGCTGTGGTATGTCAAGACTATTGGAGTGAAAAAGAACATTGTTATAAAAAATGTGATTTAACCAATTACAAAAAATATTCGCCACATTACTACGAAGTTTGTATGGTATTTTTCAAGGATGGTTCTGCATTTTCTAATTATTCAAATAGCCGCTATACTGCTATACAAAAAGAATATCACAAAACACACCCCAATATATTGGCTCGGATAGGTGAAATGCAAGCAGCTGGGGCTTCTCGCAAAGAACAAAAAAAAGAATTTAAAAGTTATGTTAAAGAAGCAAAAAATAATAAGTCGAATTAAATCTTATTACAATTAATATGAAAAAACTAACATTTATTATTGTCGCTATGTGTTTGTATTCGTGTCAAAACAATAGCAAACATCTATATCCATCACCAGATGTAGATAACATTACATATTTTGAAGATATGCAAATGCCTGAGGTTGAAAACTATAAGTTACAACAACTTCCAACTCCAGAAGATAATCCCAATGGGGTATATTTTGTGTACGCTGATACCGTTTTGATTGTGGAAAATTTTATGGGCAATCCAGATCATTATCTTTTCACTTGTTACAATCTCAATACATTAGATTCGATTGCAGGTATCATTAAAATAGAAGATTGTCCGGATGAAATACTTGGTGATATTCCAATATTTCGTAATGGAAACCTTGATGTTAATAATGTTACCTACAATACTATTTATTCTCTGTGTGTAGATTCGATACTTAAAAAAAAGAATGAATACCAACCATATATTACACACATCGACGATAGAATTTGTGATTTTGTTTTTAAAGGAGATACTGCTATAGTTAGCAATGCTTCCTA
>JAGCYI010000262.1 GCA_017960885.1 Bacteroidales bacterium
CAGCAAGTTAAAAATGCTTATGAAGGTGGCTAACGACGTGGAAATCATTATTGTAATCAGCGCGGTAGACATCGAAAAAAACAAAGTGCGCGGCGACATCGGCATCACTTACGACAACGACGTGCTCCGCCTCCGCGACGAGTTTCAAAAACGCGGCCTATTTGTTGGCTCGGTGGTAATCACTCACTACAAAGGTCAGGACAGTGCAAAGGCATTCCGCAACCGTCTTAAACGCTTGAATATCAAAACGTATTATCATTACACCATTGAAGGCTATCCCACCAATGTGGCGTTAATCGACAGCGATGAAGGTTTCGGCAAAAACGATTATGTAGAAACCACCCGTCCGCTTGTGGTAGTAACAGCACCCGGACCCGGCAGCGGCAAAATGGCAGTGTGCCTAAGTCAGTTGTACCAAGAAAACAAAAAAGGCATCAAGGCTGGATACGCCAAATTTGAGACCTTCCCGATTTGGAATCTTCCATTGAAACACCCCGTAAATATGGCTTACGAGGCTGCCACAGCCGACCTCAACGACGTGAACATGATAGACCCGTTTCATCTTGAGGCTTACGGCGAAACCACAGTAAACTACAACCGCGACATTGAAATTTTCCCCGTGCTAAATGCCATATTTGAAGGCATTTACGGCGAAAATCCCTACAAATCGCCTACCGATATGGGCGTAAATATGGCTGGCAACTGCATTATCAACGATGATGTTTGCTGCGAGGCTTCAAAACAAGAAATCATAAGACGCTATTACTCAACGCTCAACAGTTTTGCCGATGCCAAATGCGACGAAAGCGAGGTAAACAAGCAAAAACTCCTGATGCAGCAAGCCAAAATTTCTACCGCCGACCGCAAAGTTACCGTTGCAGCCAAAGAGCGTTACGAAAAATCGAAAGTACCATCTGCCGCCATCGAATTAGAAGACGGAACTATCATAACATCAGAAACTTCGGCACTTCTTGGCACAAGTGCAGCGTTGATTCTCAACGCCACCAAACATCTTGCAGGCATCAACCACAGCATTAAACTTATTCCTGCCGAAATGATAGAACCCATTCAGAATATGAAAGTTAACTATCTTCACGGCAACAATCCCCGCCTTCACACCGACGAGGTGCTTGTGGCTCTTGCGGCACTTAGTCTCAAAGACGACAACTGCAAACGCGCACTTGAACAATTGCCCAAACTCAAAGGTTGTCAAGTACATACCACAGTAATGCTCAGCGAGGTAGACCGCAAAATATTCAAAAAACTCGGTGTAGACCTCACCTGCGACCCCGTTAAGAAATAAACCAATAATAAAATAAAGAGAGAACGCCGTCGATGGTTAGATTTTTTCTAATCAGACGGCATTTTTTTCTGATTTTTCCTATCTTTGCCTAAACATAATAATAAAAAAATCATGACTTTTTCACCCAAAATAGCCGTTATTGGATTGGGATACGTGGGATTGCCATTGGCTCGCCTTTTCTCAACCAAATATTCTACCATCGGCTTCGATATCAGCAATCAAAGGGTGAACGAAATCAACCAAGGTCACGACAGCACATTGGAACTCTCCGACCACTTGTTACAAAGCGCTCTACACAATGGATTTTACTGCACATATCACATAGACGACCTCAAAGAGTGCAATTTCTATATCATTACAGTTCCCACACCAATCGACATCAACAACCGTCCCGACCTTTCGCCACTAATTGAAGCAAGCAAAACCGTTGGAAAGGTAATATCCAAAGGCGACATAGTGGTTTATGAATCAACAGTTTACCCAGGCGTTACCGAAGAAGAGTGCCTGCCGGTAATCGAACAGGTTTCTGGATTGAAACTCAACACCGACTTCTTTGCTGGATATTCACCCGAGCGCATAAACCCTGGCGACAAACTCCACACCATCGAAAGTATCAAGAAAGTAACCTCAGGCTCTACTCCCGAAGTAGCTGATATTGTGGATAATATTTACAATTCGGTGCTTACCAGCGGCACGCACCGAGCCCCGAGCATCAAGGTGGCTGAAGCATCAAAAATTATCGAAAACTCCCAGCGCGATGTCAACATAGCCTTTATGAACGAGGTGGCAAAAATATTCAACGCCATGGATATCGACACCAACGATGTGATTGAGGCTGCGTCATCTAAGTGGAATTTCATAAAACTAAAACCCGGACTTGTGGGCGGACACTGCATAAGCGTTGATCCTTACTACCTGATACAGAAGGCTCAGGTGTTTGGTATGCTGCCACACATTATGCCTGCTGCCCGATGTATCAACAACAGCATGGGCGATTATATAGCCAACCAGGTGATAAAACTGATGAACAAGAAAGGCATCCTGGTAAAAGATTCAAAAATACTCGTGCTCGGGTTCACATTCAAGGAAAACTGTCCCGACATACGCAACACAAAGGTGATTGACATTATCTCCACACTCAAAGAATACACCGGCTACATCACCGTTTTCGACCCATGGGCTGACCATGAAAAAACCTACAAGGAATACGGTATCACACTCACCGACCAAACTTTGCAAGATTTATACTATCAGTTTGACGCAGTGATACTCACCGTATCGCACAATGAGTTTGCCCACATCAACCCTCGTAAGTTTTTAAGAACCGACAGCGGCGTGGTATACGACGTGAAAGGATTTTTAGACCGCGGACTCATCGACGGAAGATTATGATAAACAAATAGATAGTGTTAGATTTCAAGAAAGACAAAGATACCATGAATCCTCCTGTAATAATATTCGCATACAACAGAGCCAAGCATCTTAAACGACTTATCAACAGTCTTTTACAAAATGCAGAAAGTTCAGAAACCAATGTTGTGATTTTTGCCGACGGAGCTAAAAATCAAGAAGATGAAAAGGTGGCTGAGGTGGCAGAGACGATTCAGGATATTTCAGGATTCAAAAGCATTAAAGCTGTATTTCGCAGTAAAAATATCGGTCTGGCAAAAAACATCATCAACGGCGTTAGCTCCATATTTGAAGAATTTGAAGAAGCAATAGTTTTAGAAGACGACTTAGTGGTAACGCCTTATTTCCTTCGGTATATGAAAACCGCTCTCGATTACTACAAAGACACCGATGCATTTTCGATAGCAGGGTACACACCACGCATCACTCTTCCCATCGGCTACAAATACGACACATACCCTATTATGCGCAATTGTTCATGGGGATGGGGAACTTGGAAAAACCGCTGGGAACTGGTAGATTGGCAAAACAAAGATTTCAACAGTTTTTTTGCCGACAACAACGCCGTAAAACAATTTAATATTGCAGGCAACGATTTAAGCACCATGTTGTTAAAGCAAGTGGAAGGAAAAATTAATTCATGGTCGATACGTTTTTGTTACGCCGGATTCAAAGCAGGAATGCCAACAATTTACCCCACCCGCTCTTATGTGTTAAACGGCGGTGCAGATGGTTCTGGCACTAATGTAGGGAGCACTACACGTTACGAAACCGTCACCGCTGATGAAAAACGCGACTTAAACTTTTGCAACACAACCGACAGCAATGATATCATATTAAAATCATTTTGCCAAACTTATAACACGTCAACTATTAGGAGCCTTATCAACTGGACCAAACGGAAAATCTGGCAGCTAAAACACCGCACCCAATAATTTCGTGAAAATAAAAAAAGGGAAAATCTGAGATTTCCCCTTTTTTATGCTTACTGAATAAAACTATTTCATCAAATCTTTAATCTCAGAAAACGGAATCACTGCTCTGATTTCGCTTGCAGAGTAAGGTCCTACCTCGCCTTCAAGGTAGATGAAAGTGATTTCATCGGTGCCGAGGGTGAAGAGCGTGGGGATAAACGGATCGTCCATCTCAAAAACTCCCTCTTTTTCGGCAAGGTCGTCGAGGTCGGTGGCGTTGAAATGCTTGCAAACCTTGTCGACAATGATTTCGAGCAGTTTTTCGTCGGTGCCGTCCTTAAAGATATCGTTCTTGGTGATGATGTGTCCGGTGTTCTTATCGAAATTCATCACAAAGGTGGCAGTGTTGCCGTGAGCACCTCCGCTGTATGCCTCCTGTGTGGCGCGGTAGTTGATAACGCTGTCGCGGCCGTAGGAGATTTGGCTCGTTACCTTGAACTCATATTCGTAAACGCCTTCTGGATCTTCCTTGTAGGCTTTCAGACAGTCTTCCTTATATCCTTTCACATAGTTTTTTACAAATATTTCGAGCGCCCGGGGAACGGTCTTCTTTTCACCGCGTTTGAGATCCTCAGCCGGCAGTATTCCCGATTTTAGAATCTCCTCGTTGATCTGCGAGGCATTGGGACCAGTGGCGTAAATCAGGTCGATGTTGATAGTGCTCTTGGGCGAGTTGGCGTCATCCTTTACGAGATTTACAATGGTGTCGAACTTTGCGGATTGAAAAGTGAGCGTCTCAGCCATCTTGTCGGCTTTTTTGGCGCGGTTGCACGATACCGACACGCCAAGCAGTGCGGCGGCGGCGATAACAAAAATCTTCTTATTCATTTGTATTATATTTTTTTATAAACTTATCTCCAAATCCTGAGGTCTTGGAACGAGCGGCGGCGTTTGCGGTTAGATACCGAAGCCTCGTTGCCCTTCTGCTTTATCTTGGCCTCGTGCTTGTCTTTATAGTCGCGCGAGATGTTTTCGCTACGGTTGAGAATCCTCCTAAGCACGCCAAAGTAAAGCAGGACATAAAGTATTATGCTCATAAACCAAATAACGCCGAGGTTGAGCCAGTATGTTTCGATATAATAATTGCCCAGACGTTTGCGAGGAGCGTAGAAATGCGCTCTAAGGAACTTGCTGCGCGGGTCGAGATATATCGGCGACGCCTTCTGGTAAAGGTGGTTGTTGTATTCAATTACACGCTCGGTTTCGCGGTTGTTGGTAACAAAGTCGGCGAGAGCGTCGTTGTGGTAACGGCGTTTGAGGTCAAGATACTGCTCCTTGAGCTGAGGTGTGGCTTGCTGCTGCTGAATGTAGGCATCCTTTTGTTTCGACGCGCTCTTAAAGCGGCTGATGTAGCTCGATCTCAACTGCGAAAAATAGAAACGGAGTTGTTTTAGCAGGTCGGCGTCCATATTTTGCGGAGTAAGGTCGTGGTAATCAAACAACGGTTTCACACCTGGATTATCTTCCAACTCGTTGGCAATTTCGTTGCGTATGGTGAGGAAATCGCTCTCAATGTCGGCGGCACGATCTGGATTATTCTTATTGCGCTCGTAGGCGTTGAGCTTATTGTCAAGCAATGTCAACCAAAAATCTCGTTTTATAAGCGCATTCTGCATATCTTTTTCAAACTGATAGAGCGGTTGTTCGTATTTGTTGTTGATAAACTGCTCTACCGACAAACCCTCGTAAGCCCATCGTGCAATAAATAATTCGCCATAAAACGGAATCTTGCCGGGACTCGAAATAGTGGGGTTAAGCTTGTCGAAACTTACAAGCACGCCGCTGAGGATAATCTGCGGAATTATTAAGAAAGGTATTAATATATAGATAGTTACCGTAGTTTTAAAGCCATCCGAAATATTGAGACCCATAATGTTGGCATTAACCCACACGGCAAACAGCATCAGCCAATATTTGAAAAACTGGTCGTGAATTTCGAGAACCGAATTGCCTATAAGCACAAACGTAAATGCCTGGAAAGCAGACAGAAACAGCAATATCACCACTTTCGACAAGAGATACGCCCCCTTATTAAGGTTAAGAAACGCCTCTCGTTTAAGTATTTTCCGGTCTTTGATAATCTCCTGCGCACTCACCGTAAGTCCCACAAAGAGAGCCACTATCACCGCCATAAAGAGATAAACAGGCAGGTTGCTGTTGTCGAGGAACACATATCCATCGGCATTGTCGCGAGATATATTGCGATACTTTATTATAAAGGTGAGCAACAGAGCCAGCAATGGCGCCTCCAAAAAGTTGATAAGCATGTATTGTGCGTTGCTGAGTTTTGCAAGCACGTCGCGCTTAACGAATATTGAAAACTGCTTTAAGAAACCTGGTATCTTAAAGTTGATTTCGGGCAGACGTTTTACAAGCACCGAATGCCGTTTTTCCTTTCCAACCTCCTGATTAAAATACTCGCACCACTCTTTGGGTGATATCTTGCGGGTTTGCGTGGCGTTGCCGTACTCGTCTACAATGCGGCTTTCAACGATATTGAAAATCTGCTCGGAGTTGACGTTACCGCAGACAGGGCATTCGCTGTCGTTCCAGTTGGCCTGACGGATTTTGCTCTTAAAGTATGAGATGCTCTCCACCGGGTCGCCGGTATAAATAAGGTAACCTCCGGTGTCGAGTATGATAAGCCTGTCGAACATCTTGAATATTTCGCTCGAAGGCTGATGGATTACCACAAAAACGAGTTTTCCCTTGATGGTCAACTCTTTGAGCAAGTCTAAGATATTTTCACTATCGCGCGAAGAAAGACCCGAAGTAGGTTCGTCCAAAAAGAGGATGGAAGGTTCGCGGATAAGTTCCAATGCAATATTCAAACGTTTGCGCTGACCACCGCTTATTCGTTTGTTGAGCGGGTTGCCCACACGCATGTTACGTATTTCGTAAAGACCGAGGTTTTTGAGCATTTTTAGCACCGTGCGGTAAAGCTGAAACCTCGTATAGTTTCCAAAACACTGTTTCGCACTGTAATAAAGATTCTGAAATACAGTAAGTTCCTCTATCAAGAGGTCGTCTTGCGACACATATCCGATCAAACCGTCGAGCAGACCGTTGTTTCTATGCACATTGATGCCGTTTACAAGCACTTCGCCCGACGACGGTTTGAGATTGCCGTTGAGCACGTTTAAGAGGGTAGTTTTTCCAGCTCCCGACGCACCCATAATGCCTACAATCTTGCCGCTCTTTTCGAGGAAACTCATGCTATGCAGTCCCACAGTGCCATTATTAAACTTGTATTCAAGGCGGTTGACCTCAAAAACAATGTTTGCCTTGGTCTTATCGTAATTGTAGATAGATACTATATCGCTGTAATAGATTGGCTTAATCTTACCGCCACGTATCGACGAGCCAGCCGAAAACACATGCACACGGTTTGGGTTGAGCACCTGACCGTTGAGCATAAGCTCTTTAATACCCTTGAATACAAACAAGTGCATATTCACCGACTTTACTGCGAACACAATTATCTGTCCGGTAAGGTTTTCGCTGTAGATATGCTTTGCCTGACTATCTTTTGGCGCATCGTGGTGATTATCAATCAAAAGTATATTGTCGCCATCCGGTACTTTTTTAGAAGAATAAAACACGAAATCGAGTATTGTGCGGTATTCCTCGTCGCTGATAAATATGTTTTCGGCAACGGTTTGCACAAACTCCAGCTCTTGCTGCGACACTTCGTCGTTGCGGTCGCTGCTGATAAACTCCAAAAGGCGCACTAGCACAATAATCTTCTGACGCTGAACAAGTTCCTTATTGATAACGTTGCATATTACAAGAATCTTGGTGCTGCTGAGCGATACCGCCTTTTTGCGTTTGCTGTCGGTGGTTTGTTTGCCTCTGTATTGATTGTAGAACCCGTTGTAAACGGCCATATACTCGTCAACGAGTTCTTGCGAAAGTTCGTGTCGAAGAAAAGTTTCTACAATATTGTTCTGTTCCGCCTGAGCCTTTGAAGCGGCGATTATTGCAAACAGTTGCATCAACGCTTTTAAAATGCTTTCACTCATTGCGCGGAAGTGTTTTTAGTTTTTGAAACCGATTAACAAAATAGCGAAACCAGAATCTGGTGCAAGGTCGTCGAGCACCGCCTCAATTTCGCAGTTTACCGTAGATGCGAACTGAAAATCCCAATAAGGAGCGTTCTTATGGTCCACGTTGGCGAATATTTCGTTACCTTCGCTGTCGCGGACTGTAAAAAGAAGGTTGCCATCGTTGAGACCGCTGCATGCAGCCACGCGATAAGTTGTTCCCCCATAGAATGTAACGTGAAACACAGCCGTTTCTTCCTTAGCAATAGCCGTTTGATAAACCTGACCGTCGCTGATGTACGACGATGGGATATGCTGGGCGCAGAAATTTATCAGTGTGTCGGCCTGTGCGTTGGCGTCGTTGTAAACAAACGCCATAATTGTAAGTAATATTGTGATAATCAGCGGTTTATTCATTTTAGTAATATTTAAGTGTTATTCAGTAATCATATTGCGCAAACGTTCAATCTTGCGCGAAATTGTTTCAATATGTTGTGTGTCGATAATGGTTTCTGTTTGGGAATCCACGATGGTAAGTTTCTTTTCCTCGTCGGTGGAGACAGATTTAAAAGTATATTTAACAATAATATCATCAAAAATAGCAGCAAGCTCCGACAAATTTTCAAGGAAAGAGTCGTATTCGTTTGAACTAAGTCCGTAATATGGACGAAGGATGTCGATAAGATTGTTGAGAGCGGCTTTTTGCTGACCGATAAGCTCTTGAATTTCGGGTTTCATCTCTGAAGCCGACTGAATGTGGGTAAGCAGGTAAAGGCTTTCTACCCAGCCACCAGCAAGTATTAGAGCACCCACTTCGTTACGTTCGGCATCCATAAGGTATTGGTCAGATTCTCTGTACATTATAGAGGCGATATAGAGAAGCGAGTCTTTGTTGCCATTGTTACGCTCAATGCGCTGCATGGTCTCCTCATTAAATGTGTTCATAATGCCGAGTTCCTTGCTCAAAGCTCTGATTGCGCCAAAATAAGCTGCGGCATCGGGCAGTTGCTCAAACACATTGATATATCCGAGGTTAGCACCGTAAATACCAAGGTTCAATGCCTGTTTGAATGTAGTGGTGTAGTTCTGGTATTTGTTTACGTCGTTCAAAAGGTCCTTATTATAAGGAAGTTGCACCTTCTGAATAACTCCCGCCAGCTGAATGGGCGAAGGCACGTTGAAAAGCCTGTCGTTAAACTTTAAAAGTGCGCTATGGTTTGGGTCAAGCATCTGCGCTTGATCAGTGTTTGGAGGTGCGGTCTGAGCTCCGTTGCCGTTGTTGTTGTTTACCGGCGTACATGCCTGAAACACTACTATACAGGCGATTATGGCAGCTACTATATTTGTTAATCTGTGTCTCATTTTTTTTATGTTGTTATCGATGTAGAAACATTCAGCAAATGTAACGAATAAAATTATAATACGTTAGTTTTTTTTTAGTTTTTTTGCGGTAAAGAGATTTTATTTTACGTAGACAAGAGTTGCTCCGCCTCCATACTCCTCAAACGAGGCATCTTGGAAACTATAACGGCGATACTTGCGCTCCAATTCTTTACGAATTTCAAGCTTGAGCGTGCCGTTGCCCTTGCCGTGTATAAACACCACCTTTTTCAGATGTGGGTCTTTAATTGCCTCGTTCATCTTTTGGCGGAATGTATTCATTTGTAAATCAAGCATTTCCTTTGGAGTCATACCACGTTCATCGTCGATAAGCTCTACAAGATGAAGGTCAACTACCTCTTTGTCGCTCAATGGTTTAACGGATTTTTTTGCAAGAGGTTGTGCGTTGTCTTTGTTTGGCAACGGATTGTTAGCAAGATTTTTAACAGCCTCAGCCATTGGCGAATTAGTATAAAGCGAATTTATCACAGCTTTCTCGTCGAAAAAGTCGTTGCTCTTGTAGAAATTCTCTTGGAAAAACTTGGCAGCGTGCAACTTAACCTCGCATTCCAACGGAGGCATTATCTTGCCGAAACCGTTTTTGGCAAATAATATCTGAAATTTCACAAATGCAATTTTGGTGAGATCCATACGCGGAATGGTTTCCAAGAGCTCTTTTGTGTCGGGCTCTAAGATACCTGTGTGCATTGCGAATGCTTGACCAACTGGTTTTATGTAGTTGTAAGCCAATTGGTAAGGGCTGTCGTTAATGAGGTATAAATCAAGGTCGCACTCTTCGGGTTTGTGCGGATCGGTTGGCACAAATGCAGAAAGTATTTCAAACACATCGTCGTCGTTGTGGTTGGCGTTAACATCCACAAACTTACGCTCTTTGGGCTGTGTTTTAGATTGTACCGTGCGTTCCTTTGGTGCTGGTTTTTCGGGCTCGGGCTGAGATTTGCGCTGAGGTGTCATCGGCAAGTCTAATATAAGGTCTGACACTCGAGCCGGAACTTCAAAATCGTCGCTATTTAGCACCATCACAGTGCCGTTTGCCAATATTCGTGTTATTGTACCGTGGTCGTTTTCGTTGAGAAAACGAACTTTGTCGCCTTTTTTAAAATTCATTGCTTATTTGCTTTTATCATGCGCCAAAGTTAGTTATTTTTGCCAAAAATTTACGACAATAATACCATTATAACCGTATTTTTTTGATTTTAATTAATAAACATCTGATTAATAAGAAATTAAAGACTAAAAAAAATTGTTATAAAATGAATCAACCAGGCAACATACATATTGCAGATTTCAACTATCCACTGCCCGACGAACGTATTGCAAAATTTCCTTTGAAAGAGCGCGACAAGTGCAAACTATTGATATACAAAGATAAAAAAATATCCGAAACCATTTTTTCTAACATCGGCACTCTCCTACCCGACGACGGATTGATGGTGGTAAACAATACTAAGGTAATTCCCGCACGCTTGGAATTTTTCACCAAAAACGGCGCAAGAATCGAGATTTTCTGTCTCGAGCCGCACACTCCTGCCGATTACGACTCAAATTTTGCGTCTAAGGATAGCTGTATGTGGCGTTGTCTTGCTGGGAATCTCAAGCGCTGGAAAAATTTCAACCTCTCACGCACCCTTAAATGTGCCAACGGCGAAACCATTCTCACTGCCGAAAAGTTAGAAATAGCGGGCGGAGAAATAGTGGCAAAATTCTCATGGACAGGAGGTTACTCTTTTTCTGAAATTATCGACGCCGCAGGCAGCATTCCAATTCCACCATATCTAAACCGCAAGGCAGAAGAAAGCGACACTATCGACTATCAGACAGTATACTCGCATTTCAAAGGTTCGGTTGCTGCTCCCACTGCCGGCTTGCACTTTAGTCCCGAATTGCTCAAAAGCCTGAAAACCAAGATAGACGAACTCACTTTGCATGTTGGAGCAGGCACTTTCAAGCCTGTAAAAACCGAAACCATAGGCGAACACGAGATGCACCGCGAGTTTTTTGCTGTGAATAAGCAAGTTGTAGAAGACCTTATCAAATACCAAGGCAAGATTACCGCCGTGGGAACTACCTCGGTAAGAACACTTGAAAGTCTCTATTGGATAGGAGTAAAACTCGCAACGTCAGACACTTGCGAACATCTAAGCCAATGGGAATGCTACGATTTGCCATCATCACTCACTCTCACCGAAGCGCTATCTAATATATTAAAGGTGATGGAACGCTCCAATGCCACAGTGTACAAGGCATCCACAGGCATAATGATATGTCCTGGATACCGCTATCGAGTGGTCAACAATATTATAACAAACTTTCACCAACCCGAAAGCACACTTTTATTATTAGTATCCGCAGCTATCGGCAACGTTTGGAAAGACATTTACAAATACGCCTTAGACAACGACTTCCGTTTTCTGAGCTACGGCGACAGTTGCTTTTTGCAAGTAGGCTAAAAATTTGTTTATCCCAGCCATAAAAAAACTTAATAAATGGTATTCTTTTTGTAAAACATTCAGTAACTTTAAACTGAAATTGTTAACCGAGTTTTTATAAAAAAAGTACAATGCTACACATCATCAAACTGCTGAAAAACAAATTTATATATTGTTTAGCTGTGCTAATGCCGCTATCTGCTGCGGCGTTTGCGTATTGCGCCGACAATAATGCCCGCCTCGATTTTAATCCTATTCTCTCGCCAGACACCCTTTTCAACCACATGTCGATTGAGGATAAGATTATGCAACTTTACATTTACAACGCTGGCGACCAGACTCCCACTTTTAGCAAAGACAAACCTCAAGGTCTGATTTACAATACCGACAACTTCCACGAACTCAGCAAGTTGGTTAAATCAATTACCGACACCACCATAGCAAAGCCCATAGTTGTTACCGACATTTCTAAGCCGTTTGTAGATTTCCCCGTTTTTCTCAACTACTACGCCGTAGCTACATCGCGCGACACATTGTTGTTCAGAGTGTGGACAGAGCAGATGTCAGACTCGCTCGCAAAGGCGGGTGTTACCGTGGTAAAGAGTCCGTACACCAATTTTTCCGACATCACTGGCCGCACCACCGACAAGGAGCTTTTTGCTAAAACAGCTAAAGCAAAATTATTTATCAAAGCTCTGTGGCAAAACGGAATAACTGTTCTCGTAGAATCTGACCTATCGAACATAACCGACAAAAAACGCCGTGAGTTTGTGCAAAAATCTATCGACTCGCTCAACACTCTTGGCAAGCACCTGTACAATTTTTACAAAACAGAATATCCTCCAAACGCCCTCACATACAAAACGATAGGTCGCAAAGAAGATATTATAAAGGCTATCACATCCGAAGCTGACCTTATGGTTGGCACATTAGATCCAGAAATTTATTTTAAGACGGTACACACCGCTCTAAAAAAGAACAAAAGACTGCGCAAAGTAGTGGAACTCAAAGCATACAAGATTATCAAGCTTAAATATTGGATTGCAGAAAACCATGAGAAACACCCCAACAGAGACCTTCCCCGACGTTTGGTATCGTGGAAAGCGATTTCTGGCTCTAACACATGCATTTACAATTCGTTTGGTTTCCTTCCTGTAAAAGATATCAACAAACTTAAGATTATCCAAATCGGAGGAACTTATCTAAATGGTTTTGTATCAGAAAAATACAACTACTGCACCACCAATATGCAATATGTGAGAAACAATTACCAAAGCGTGGCAAGGGCTCTGAAAAACAGCTCATCAAAAAACCTCATAGTGCTTATCAACGACGAAATTACAGACACAAAGATAGTTTCACTAATCAACAACGCCACACGCAACAACCACTCGTGCGTAGTTAACTTCAGCAATTTAAATAACCTGAACAAAATCAAAAGTTCCTCATTGCTACAGATTTACGGCAGCGGTTTTGCATCTGGCAGATTAGCGGCACAGGCTATCTTCGGCAGTCTTGAGGTAAACGGTAAAACACCTTTTCAAATAGCCCACGACATCAAGGCGGGTACTGGCAAGCATATTGAGGCATGCCGTCTGCAAACGCTGCCCCTCAGCATAGCCGGATTCAACCGAAACTATTGCGACACAATCGATTCCATAGTAAACATGGCTATCAGCAACAACTGTTTCCCTGGCTGTCAGGTGTTTGCGTCATACAAGGGAAGAATCCTCATCAACAAGGGCTACGGACATTACACCTACGACTCTACATCGCAGGCTGTTACCACCAACACTATGTACGACATTGCCTCGCTTACAAAAATCACCGCCGCCACCATTATTATGATGCACCTTTCGGGCAAAAAGATGATTAACCTCGACAAAAACATTGGCGAATATTTCAACGACACCACTATCGACTGGACCAACCTTCCCGCCGACACTATCATCAACCCCAACGACAACACCGACACCACTTTCCTTCGCGACATTCCAGAAAGGACTATCTTTGGTGTGCCCGTTAGACTTTTGCTCGAACACAAAAGCGGCATCTACCCCTATCTGCCTTTCACTAAGATACTTTACTATCGTTCTACCAAACGGCGTATGCTCAAAGACGATGGCGTAAAAGTGGAACGCATGAGTGCCGAAGACCTTAAACAGCAGGCTTTTGACGAATTTTTCTCTGAAAAATATATCAAAAAAGTAGCAGAAACAAAAATTTGCTACAACCTATATCTCAAAAACAAATGGCGCGATTCGGTGCTAATCAACACCCGACGTCTTGCCGTTGATGCCAAACAAGAATACAAGTACAGCGATGTCAACATGATTATTTTGCAACAGATGGCTGAAGATTTGCTCGGTACCAATGCCGACGATTTCTTGCAAAAGAATTTCTATCAACCACTTGGTATGTTTAGAACTCACTACAACCCAACACGTTACTATGATAAAAACCAATTTGCCCCCACAGCTCCAAACCTTTGGACAAACGAGATTCTGCAAGGCGACGTTCACGACCCATCAGCAGAAATTCTCGGCGGAGTGTCGGGCAACGCTGGTATATTCTCAACAGCCAAAGACCTCGGCGTACTATTTCAAATGGTCTTAAACCAAGGCACTTACGGACGCACCAAATATCTTGAACCCGATGCTATTAAGCAGTATACCACCAAGCAGCCCAAAACAGGCAGAGCACTTGGTTTTGATATGTATCCGTCGGCCTATTGCGCCGACAGCGCATCGGTTAAGACCTTCGGACATACTGGATTTACAGGCACTTGCGCATGGGTTGACCCCGAAAACGAGATTGTGATAGTTTTTCTGAGCAACAGAGTTTTCCCCGACGAAAAAAATCAGAATATCAACAAGTTTAGGATTCGCAAGTTGATAAACCAGGCTGTGTACAACGGCATTGCCAACGCCAACAAATAACTAGAACACGTACCCCACGCCCCACTCGATATACTCGGCACGCATAAAGTATGTACGGAGTCCGAGGTTTGCCATAATGTGCGGAGTGATGTGGTAGTTGATTACAAGACGGTCGTAAATGGGCAGTTCGTCGTAGATTTCGTTGAAAAGGAATCCTCCCAGATGCAGTGTGGCTGTGGTGCGTCCGAAACAGAAACCGTATGCGAAATGAAGCCCCAACAAGCATGGACTGCCGTCGGAATATTCAATGCCTGAGTTTCCGAATTTTTTCAACTGCGACGGGTCGCGGAAAAAATCAAGCCCCGCTCCTATCCTTGTGCGTTTTCCCATCATTCGGTAAATACCTGCAGTAGTGGACAATATGCAATATTTAGGACCTTCTGGCTGGTTGGCTTCACGTACACCGAATGCTGCTGTAACATATTTCTGCCACTTATTGTAAACAATGGTTTCCACGGGTTCGCCTTGGAATCGGGGTTTCTCCCCTCCTATCCTACCCTGAACACCGATATGCCACTGCATCAGATTAAGTCCAAGATTTGGCAAACGCATTGCGCCATTGCTCCAATGCACAAAGTTGAATCCCATTAAAAGCCTCTGCGGACGGTTCATAAAGAACTGAAACTGAGGGCCGAAAACAAAAAACGCCGAAAAGCGCGAACCCACTAGCAGGTTGTCGGGATTGGTCTCGCTGTCAAATTTTTTTGTAACGTAGCCTGTACCAGCGAGAAAACGCATATCCATACCAAAGAAACCACGTTTCACCAACGGAAACTCGGCAATCACAGCGTTAGAAAAAGCCTTTCCAAGCACATCGTAATGAAAATCTTCGTAATAAAACGCCGCTCCAAGACGTGGATGACCATAGATATTTTCCCAAGCACGGCTGCCATCTGTCTCCACAAGATACTCAAAACCAACACCATCGGTGGAATGAAAATCAAGCACACCCGACAGTCCACGATGGTCGTATACTGGTCCGTGAAGATAGCGCACCGAGAGATATTTGTTTCGCGGAAGCTTAGTGCGCAGAGTGTCGGCTGCGTTGGCAGATGGAGTTACAAACGAAGTAGTGATTAACGCAAATAATAATAATTTTATATAATGTTTCATTATTTCTTAATTAACCCGCCTTTTCCGGGATTTTCTAAAAGTTTAATGCCGGGATTGCCGCTGTAGATAATGTCGCCTGTCCAAAAAATCTTGGCAGTAAGCGAGTCGGTAGGATTCACGTAGACATCGCCAGTGCTGTAATTATCTACAAAAGCCTTTTTTACAGATAGTTGCGATGCGTCAACAATAGCCGAATAACGGGGCTCGCAGCGGAAACAATCAGTTTTGCCGCTCACATAGTAGCGTCCTGTGCCGAACCAAACCTCCAACACAAACTCAGGAGCATTGGTAATGATGTCGAGATTGCCTATGCGCTCGGTAAAAACCACACGTTTAACATCCACAGAATCAGACGAATGCAAACGTCCAGAACCATTCATATAAACATTCAGGTCGCTATATGTGTAATGAATTTCAACTTTGGGCACACCCTCGTAATTGCGAACAATACGGCAGGCGTTGTCGTTGGTAAATTCTACTGTATTAGCACCTGAAAATTCCCATTTTACCTTGTCTATCAGATTTTTACCACAAGTAACAACAGCAAATTCGGCAGTATCTTTTACGAGCGAAACGTCAAAAGCGTCGTTGATGCGGAAAACTGTTATCAGGCTGTCGAAATGCCATTCTTGAGTTACCTCATCGCCAATGCTCTTAAAAAAATCGGGAGCTTTTTCGTTGTCGCAACTTGTTGTAACAACTACCGACAACATCATAACGGCAGATAATAGTTTATAAATCAGTTTGTTCATTGTTTATCATTATATTTTTGCGCTGCAAATTTACAAAATATGTACGATTAAAAAGATTTCTGTAACTTGAAACACAGCTTTTAAAAAAAATAATTAACTTTGAGGCGATTTTCAAACTTTAACACTTTATATTATATGAAAAAACTAAACATCTACACATTTGCCGCCATGGCATTGTTCTGCGCTGTATCGTGCGGCGGAACAGCCGAAAAATCCAACTCAGACACCCAAGCTACTATGCTTACGGGCAATTCTGACAACATCGCAATCGAATCAAAAGAGGCAAGTTCAGCCTCAAACGGCACTCTATCAGTACAGTCGGCGCCCGAATCTTCAGCCCAGCCAGACGTTCAGGCTGGCATGGACGGCGACGTTTACCGCTACGGCAACCACACTTATCAGGTGAAAGGTGATTTCAAAACCGACAAAATCACCACAAGCGATTTCAACGAGGTTACATTCAGCAACATTCCCTCCGACTACACCGAGTTTGAAAAAGTCTACAAAGAGTATCTTGGCAAGCACATCAACGGCACAGCCGCTATGATGGTGATGGCTATGGAGATGTACGGACGCGACAAAGCCGTGGGCGAACGCTGCATCCGCCTCATCAACACTCCTAACAATGTTTCGTCGGTAATGAACATATTAAAAGACCGTTACGGCAACTACACAAGCGACGGATATTCGCAGCGTTACATAGCCGCCGCTCTCATAGACGGAGCAGTGCGCACCAACTCTTACGCACCCACCGAACCTTACACAATCAAATGTCAGGGCAGCCCCAACGGCACCAAACAAATGACAATGCCAAAATACGGCACTATATACTATATGTACGTTATCGGCGGCGGATGGGACACTCACCAGCGTCAGTGCGAAATCGTCATGTTTGAAGACGACGAAGCCACAGGACTTTACCACATGAACAACTGCCCATCGTTTTACACCCAGTGCCAACAAATCAAGGGCGAATGGAAGGGTCTGAAATAGAGTATCATAGTTGTAAACATAGTTAATCATATCCCTGCGGATTTTTCCGTGGGGATTTTTATTGCTAACAAAACAAAAAGAACGCCGAGAATTTGAGTATTGGTTTAATCTGTGGGCTGAAAAAAAACGGGGTGCAACAAAAATCACAAAATCTATGTATTCGTAGAAAAAAAATGTTAACTTGCAACAAAATTAATTAATCAAATCTACTGTAAATCCTAGTAAAGAAAGTTTAATCAAAAAATGTTTCAAAGATTATGGATTCTAAATTTTTATTCGTTGTAATAACCTCCATATTAATAGGCATATATTCCTGCATTCCCGGCGAAGAAATGGGAATTGTTAAAGGACGACGAGGATTGTGTTATTGCAATAATTGTTCGGATCCTATCAAAGTTACACATATTTCAAAAATGCCATCTGGTACACTCAAAGATAGTTCGATATACGAGCTAAATCTCGGAGAAGAAATTGTTTACTTTGAACAGACAGACGAAAATATCAACGAAGTATGGGAACATACAATGCACCGTAAATTCGACACCGTGAAAGTTTTCCGAGCCGACACCGTTGCAAAAATATGGCACGGGCCTCTTACAGACCAGCAAACTGCTATTCATACACCCTACGAAATAGGCGATTGGGAACGCATCGAAAGAAATGATACAATTATTCTACGATTCACGATAACCGACAAGGATTTTGAATAAACTACAAAACAAATGAATTTACAAAAGAAAAACTACATCTACAATATACACACACGTATTCCATGAAATGTCGCATGTATGCCACTTCACAAATGTTGATAAAGGGTATTGGAAAATGTACGTCAAATACATTATCAAGAATAGTAATTACGGTAGTGAAAAAGACAATTATAGCACAGACCACGCATCTTTTAAAAAGGAACTATGCAACAAATACCCTAGTAAAGAAAGTTTAATCAAAAAATGTTTCAAAGATTATGGATTCTAAATTTTTATTCGTTGTAATAACCTCCATATTAATAGGCATAAATTCCTGCATACCAGGCGAAGAAATGGGTATGGTCACCGCCCGCCGTGGTTTAGGCTTTAAGAATCTTAGCAGTACAAAAATACATGTGCTACATATTGCTGCCAATATTGTAATCATTTCTAAAGATAGTACATCATATTTGCTTGCCCCTAACGAAGAAATAGTCTATTTTGAACAAACAGATTGCGATATTGACAAAATAATGTGGCTTGACTTCAACCGCGATTTCGACACCATCAAAATATTCCGCGCCGATACACTTATAAAACTTTGGCACGGACCACTTACAGAATCTCAAACAAGCTTACATACACCATACGAAATTGGTGATTGGGAACGTATTGAAAAAAAGGACACCACTATATTACGTTTCACCATCACAGATAAGGATTTTGAATAAACTACAGAACAAATAAAACACTTGATTAGTGCCCAAACTACCATCGTTTGTGGCGTGTGTTTTTTTTGCTATCTGCTCCATTCTCTCGTTATTCGAAGCCCTCAATTTAGACACCTTAAAACAAAAAGAACGCCGAGAATTTGAGTATTGGTTTAACCTATGGGCTGAAAAGGAAAGAAATTTTACGACAAAATAGTGCCATCACAAAAAATTATTACTAACTTGCACCTCAAATATTAGTATTTTTAACCAACTTAATATGAATAAGTTAGCATTTTTAGCCGCAGGGGTTGCTATGATGATGGCATCGTGCGGAACGCCGCAACTCTCCAATATTGTGGGGGACGACTGGAAAAATAACTTGAAAAAATATTACAACAATGAAACAGAAAAATATCTTGACGATTTGTTTAATGCTTGGGGAAATTATTAGTAGCACTGTAATAGGTTGCAACAACAAAGAAGACTCAACCATATATCCTATTATATCACATCAACGGGTATACAATAACAAAACCTCGAACGACATTATCATAGGTTATAACAATGGAATAGTCGGTAGTGATGATGTATCTCTCATAATACCGAAAGACAACAGCATTGTTGATGTTAACGATGATATCAAAGGATATTCTTTTATATACCAATGCGAAGCATACGGTCATAATACATCGTTAACTATCGGTGAAATCATCATCTCAAATATTGAGGGTTATAAATTTGTTCACGATAGTGTTTCGCGCCAAGAAAACGGTAAAGAAATATACTATTACACATTTACTGACACTCTTATAGATGAATTAAAAACAAAATTTAATTCACAAAATAAAAATCGACCATAACTAATATCGTCAAAATCACTCAGTTTCCCTGCCTCACCAACTCTGCAGGGAAACTATTTATAAAATTTTACACTAAATTAAACATTATCAATAAAGATATTGATATTTTTGCACCATAAAACTGAAATTAATTAACAAACTAATAAATAACAAAAACAATGGAACTGAAAAATATCTTGACGAGTTGTTTAAGTATTGGAATATTAACAGCAAATAGTATTATGCTTAATTCTTGCTACAAAGACGAAACCATCTGCATAGAACCAACAAGCCAATTTTGTTTCAACAACCAATTAGATGTTGACTTAAGAATAAATTACGACTCACCCATACCGATTGACACAATAAACGGCAAATCGCTTATTATACCGTCAAAATATACCATCGGACCTCTTAAATGCCTAACTATAAAACCGAGTTCATTGACTTATGGTGATAGTATAATTGTATTAAAGGAATATAATATTCCCATAGACAGTACACAAAAACTGTCTGAAAAATCAATAATAATACATTACACTATGGATAACTCGTTGCTTAATAGTATAAAAAATGCAATGGACGCTAAGGGCATCAAGCCACAAAAAGTGGAATAACAAAAAAAAGGAAAACTACTCCGTTTCCCTGCCACACCAACTCGGCAGGGAAACTTTTGTAAACAACTATAACCAAATAATTATCAAAGCAATAATGAAAAAAACTAACATTTTTCGCAGCAATAGAGGCAATCATGCTTGCCGCATGCTTATACTTTGCAGCAAATACCCAAACAAAAGAAGCTTAATAATCAAAGAATTCAACAATTATAAATTCTAAACACAAAAGATATGTTGAAATATATTATACCAATATTACTTTTTAGTATCACATTCTCTGGTTGTATTTTTCCCTATGAAGACACGTCTCCAGAAAATGCGTGGAGAGGATACTGTTTCAGAAATAATAGTTCATATCCAATTATAATACTGCATATCGCTGCAAATGTATATATTTCTCCTCGTGACAGTACTTTTTTTCAATTGGGTGTGTTAAAAGATTCGTGTTTTATCGTAAGAACAAGTGATAATATTACTAACGTGATGAAATACTTATGGGATAGAGACTTCGACACTGTGAAAGTTTTCAGAGCCGACACCGTTGCGAAAATATGGCACGGTCCTGTCACAAACAATCAATCCGAATCTCACACACCATACGAAACTGGCGACTGGGAACGTATCGAAAAGAATGATACCATTATCCTTCGTTTCACTATAACCGACAAAGATTTTGAATAACCCCAACACAAATTGATCACAATAATCCCTGCAGACACATACCGCAGGAATTATTTTTTAATTTCAATCATCACATTGAAAATATCTATATCTTTGCACCTGTTTTTTTGATTTTATAAACTATATTATTAATTAATAACAATGAAAAAGAGACTGTTTTTATTATTGATGTTACTGCTATCATCTGTGGCTGTTTTAGCCCAAAACACAGAGAACAAAACGCCATGGCATCCAAGTTGGGCTGCTCGTGTAGGTTTCAACTACTCTACTATGCCCACTGATGCATTACATTGGGACTGGCGAGAAGGTGCAAACTTCGGAATTACAGTAGACTTGCCTCTTGGCACAGAATGGGCTGCTCGTCCAGGATTCTACTACACTATGAAAGGTTACAAATCATCGCTCAACGATAAAACCGTGTGGAAACTCAACTATTTGGAAATACCTCTCGCATTCGTCCATAAGATACGAATTTGCAACATTTTTAATGTAGAATTACAAATCGGTTCGTATTTTGCCTACGGTGTGAGTCCTATTATAAGAAATGGACATGTAAAACGTTTCGACTGGGGTCCTAATGCTGGTTTAGGATTCAACATCTGGCATATATATTTAGGAGCAACCTACGATTTCGGCGTAGTGAGTTTAATAAATCACGGTCTTAATCAATGTTTTATGACCAACATCGGATATGTATTCTAACAATTCATTCATCAGCAAATAAATGCACTATAAATTCATTATTTCAACAATAATTGCCGTAATGATATGCAATGCGGCATCAGGTCAAAAACACACTATAAGCGGATATATCACCGACCAAAAATCGCAAGAAACCGTTATCGGCGCGGCGGTATTTGACCAAAATTCGCGTCACGGCACTATTTCAAACACTTTTGGCTTTTATTCTATCACTCTCAACGATGGCGCGGTAAAAATGC
>JAGCYI010000263.1 GCA_017960885.1 Bacteroidales bacterium
AAATTTCGCGAAATACAGTTGCGCAACCTTCCGCTCAATATCACCCTTCACACCGAAGACCAGCGCACCGGCACCTACCGCCGCACCAAAATGTGGGTAGGCGCAGATATGGCAGGATTTGGAATTAGAATGGGAAATTAATGACCCCCCTTCCCTATTATCCCAACATCTTGTTTTTCAGTTTATCTAAATCGCGTTTAACAAAATGGAGAATCTCTGTACCTAACACATACATTTCGGTAGAAAACAGACTCAATTTACCATTAGAATCACGGTAAAAGTTGTTTTGTGCATTTCTAATAGCATCTTCTAAATATTGAGGATGACGCTCGGATTTAAAACCTCCGGGTAAAACTCTATCTACGTATGCTTTAAATGTCTCTTTATCAACATCAAAATCTTTCGGAGGATTTTCCATAATATGATAATAGAGCCAAATTTCAAAGCATGGATTACTTTGTGCCACATTCCAAGCGGAATATGATAAACGTTTTGCAATAGATGCATTCTGAGAAGTACAAAAATCACGCAAAGGATCAATTTTACCCTCGTGCTCCCAAGAATCGGTATCAATTACAAACCACACGGTATCACCATTTTGATATTCCAATTTATTAGGTTTACCATTTTTTAAAAACTTTTGCTTGGCATAATCTCTCAGTTTCAACGGGTCGGTTTCACCATCTTTTGAAGGAATGGTAATAACCTGTAAATTAGAAGATAATCCTTCAAAAAAAGCAAAATAACGAGGTTCAGTAACACTACCCTCGCATATTATATATACCTTGTGAGCATCTCGTGAAGGTGCTTTTTTGCCGTAATCCCTTCTGCGTTCTATTGCCATATCACCAATTTAAATCTTTAAGGTTCGACAAAAAAGGAACACCGCCGTAACGTCCATTAAGATAGCCGTTTTCGATATTTGCTGTTTTATGAATATTAAAATCGCTCAACGGATAAAGTTGCGTGGCTTGTTCTACATCCTTTTGAGCAAACCAAATTTCATCGGGGCGGAAAATATTTTGGTCAAGCAGACACGATTCATGCGTAGTGAAGATTAGTTGACCTTTGGCTTTCTCGCTCTCGGAGATTTTGCTGATGATGTCTTTTATCATTATAGGATGAAGACTGCGCTCAATTTCATCCACTACGTATATTTTCCCTTTATAAATTACATCATAAAGGAGTGGCATATATTCAATAAGACGACGAGTTCCATCGGATTCATTGAAAAGTTGAAATGGCACAACTGTCCCGTTAAGATTTTTATGTATTGCAACCAATTGTTTCAAAACAATCTTACCATTTTCATTAATAACGTTAGCAATTTCGCCATTAATTGGAATTGTGATAAGAACGTTAGGATTGTCTTTTGCTCGTTTTAACACCTTCAATAACTCATCATCTTTAATATGATCTTCTTTTAGTATGCTTTTTCTTATGCCCAAATTCGAAATACCTGTTTTCAACTCTGGCAATACAGTACCCACTAGACTTCTCAATTTGGAATCTGTATCCAACAAGTGAGGAAGTTTTGTAAACTTTGAATAGGGATTAACCATTTGCAACTTGTTTGTAATCCATTGATAGGCGTCTGTAATTATTGGACTTTCGTCAGAATAATGATTACCCAAAAAAGAAAGCAACAACATATCAGGACGCACTAATCTACTTAGAGCATCTTTAAATTGTTCGTTAATTTTCTTTCCTTCAAAAGTTGCATTTATCGAAAGGTTGGAACCACTACGAGAAAACAACATAGCATCACTATTTTTGTGGCTCACATACAATTCTTCTGTAATGATTTTTCCACCAAAGAATTCTATATGATAATAATATACTTTTTTGTTAAAAAATTCAATAGCCAAACCAGAAGGTCTTTCTTTGTATTCATTATCAAGCATAAATGCTACATCAATCATTTCTATTTTTTCCAACGACTCCTCTTCAACCATTTTTTGCAAAAGTGTCAACGCATTAACAAGATTGCTTTTGCCTGCTCCATTAGCACCATATAGTGCACTCATTCGTAATACAGTAGCATGGCCACATTTGATTTTGTGATTGTTGTGGCTCTGACTCTTGCTTGATGGGAACATATTAAATTCCGTTGCATCCTTAAATGATGCTATATTTTCTACTACAAATCTTAAAAGCATAGTGATTCCGTTAAAAATTCACGGCAAAGATAAAAATTTTGATACAAAAAACAAATTTTTTACAACAATTATTGCAAAAATTAATCACCTCACCCTATACCCCGCCACCATTACGTCGTCTAATTGTGGGGTGTCACCGCGCCATTCGTCGAGAAATTTGCCCAAACGTATCATTTGCTGCTCGCTGTTGAGAAGCGACATTTCGGTCATAAGGGCGCGGAAACGTTTGTAGTTGAGTTTGCGGTTTTCTTCGCCTCCAAATTGGTCGGCATAACCGTCAGAAAACATATAGATCCAATCGCCCGTCTGCACGTCGATTTCCACCGACGAAAAATCGCGGAAAAACGCATAGTTGCCAATAGGATTCTTCACCGACTTGTATTCTTGCAGTTCACCGTTGCGGAAAAGATACATAGGATTGTTGGCATTTGACTTCCGCGCCGGGGATTAAACTTCCAAATGAAAACTGAAACAGACTGTTTCAGTTTTCATAAAAATATCTCCCCCACCCTTTCCCCTTTCCAAAAAAATCCTTACCTTTGCCCTTGCATCGCCGCCCTATATACACGGCGGCGGGCAACTACAAATTGAAAGGCGTTACTTGCGCTTTGTTTTGGAAACAATCAATAATATGAAACTATGACAGCAGTAGAATTACGGTCGGAGTTGTTTTACGAAATCAGTCCATTGCTTGACGACGAGAGCCTAATGATGAAGGTCATAAACTTCGTCAAAGGTTTGAAATCGACAAAGCAGGATAGCGTGACCGTAAAACAGCAACAGTTAGTCAAAGAATCGCTTACACGCGCTTTTGACGAACTCAAACAGGCACAACGAGGTGAAAAACAACTGAAAACCGCCGACGAATTTATCAAAGAATTAGGATTATGACGGTTGCTATTTCACTTTTGGATGAGTTTGAAAGAAATTTCAAACGGCTTGCGAAAAAGTATCGTTCTTTGCGTGAGGATTTTGTCGCTTTCAAGCAGAGTTTGGAAGAAAATCCTATGCAAGGCGACGATTTAGGCGGCAATGTGCGTAAAGTCAGGATGGCAATTTCATCAAAAGGAAAAGGCAAATCCGGCGGCGCACGCATCATCACATTCAACGTCAAGGTAGAAAAAGATGACACCATCAACATTACCCTTATGTCCATTTACGACAAAAACGAAATCCAAAACGTTTCCGACGAGTACATAAAATGGCTTGTTGGTCAGATAGAGATATAGTTTTCAAAAAAAATATCTCCCCCACCCTTTCCCCTTTCCAAAAATAATCCTTACCTTTGACATAAATAAAAGAAACAAAAAATGCCCGACAACTCGTTGCAGACCACAAACATCGAAAACAAAATCCTTGTAATCAGGGGACAGCAAGTGATGCTCGACCGTGATTTGGCGGAGTTGTACGGTGTGGAGACAAAACGTTTGAACGAACAAGTCAGACGAAACACAGAGCGGTTTCCCGAGGAGTTTATGTTTCAATTAACAAGAAATGAACTTGAATCCGTGAAGTCGCAAATTGCGACCTTAAAGAATGACAGTAACGAGAGTTTACGCGGCAAACATTCAAAATATCTCCCATACGCCTTCACAGAGCAAGGTTGCGCGATGCTTTCTTCTGTTATAAGAAGCGAAACTGCCATCCAAGTCAGCATCAAGATAATGGATGCCTTTGTAGCAATGCGCCATTTCCTACAAAACAACGCTCAAATCTTTGCCGAACTCAAATCCGTGCGACATCATCAAATCGAAACCGACGTTCAACTCAACGAGACTAACCGCCGCATCGACGAACTCTTTGACCGTATAGACAAATACGCCATCGACGACACTCAGGGCATATTCTTTCAAGGTCAAATTTGTCCGACAATGGTGGTTTGAGCATCGGATATTTCTTTTCCACATTGGACTACTCCAAAAAGTTTGACTATTACAACATAGAAAACACCTTATCATCCGAATATTTGCACGGAGCCTTTTTGTGCGTATATATTAATCTATAAACCAACGATACCTATCGGAATCTCGATTTATTTATGCGATTCCGACAGGTATCGTTGGTTTTTATGAAAAATAATTGTAACTTTGCCTCATCTAAATCATACGAATATGGCTACAATAATTGGCAGGAAGTTGGAACAGAAGGAGTTGCAACGTCTATATGAATCCGACGAGGCAGAAATGGCCGTCGTATATGGACGGCGGCGCGTGGGCAAAACATTTTTGGTAAACCAAATGTTTGGCTCTGATGGCTTTGCGTTCAAAGTAACGGGGCTTTACAAAAGCCGTCTGCCAAAACAGTTGGAAAACTTTTCGCTCGCGCTGCAAGAGTATTCAGGCAACAAAGATTTAGCCGAACCCAAAAGTTGGACAGAAGCCTTCGACCAACTAAAAGAATATCTAAAAGCCACAAAATCAGGCAAAAAACGTGTCATATTCTTTGACGAACTGCCTTGGCTTGACACCAAGGGCAGCAGTTTTCTCGCCGCCTTCGAGCGTTTTTGGAACGGTTGGGCAAACGCGCAACAAGACATTTTGCTGATAGTGTGCGGCAGCGCAACCAATTGGATAATCAACAGATTTTTCAAACAAAAAGGCGGACTTTACAACCGCGCTACAAGCAAAATATTCCTTAAACCTTTTACTTTAAATGAAACAGAGCAATATCTTGAAAAACAAGGTATTGAATGGGAACGTTATGACATTGCGCAAATATATATGATAATGGGCGGAATCCCATATTATCTCAAACAATTGGAGCCAAACCGCACTTTGTCAGACAACATCGACAATTGTTTTTTCAGAAGGAATGGCAAACTTTGGGACGAGTTCGACAATCTTTACGAAACTATTTTCGACACGTCTGACAAATACCTGAAAGTGGTGGAAGCCCTGTCGTCAAAACACATCGGACTCACCCGCGAACAACTCATCAAAGCAACTCAACTACCAGACAATGGATTGATTTCCAAAGTATTAAAAGACCTTGTGAACTGTGGTTTCGTGAGGGCATACCAATACTACGGACGCAAAACAAAGACGCAGACCTATCAGTTGGCGGATTTTTACACGATGTTTTATTTCAGTTTCATAAAGGACAATTACGCACAGGACAATCATTTTTGGACACATTCGCTCGACACTCCACAAAAAAAAGCGTGGCTCGGCTACACTTTTGAACAATTGGTAAAAGACCACATCGAACAGGTAAAACGCGCTTTGGGCATCGGTTCGGTACTTACAAAACAGTCGAGTTGGTTTGAACAAGGTCGCTCTACTGACGAAAACGATGACATACCCGGCGCACAGATAGACCTTCTCATCGACCGCCGTGACAAAACGATAAACACCTGTGAAACAAAGTTTTACAGTGGCGAATTTGTAATCGACAAGGATTATTCCCTCAAACTTCGCAACAAGATTTCCACATTCAAAGCAATCACAGAACCCCGCAAAACTTTGATTTCCACAATGATAACGACATTTGGCATCAAGCACAACAAATACAGCGGCGCAATTCAACAGGAAGTAGTTCTCGACGACTTGTTTTCGCAACCATAACCAACGATACCTGTCGGAATCTCGATTTTTTTATGCGATTCCGACAGATATCGTTAAAAAAAATCTCCCCCTCCAAAAACTTTTTTTGCAATCCACAAGAATTCTCAGTACCTTTGCACTTGCATCGCCGACCGGTATTTCAGCGGGCGGGCAACTACATATTGAAAGGCGTTACTTGCGCTTTGTTTTTGGAATTTTAATTCCACCGAATTCGAGAGAATAAACAATTCAACAAGAATCCCAAAATCATTTGTAAAAGCATAATGGACACCTCATTACAACCCATCAACATCGAAAACAAAATCCTTGTAATCAGGGGACAGCAAGTGATGCTCGACCGTGATTTGGCGGAGTTGTACGGTGTGGAGACAAAAGTCCTCAACCAAGCCGTAAAAAGAAACATCGAGAGATTTCCTGAAAGGTTTATGTTTCAATTAGATAATAATGAGCATAGTTTTTTGAGGTCACAAATTGTGACCTCAAAAACCGAAACCCGTGGTGGACGTCAATATCTCCCATACGCCTTCACAGAGCAAGGCTGCGCGATGCTTTCTTCTGTTTTAAGAAGCGAAACTGCCATCCAAGTCAGCATCAAGATAATGGATGCCTTTGTCGCTATGCGGCACTTCTTGCAAAACAACGCCCAAGTTTTCGCAGAACTCAAAGCAATCAGACAACATCAAATAGATACCGACTTACACTTAAAAGAATCCGACCGCCGCATCGACGAACTCTTTGACCGTATGGACAAATACGCCCTCGACGACACGCAGGGAATATTTTTTCAGGGACAGATTTTTGACGCATACGCCAAGTTCGAGAGTTTTTTGCAATCCGCCACAAAAGAAATTATCTTGATAGACAACTATGTGGATTTAAGCGTATTACAACGCCTCACCAAAAAAGCAACAACACCACCCTTTACCACATCGGCGCATCACTCAAAGACTTAGGCAAAAAGTGCTTTGCATTTGAAATTTTGGATTCGGCACTGATACCAGCAATAATGGGGAATTTGTAAAAACTTTTTTGCAATCCCCCAAAATATTATCCCCAATTTCTTTTGCTCTAAAAGAAAAAAACAATAGTTTTGCATGAATACTTTTACACACCATAATATTTATGCAGACCGGTATTTACGAACAAATAATTAATCAACTATTTGAAGAAAAAATATCAGCAATAGATCAAAACCGTTTTTACATCGGAGAAAGAACTATTGAAAAACACGAGGTTGCTAAACTTTTATCTATGTACCTTACAAATATTTTTGAACAGGTATTAACCGACTCTGATTTAGACGAGGATGATGAAGATTTGCTACCATCAAACTCCATTTCCAAAGGAATAAACTTGGCAAATGCAATTATCATAAAATTGGTAAACGAGTTTAATTTAGAATCAGGCAATTTGGTTTCGGCACAAGCAAAAATATTGACCGCGGTAATAGACAAAACACAATCTGATTATCCCGATTTAGCAAAGAGATTGCAAGAAATCATGCCTATAAAAGGGCTCGTTAACGGAGCGTTGTTTACAGGCAAGGACATGAAACTTTACACCGAATTGCAAAAAGAAATTGCTTCTGCCGATGAAATACATTTTATGGTATCGTTTATCAAGAAAAGTGGACTTGCTTTGCTGTTGCCACAACTTAAAGAATTTACAAACCGCGGCGGGAATTTGAAAGTAATAACCACTACTTATTTACAAGCCACCGATTTTGAGGCCGTTAAACAACTTGCTACACTTAAAAATACCGAAATTAAAATTACCTACGACGAAACTTCCGAACGCCTTCACGCCAAGGCTTATATTTTTCTACGCGATACAGGTTTTAATACGGCTTACATTGGTTCGTCGAATTTATCACAACAGGCTCTGGATACAGGCGCAGAGTGGAATGTAAAGATTACGCAATACGAACAGCCGCAGATGATGAAAACAATCTGCAATTCGTTTGAGGCATCGTGGTGGGCCGAAAGTTATGAACCCTTCATCAATGGCAAAGATGACGCTCGTTTAAAATCCGCTCTCAACGGACAAATTAACAACGAAATAGATTTTTCAAATTTAACAGGATTAATCCGCCCGTTTGATTATCAACGTGAAATATTAGAACGTCTACAAGTAGAACGCGAAGTTCGCAATCACTGGCGAAATCTTGTTGTAGCGGCAACCGGAACAGGTAAAACGGTAATGGCAGCCAGCGATTATAAACAGTTTGCAGAAAAACACGAACGTGCTCGTTTATTGTTTGTGGCTCACCGTGAAGAAATTATCAGGCAGAGTATCAATACTTTTCGACAAGTGCTTTGTGATTACAACTTTGGTGAAAAATGGTATAGCGGCGAAGAACCTAACAATTTTGAATACATTTTTGCTTCAAAGGATACCTTAAACAACCGTTTAGATAAGATAAATCTTCCTGCGGATTATTATGATTATATCATTATCGACGAAGTGCATCACGCTACGGCCTCATCGTATCGAAAAATTATTGATTATTTTAAACCCAAAATACTGTTGGGACTAACCGCCACTCCCGAACGTATGGATGGAATGGATATTAAACATGATTTTGACGGCACCATTTCGGCAGAAATACGTCTCGACGATGCTTTAAACAAAGGATTGCTTGCACCATTTCATTATTATGGTATTACAGATAGTGTTGATTATTCCGAAGTGGCTTGGGACAAAGGTCATTATGTAACATCCGAACTTTCAAAGATATATAGATACAATGATGCACGTACCGAGGTAATTTTACGGTCGTTGCAAAAATATTTAGATAACATTCGCGATGTAAGGGCATTGTGTTTTTGTGTTGACCAAGAACATGCAAAATATATGGCGTCAAAGTTTACATTATGCGGATTAAAAGCGGATGTTCTTACAAGCGACAACGCCCCTATGCGTACAGTTCTATATAACAAACTTAAAACCAAAGGGATAAACTATCTTTTTGTAGTAGATATGTTCAACGAAGGTGTTGATATTCCGGAAGTGGACACAATTTTGTTTTTACGACCAACAGAAAGTCTCACAGTGTTTATCCAACAATTTGGACGTGGATTGCGCAAAGCACCGGGCAAGGAATATGTTAATATTTTAGACTATGTAGGCAATAGTCGAGCAGAATTTAACTATACCGACCGAATGCGAACAATGATGGGACGTACATCGATGAGCGTTTTAGAAGAATTAAATCTCAACTGCCCACATTTGCCGTTAAAATGTCAAATAATTTTGGAGCCAAAAGCCAAGGAATATATTGTTAACAACCTTAAAAATGCAATCCTAAATTATAGTTCACGCAAACTAACGTCTTTAATTCAAAATTTTGACCGTAATCATTCTGTGCCACTTACTCTTGAAAATTTTGTGGATATTTACAAAATCCCCTTGGATAAATTCTACAAAGGTAGAACGTGGAATCAACTGTTAAACGAATCGGAGATTATAAACGAAAAATCAAAATTCAACGAAGAATTAAGCCGAGCAGTATACCGCAAATGGTTGGCCACAGATTCGTATTCTTATCTAAGTTTCATAAACTCAATAACACAAAAGTCGTTTAAAATCAACGTTAAACAACTGTCAGCCTCTGACCAAACAAGGCTATTGATGTTTTATTACGACCTTTTTGAAACTTCGGGTAAATTTTCGAGTCTACAAGAAATGGTTGATGCACTTGCTAAGGATTCATGTTTTTGCGACGAAATGAAACAAGTTGTGCCATTATTGCTCAAAAATAATAATGCATACGAAAAGCCAGACAATTCGCATCTGATGAATTTCCCGCTTAAACTTCACGGAATTTATACTAAATCACAAATTCAGGTTGCTATCGGCACATCCACACTCGAAAAAAAATCACCGGCACGAGAAGGTGTTGAACGCAACAAAAACACAAAAGTAGAAGCCATGTTTGTGGATATTATCAAAAATCGCGAAGAGGGTTCTACAACAGATTACGATGATAAAGCATTAACCAGCAATCTGTTTCAATGGGACACACAAAATCGTGTACGTCCAGAATCAAACGAAGGTAAGGCGTATATCAATCAAACACAAACCATGCTTTTATTTGTTCGTGAGCAGAAGAATTTTGCCGAAGACAAATCGCGCACCATGGGATATGTCTATTTAGGAAAAGTTACTCTCAAAGATTGGGAATACAAAAATCTTGGCACACGTTATCAAATGCAAATTCGGTGGAAAATGGTGGATGAAATACCTGCCAGCGTAATGCATTATGCAAGAATGAAAGAGGTAATATAATTCTCTACCATCCCCCTGCAAATTCTCTACCCAAAACCAAATTCTTTTCATTAGCAGTCAGGGGTTGGAGGTTGAGGTTTTCTAACGATTTGGCGTATTGGGTGATGTCGGTGTCCCAATAGAGAAGGGTGTTTTTGTCGTTGAGGGCAAAGAGCATTCCTTTTTTATTGAAACATAGCGAATTGACGCGACTGCTGCGGAGGTTGGTCTCTTCGATGTAAAACGGTTGAAGTTCAAAATTCTTGGTGTCGAGCAGGGTGATACGCTTGTCGGCGGAGGATAGTGCCAGATATTGCGACACAGGGTCGTAAATGGCCTTTTCAACCTTGGCATGTCCGCCTGTAAACTCGTAACCCATTTTGTCGGTTTGGGTATCGATGTAAAAAATTGTACCGTCGGCATAGCACGCTACAAGAAGATTTTTGTCGATTTTCACCAAACTCTTAAACGCCGTGGCAATAATCATCTTGCTGTCGTCGGGCGTGATGGTCTTGTCTGCCCAATCGGCATTCTTCATAAAATAGTCGTAAGCCGATTCGTAGAGTATTCCTGCGTGGGCATTGAGCACATTGTTGAGGTCGGGACGCTCAAAATATTTCTTCTCGTATGCGGGACGTGTGGCAAACCATCGGTCAAACTCCCGTTGTTCGTCGCGCGAAAGCACATCACGCGGAATGCCTGCAATTTTGGCAAGGTGAATAAGGTCGAGTTGCTCAGTACCGTTGTTGGCAGTTTTCCAAAGTAGGTTCAAGGCGTGCTGCAACACAGGCAGTTGGTCGAATCCATTATTCAAATTATTTACAATAACCTCACGAAGACGGTCGGAGACGCTTCCGCCTGCCAATTGCGCCGGCTCTTCTATCACTTGACAAATTTCGCTGCGTTTCAACTGCGGCACAAAAAACTGCGAATAGGCAATAAACTCAGGAAGATTCTTAAACACAGTGCATTGACTAATAAAGTCGCTACGCATTGTAAACACCACATACACAGGCAGTTTTTCTGCCACCGAAATTCTCACGGTTTCTAACAGAAGGTTTATAGTGGTGTAACTTTCGTCGCTTGGTTCGCCATCCACAAAGTTGTCGGTATTGGTAAACACCTCCTCAAATTGGTCGGCAATTATCAAAAGGTTCTTTCCCGTATTGGCATCGTCGGTGCGAAAACCAAGGCGTTCATAAAGGTCTACAATCGACGAAAAACCATTTGAAAGTTCGTTGAAACATTCATCGAAACCAATCGACATACCATTAGAGAGCGATTCGGCAAGCGAGGCGAGTGGGTTGCGCTGCGGCTTAAAGTCGGTAATAATCCAACT
>JAGCYI010000264.1 GCA_017960885.1 Bacteroidales bacterium
GGTGGGGTAGCCGAACTGGTCGATGTGGAGGTACATCTTGGCGGTGTTGGATATCTGGCGAGAGATGGTGCGCGCGTCGTAGCAGGTCACCTGCAGTATGTAGTTACCTTCGGCTAATTGTCCGTTTTGGTAGTAGCCCGCTTGCGAAAGGTTGGTGTACTCGTTGAGGAAGTATTTCTCAAGCTCGCCTTTCTGCTCTATGATGGTCTGTCCGAATCCGATGTCGAAGGTTTTACGGCCTGTTTGCAGAGTATTTTCTATTGCTTTGCCGCGTCCTAATGCGGGGTAAAGTCGCACTTTTACCGCCACGGGAAGGTTGGTTTCTTTGCGGTCGAGGCACTGAAAGGTAAACATGAGGGTAGACTTGATGCCGTAAAGCTCGGATAGCTCCGGCGATATGTCGCTCCTGCCGCTTATGGTCACCTGTATGGGGTATACTTTGGTTTGGACCCTTAGCCCGAGGGCGGCGAGGAGGATTGCTATCAGTATGGTAAGATGCTTGGTCATAGAGGTAATAGAATAATAATGTCAGTTAGTTTTTGTAGACAAAAAAAGATAATAAACGTATCGGCTCATCATTCTCGATTATTCTTGTTAGTTTTGGCGGCAAATATACATTTAAATATAAACAAAAAAAAAAAAACGATTATTTTTTTAAAAAAATTTGGAATTTTGATTCACAATAGATACATTTGTCAAAAAAATAAAACTATATCATTAACTAAAAATATTACAAAATGAAAAAAAATCTATTTTTCTTTGCCGCTATGGCAGCGGCGGTGTGGTTTACTGGATGTAATAAAGATGGAGATGATTACGACACTCCAAACGAAGTTGTTTTGTACAACCACTATCACAACCTTGAATTAGGCGAAAGCAACGATCCATCTCTTACAGGCCCTATAATCGGTGATGATTTAGTTTTAGCTGGCAATGGAAATACTCACGATTTTGACATTGATTTTTATCCCGCCACCTCACAAAATGAGGGAGGTTTCTTTATATATCAAATATTAGTTTCACCTGACAATGGAAATAATTGGGAAGTAATCAGAACAACTCATGAAAAAGACTTATATTACAATGAGACCTTTAAAGTATTTGAAAGTGACGGAATCGAGCTTGATACATTACACAAAGATTTTCTTCCTGATACATACTACTTATTAAAAGTTAGGGCAAACTATGTACTAAACGGCGACACCACTTTTGCTGAAAGTCAAACTGAAACGTTTTTTACAAAAGCAGTAAAACACCAATTGGTATATGTAGAAAAATACACACATAATTCTATAACACTAAAAATAGACAACATAGACAATTTGTTTTTTAATGATTATGACTATATGTGTTTTGAGATACAACCCCAAGATAAAGGTTCTATATACGAACGAGTAATTGAAATACCATATGGACAAACGTCATTAACTATTGATAATCTTGAAGAAACCAAATACGATATTAGATATAGTTATATCGGACACTACCGCGGGCCAAAAGACAGACAACAAGTTACTTATCATTCTATATTTTCAGTAAGACCTTACGAAGAACAGGAAGGAATTTTGGAATATAATGGAGTATTGTATCCAATAGTCATCACCAACAAATTCCAATATAGTGTTATTGACTATGTAAGTTATTATCCCTGTAAAGGATGGCATCTAGCATCAGAAGAAGAATTAGATTATATCAGAATCAATAACCCTGACGATTATGCCAAATATGAATCAATTTATGTCATAGTAGTAAAAGATAAGTAAAACATACAATAGCAAAAATCTACACAAGGTATTTTGCTCCTTTAACTCAATAACAAAATATGAGAACATTATTATTAGCTATAACCATAATACTTGCCACAACAATAGCGAAAGCCCAACAATATCAATATCACTATACAGAAATCACCATAAAAAAATTTCATCCAGAAGGTAGTTTTATTGATTATAGAATTGATACAGATCATACATTAACATTCTATGTCACATATATATTTACGAATGATTTGAATCAAACATACGTATTTCAAAGAGACAAAGAACATTCTAACAGTGATAATGATAACAACAATAAGACAATTAAGGGTTTTATACCAGGAAAACTTAAAAATATAACAATTTATACACATTGCTATGTAAAAGGTGCCAGAAAGAAACGAGTAGTTGATATTACAGATGAACTTACTTTCACTAAGGATTTACAAAAAGATAATGACAAATTGAAAGGCGTAAAAACACACTGCTACAATATAACTGGTGGCAACCCAAGATACCAAATATATAAAGCCCTTTGCGATATAGATTATAAAGTTTACGAAATTAAAACAATCGATCAAGGTCACGATATATCTCTTTGTCCAAACAGCGAAATAAGATTCACTAGCGATATACCTGACTTTTACACCGACAAGTTTAATATTTACTGTAATTCACATCTTATAAACAGTAAAAACAGCACTACCCCAACAGAAACATACAAAAGTGTCAATGTTGAATCTTTTTTTCAATACATATCTGGAACTAACGAACCATTTAATCTTACTATCGAAGGTGTATTTAAAAAAGATGATAATGACTTCAACGATTTCTACAAAGAGTTTTATGAAGGTGAATATATAAGCGAGGAATATGCAAAAGAACTTACAGAAGAACTCAAAAAGGCTGGATACAATTTTGATTGGGATGACTTAATGGATAAATTTCGCCAGCTAATTTTAGAAGGATATGGCGTAGATTGGAATCAGGTAATACTCAGTTTAGAAGGAATATTCACACAACAAAAATCCACCGACATATACCGATCTTTCCATTTTAATGGCATCAATGACAACGTTCAATTCGATAAGCCATATATTAAAGACAACTATTTAGTAATAGAGAACACTGCCAAGAACAAAAATTGCAAATTTGTATTATCAGGTGAAACAATAAGCCAAAATTTTGATGCGGAAACAGATCCCAACGAAATTCCTCCTAAAGGCAATGTTGAATTACAAATGTCGGATGTTAATCATGAACTACCCAACGAAATTCCAGAAGGCAAGTTTCAATTACAAATTAGTGATAAAAACGGAAAATACTGTCAAGTAAATCTTGACGCATATGTACCTAAAGTCGAATACCAATATATTGATAAAGCTGCTAAACAACACACTCACTGGCACAAGGATGATTATCTAGAAGCCATTAATATTAAACTATTAAATGTCAACGATGAAGTAGTTAACGATGAATTTGAAATAAAACCTGATGCAGCTTACCAAGAAAGACATAAAAACGACACCGACAATCCTTTCATAGCAAAATATGATGGTAGTAAAACTAATCCAGAGAAAATTGTGAAGTACAAAAACTGTCGACCAATCATACTATCAGAAGAAAATGGTGTCAAAGTCTATGAGACCCTAAAAATGTACTCCACATCGTACTACATTTCCTGTTACCCAGATTTACAAAGCATCAAAATAGAACCTAAGGATATCGAACACTCAATATATACCATCATCAGCACGCAAGGCAAAGACAAACTCAAAGAATATCCGCCAATTACAGTAGATTTTTTGGAAGACAAACCAGCGCATTGCTCTTACGACACGCTCAAGGTTAATATTAAGAGCATTACTGGTGGACTGACTGATGGTAAATTAACTACATCTTTTAATGATTTTAAATACCAACTTAAACTCTACAACACAAATAACGAAGAAATTCCGCAACCAACAGAAACAACGACAATACCAAAAGATGGTATTATAAACATACCGAACTATAATCATAAGGAATATAAATACACGTTGCAGTTTTATGACGCAATCATTTCTGATGAAGATGCAGAACACGGCGGAAAAGAAGCTCGCAGTTTTACTACAAGCGAAAAACAAGTTGTAATGCCCGAAGCATTATTTATTCCAGAGCCAACAATCTCTCGCCCCCTTTGTACTTTCGACAGTAATGGTTCTATTGCTATTAATTCTGCCAAAGTTACACTCACCTACCCTAATGAGTCAGCCATTTACACTTGGAGAGTAAAATACAAACAAGAAGATTCCTATGAATCGCTTAATATGTCAGAGCCAATAATCAACAACATTCCTGCTGGTTTTTACGAAGTAGAATTAAATAACGATGGTTGTATTGCCACAAGCTCATACGAACTTAAAGATTATCCGCTACTGAAGTTCGAATCGACAACATCTTCCAACGCCAAATGTTACGGTTATTCCGACGGCTCAATTTTTATATCAGTCAAAGGCGGTACAGGTGAACACAGATATTTCTGGAATGTAGGCGCCACATCCAAAGATCTCTTAAACATCCCCAAAGGCGACTACCAACTTACCGTATGGGATGCGCACGAATGCAATATACAAACCGACACGATAAAAATCACCGAGCCAGTCAAGGTAGTCAACAAGTCTATCTCCCACGATTACAGCATCTGCCAGGATTCGGAGCTCGAAATCGACGCCGGCGACTTCGCCGACTATGAATGGAAGGATCCCCAAGGCAAGACTCTCAAAGCCAAAAGCATCCTCACCCTTAACAACGCCTCGCCCGAAGGCAAATACTATCTGAAAACCATCAGAAAAGACAAATGCTTTGCCGAAGACTTCATTAACATCACGCAAAGCAAGGAGTCGCTGACAATGAACTTCCTGCTGCCGTCGGACATTTACAACGACGACCACGCCAAAATCGTGGAGACCTCGAGCCGCGAGCTCGACTCGCTCAAATGGTCGTTTTCTGAAAACCTCATAGGAGATTTTCCTAAAGATTCCACCACGCTCACTATCAGCACAAACGCTCTCGACAAGCTTTCCACTTACAAAATCAAGCTTACAGGCTACTACAAAGGATGCATATCCACTGTAACAAAAAATCTGAACATAAGCAATCTAACCCGTCCCGAAGAGGAGTATATCCCCGACTTTTATGATTCTGACGAGATTCTCGACTGCCGCATAGGTCCCAACCCAAACAACGGCAACTTCACACTGTTTCTCGACCTTGACTGCGCCAAGGATGCCGTGCTGACAATATACAGCATCAGCAGCTACAAGTACGTGCTGCGCGAAAAACTTGTAGGATTGCAAAACTACGAGCATTCCATCAACCAAAACCTCCAGCAAGGCTTATACATCCTCGAAGTTAAAACCCCAAAAAGCATCAGAAGAATAAAATTTGAGGTGACGAAATAAGTTTTCCATTTTTTTGATACAACCGTGCCATTTTTTTTATACCTTCGTAAAAAATAAAAAAGGAAAAAGATGAACGGAAAACAAATTTGGAAGCCTGGCACAATGCTCAACCCAGTACCTGTGGTAATGGTGAGTTGCGGTACTTTCCCCGACAAAA
>JAGCYI010000265.1 GCA_017960885.1 Bacteroidales bacterium
AAGTATACACAAAAAAATGATTGCTGAATGTATCGGAACATTCACATTGGTATTTGGCGGTTGCGGAACTGCCATATTCGGCAACGTAGGCTTTCTCGGCGTAGCAATCGCGTTTGGCCTCACAGTAGTGGCAATGGCTTATGGCATTGGACATATTTCTGGCGCACACCTCAACCCCGCAGTATCGTTTGGTTGCTTTGTCAACGGACGTATGACCGGCAAAGAGATGGGCAGTTATTGGATTGCTCAGATTATTGGCGCAAGTTTGGCAGCCACCATCCTTAGGATGCTAGTAAAATGCACAGGTGGCACACCCGGCACATTTGCAGCCAACGGTTACGGAAGCGAGTTTTTCCAAGGTGCAGCAGGATATGCTAATTGCGATCCAGTAGGCGCATTCATCATCGAAATGGTATTGACATTCATCTTCTTGATGGTTATCCTCGGCAGCACCGACGCAAAAGGCGCAGGTTTGCACGCAGGATTGGCTATCGGTCTCACCCTCGTACTTATCCACTTGATCAGCATACCTTTGACAAATACCAGCGTTAACCCCGCTCGTTCGTTCAGCCAGTGCCTGTTCTCTGAGAACGCTATGGCTTGGAAACAGTTGTGGTTGTTCTTTGTAGCACCTTTGTGCGGCGCTGGTCTCGCAGGATTATGCTACAAGATGTTCCAGAAAGACAAATAGAATAGTGTTTTTTTTCATAAATTCAACTCCGGGTCGGTTACGGCTCGGAGTTTTTTTGCTTAATTAGTTACTCCTGCTCTTTGATAATGCCTTGACGGTAAGCACATAAGAGTTTTCGCAAGTTTTCGATTTGAATTTTCAACGAAGCTCCTTTATCAGTATCACAAACGTGCATTCTACGATATTTAAACTCCTCTAATTGCACACGGCTGTGAATGTCGGAACCTTCTTTTACTGCACGCTCTTTGCTTTCAAATGCCTCGTGCTGAACAAGTTGCACACCGTGACTATTGTAAATTAATGTATATCCCGCAATGCCTGTGGTTTTGTGATATGGCTTTGAAAATCCGCCGTCGATTACCAAACGTCTGCCATTTGCCCTCATTGGAGATTCACCTTTGGTGGTGCGCACTGGAATGTGACCGTTAATTATGCGCGACTTTTCGGGGTCGAGACCAAACTCTCGGAGAATATTGTCGCAAGTTTCACGCTCGTTGGCAAGTTCGTAATATGCACCTTTGTTTTCTTTGATAATTTGCTCATCGTCAATAAAATAACGTTCAAATGTGGTCATCTTGTCCTTGTTGTAAAGTGGCGAATCAGGTCCGCACCACAAGTACCACATATAGTCGAGAGCAATCTGCTTTTCGTCGCTGTGTTTTTCGGCAAAATAGGCAGTGCGAATCACTTGGTCGAAACGCTCCATCAATGCCTTACCTTTGTACTTAACGCCCATAATATCAACCTCTTTGAATGTTCCATCGGCATTGAGCGGAATGGCTGCGTGGTAAAGCAAAATATTATTGCGCACAAGGAAAAGACTTCCGTGTGAATAGAGGCATTTCAAGTGCTCTTGCAAATTTTCGCTACTTGTAAACGAGTGATAAAGTTGATGCATAAGTTGCTCTTCCTCAGCGCTCAACTTGTATGGATCCATCGGGTTGATAGTGGGGAAATTATTATCCAACAACGGATACGACTTGCCATCTAAATTAATAGTATTTTTCTCAAAATCAATAAGATGCAACAGTTTGTGATTCTCCATATTAAACTCGGGATGACGGCTAATTATCTGTCCTTCAAGTTTAAACTGAATAATAGAAATAGCCTTGTGCATCTTAGCCATCAGTTGCAACGAGCGGCTCATTCGGGTGTTTTCCTCAAATTCGCAAGCCTGAAAAACAGTGCAAGGGTCGTTGCCGTATGTGTCGAGCGCAAATGTTGCAAGTGGCAGTAAATTAATAGAATAACCCTCTTCGAGAGTCTCCACATTGGCATAACGAATCGAAATGCGCACCACATTGGCAATCAGCGCCCAATTGCCTGCCGCCGCACCCATCCACGAAATATCGTGATTGCCCCACTGAATATCAAAATCGTGATAATTGCAGAGGGTTTCCATAATGCCGCACGCACCGGGACCACGGTCGAAAACATCGCCCACAATGTGCAGAGTGTCGATTGCAAGTTGATGAATAAGTTCGCAAATGGCAATTATCAACTCCTCGGCGCGTCCAATTTCTACGATGGAACTAATTATGGCTGAGTAATATCCTTGCTTATCTTCCTCCTCAGATTTTTCAAAAAGAAGTTCCTCGATAACGTAAGTAAACTGTGGAGGCAGATGTTTACGGATTTTGGAATGAGTATATTTTGAAGCCACCATTCGCGCCACAGCCACCACTTGAAAAATCATTGTGCGAAACCAATCGTCAATATCTTTTTCAGTTTGTTTGGCAAGAGCAATTTTTTCGGCAGGATAATAAATCAGCGAACAAAGTTGGTCTTTGTCGCTCTGTCTCAGGTTCATACCAAATACCTCGTCTACCTTGCGACGGATAACACCCGAAGCATTTTTTAAGATATGTGTAAAGGCAGTGTACTCGCCGTGAAGGTCGGAAACAAAATGCTCCGTTCCCTTAGGCAAGTTTAAGATAGCCTGCAAGTTAACAATCTCAGTAGCCGCGCTTGTAACATTCGGAAAACTCTGCGAAAGGAGTTCCAAATATCGGCGGTCTTGTATCAGTTGTTCGTGCGAATAGGTGCTCATAAGAATATTATTTGTCGGGTCAAAGATAGGAAAAAACTACACTAATTCTATTTTGATTTTGTCATTAAAAACTTTGGCATCGCGATTCATTTCATCAATATTATCATACTGATAATAAAGATACGCAATACGCTCGTTGAGATAATTGGTGATTTCGTCGCCGGGATTTTTCATAACTATTTTGTTAAACAAATGTTTTTCAAAATCATTGTCGATAGAATAAGACACAAGAGTACCGTTTCTACGTGCCATAATGCCGTGGTGACCACAATATTTCATCTTTGGAGTAGAGATTTGAAGCGTTGGATTCTGACCTGTTTGAGCCAAAATCTGCGCCTTTTCCCAATTAAAACCAGTAGTAAGTGAACACAAGGTAAGAAACTGATTTCCAAATGGTCGGCGCATAGTTTCTATCACATAAATTTGACCATTCTTTTTAAGATATTGCAGCGCAAAAATACCGTCGGCAAGGTTGAGTTTTTGAGCAATACGCTCCTCTATTTCGGTAAGGATAATTTTATCGTGGTCAAAATCATCGGCAGGGAAAGTCTCGGACTGTATAAGATACGGATTTACAACCGAATAGCAGTTGCAGCCGGTGCAGCAATAAACCTTTTTGTTGATTAAGAAACCCACAAAAGTATGTTGAGTACCTTCGATAAATGGCTCAATCACAACCACTTTGTCGCGCGAAATAGCAAAAGCGTTTTCAACAGCGGTTTCGGCTTGCGAAGGATTGTCGGCACGCGAAATGCCTTTGCCGCCTGTAAGGTCGTTTGGCTTAACGATTATAGGAAAGTCCTGATTTTTAGCAAATTCAATAGCTTGCTGTTCGTTGTTGAAACTTGTGGAGTGCGGAGAAGGTATTTCGTTTTCGTAACAGAATTTTTTAAACAACTCTTTGTGATGCAACGTTTTGGCGTTGGCAAAAGTGTCGTGCCCCTCCCACCCCATTTTTTCGGCAACGTATGCGGCTGTCAGCGCACCAAAATCATTGGCGCAACTGACTATATGGTCTATCTTTTCAGACTTAACTATCTGTAATATAGCATCTTTGTCAGAATAGTCGGCGTTGACATACTTGTCGGCAAACTTGTGACCGCAAAGTTCGGGCATATTGCCTGTGGTAACCACGTAGAAACCAAGCGATTTGGCTGTCTCAATCAATGGCTGTTCGCAAAAACTTCCGTTAAGAATCAATAGTTTTTTCATTTTTTGAAACAATTAGCAAGTTCATTGATGCAATATTCGAGCGAAATCTGCGGACTATAATCCGTATCACGCATAATTTTGTCTAACGACACATCCCAAATGTCGCTGTCGTAAACATCTGGCAAACCATTGAAAACAATTTTTGATTTAGAATTCAATAGCGAAACACAAAGTTTTGCAAGGTCAACATTTGAAATCCTGTTAAACGAAGAAAGATTGTAAACACCACTACATCTGCTACTTAGCAAGGCAGAATACAAACCCGAAGCAATATCGTTTACGTGTATATAAGTCTGTTGGCGAAAACCTTTGCCATAGATTACAATATCCTTATTTTCAACAGCATATTTCACAAACGTGGGAAAAATTGTCTTAGAATTCATACCGATACCAACAGGCGCAGTAATTCGGAAACTTGCCGTGCGGATATGTTTCTGACGCATTGCGTAATCTGCCAAAATCTCCTCCATAACCTTGGTGCAATGGTAAACAGTGGGCGGACAAATTGGATGACTTTCTGTAATTGGATGAATTACAGGATGTCCGATAACAGGCAGAGATGAAAGTTGCAAAAAAGTTTCAATATTGTTTTGTTCGCAAAACTGCAAAAGACGTTGTGTACCAGAGCAATTGGCACTCACCACATCCACACAATAAGGCTCTTTGCGCATATCAGCGGCAAGATGTATCACTGCGTCGATATGATTATCAGGCTGATAATCAAATATATCATTGGTGTCTAAATCTATATTCAAATATTTGTCAACAGTTGCCAAAGATTCTTTTTTGCGACCAAGCCCCACCACATAGAAACCTTTTTGCTTAAAAAAATCACATATATGGTGTCCGATAAATCCGTTTGAACCTGTAACTAAAACATTCATAATCTGACAATTATTAATAGGAAATCTTAGAAATTTAATTTTTCACGAATCACAAAAATAGGTCGTTGTTTCACTTGGTCGAAAATCTTGCCCACATACAATCCCAAAATTCCGAGCATCATAAGCAGGATACCGCCCACAAACCATATTGAGAACACTGTGGAGGTATAACCCTCAACTCCGATGTTGCCTACATATTTGGCTATAACATTGAAAACCGCAAGGCAGAACGATATGAACGACATAAAAAATCCAAAACCGATAGCCATTTTCAAAGGTTTATTTGTGTTGGATATCATCACGTCAAACGATAATGAAAGCAGTTTTTTTAATGTATACGAACTCTTGCCATCGCCTCTGGAATCGTGCTGAACGTCAACGGCGGCTGTATTGAAACCAAGATATTTGATAAGCGAGTCGAACGAACGAGCCACCTCGCCCATCTTGTTGTATTCATCGATAACAATCTTGTTGTAAACGCCGAAATTTGAGATAGAACTATCTGTTTTAATTCCACTTAGCCAATCAAAAACACTATGAAAAATCTTGGAAGAAATCCTTTTGAAAAATCCGTCGTGGCGCACCACCCTTCGTGCATATACAATGTCGAATCCTTCTTGGGCTTTATTATAGAGGTGTGGAATTTCTTCGGGACGGTCTTGTAAGTCGCAGTCCATCACCACTATCCATTCGCCTGAACATACCGAAAGACCTGCACTTATAGCGTAATGCTGTCCAAAATTGCGGCTGAGGTTTATGCCTTTTACACGATTGTTGTTGGCGCATAACTCTTTGATTTTTAGCCACGAATTATCGGGAGAGGCATCGTTTACAAGTATAATCTCGTAATCGGGCGTTATGGTAGATACCGACTTACTAATCCGCTCTACA
>JAGCYI010000266.1 GCA_017960885.1 Bacteroidales bacterium
AAAATCCTCTTTCTTATGAATCTCTTCCTCTTGTTCGTCGGTCTGATCATCGTAACCAATCAGATGCAAAACACCGTGAATCATAACTCTTAGAAGTTCGTTTTCACGTGAAACATTAAAGATTTTTGCATTCTCAGTTATCCTATCAATACTAATAAAAATATCACCTGAAATTTTACCGTTTTTGACATAATCAAACGTGATCACATCAGTAAAATAGTCGTGGTTAAGATATTTTATATTAACATCTAAGAGATAGTTATCTGAACAAAAGATATAAATAACGTTTCCCGTGAAACATTTTTCAGTTTCTATGGTTTGATTTATCCAATTTTCTACTTTTTTTATGTCTGAAAATTGAAATTCTGCGTCCTCAAATTGAAAGTTTATAGCCATTATAATTTAAACTTAATTACGAGTTCAGAGCCATTATTAAAGAATTCTAATCCGTCGGAAAGTTGACGAATTAAGAAAATACCACGACCGTTGGTTTTTTCGATATTCTCCTTTGCTGTCGGGTCGGGAAGGTTGTTATAGTCGAATCCTTCACCTTGGTCGGAAACTGTAACGGTTAGAAGTTTATCTTCTAACTCAAAAGAAACATTAACCATCTTGGAGGAAATCTCCTTATTGCCGTGAATAATGGCATTGGTAACAGCCTCTATGGTAGAAATAGATATGTTGCCGTAAAGATCGGCGTTGACATCGTACTTTGCACTGAAAGTATCTATAAAATTCTCCACCAATGAGATATTATCCATAGTGGAACTGAACGAAATGGAGTTTTTCATATTATAGTTATTTAATTTTTTGCATATAGTTATTATATTTGTTAAGATAAAAGAGGTCGATATCTAAATAGTTTCTAAAAATAAACTCTTTACTGCCCTGCTGTTTATTTAACGGAAAATTAGGCTCAGAGGTTTTGTTGTCGAAATTATTACCTGAGCGGGATTCACGCTCCTCGTCGAACTCTTGTTGTTTTTCGGCATTCTCTAAATCGAGTAGTTTCTTGAAAACCTGATTTTCGCGGTTTAAAAGATTATCAGTGATATTACGGTTTATAATATCACGTTTATTTTGCTCTATAAGTTGCTGCATTTGGTCGTAGAGTTGCTTGGTTTGAGGATTGGTAGACGAACCCTGCTGTAACTCTTGCAGATACTGCTGCAACAACTCTTGCATACGTAACGATTGAGCCATCTGCTGTGAAGACGGTTTATTACCCTCTTTCATCTGCTGAACCATCTGTTGGAGGGTTTGAATAAGGTTTTGTTGGTTCTGCTTTGCCTGCTGCATCTGTTGCTGACGCTGCTGAGCACGCTTTTTATTACGTGACTCAACGGCTTCTTCGGAGTCGTTTCCTTGCTGTCCGCTCTGCATTTGCTGCTGCATATTCTGTTCAATTTCGGCAAAAATCAATGCCAAATCATTGACATTGGTGAGAATTATCTGCTGCTGAATGGCGCTGCGACTCTTATTATTGTCGGAAATAAACGACAAAGATTGAGTAATTGACGAGTTTATCTCGTCAATCTTAGCATAAACCGAGTGACCAAGTTCGGGCTCACGCTTGGCGAGAGCATAAATAGAATCACGAACAAGTGCGAAATCGTTGCGTACAGAGAGTTGTCGTTTGGTCAAATCTTGAAAATAAACCGCAGAGGCTTGATTACTCTTAGTATAATTAATTAGATTCTCTTGCGAGAAAGAAATATTCACAAGGTTGTCCAAAATCTGACGAACATCGTTAAGATTTTCGGCTTGTTTCTTATTTTGTTGACCCTTTTGTTGACCGTTCATCTGTTCGGCAAGTTGCTGCATCTCCTCGGCGGTCTTATGCATCTGTTGAAGCAGGTTTTGACGCTGTTGCTGAGGTGATTGTGACAGATTATCAGGGTTTTGATTATCTTGATTTGAGTTATTTTGATCTTGATTACCGGTATTTTGGTAATCATTCATACAGTTATCCGGGTTTTGGGAGTCTTGGTTCTCGCCTTTCTGATTATTTTTATCTCCTTGTTGGGAATATTTATCTCCTTTTTGATTGTCTTGGTTATTCTTTTTGGGGTCTTTTTCTCCTATTTGAGAATCCTTATCACCTTTTTGCGAATCTTTATCATCCTTTTGATTGTCTGATTTTGATTTATCTTGGGGATTTTTCAATTTATCAAATTGGTCAGACTGCTGATCAAGTTGCTTTGAAATTTCATCAAACTTATCGAACAAAGAGTCGATGTATAATTTCAGATTGTCTAATTCAGCATTCTGCTTCATTAATTCTTCATATTTTTCCTTCAAAGCCTCGAATTTTTCTTTAAAATCTTCGGGCGAAAGGGATTCATCATTTGAATTTTCTGAATCTTGACTGTCGGAATTCATTTTATCAAAATCTTTATTTTCGGAATCCTTTTGATTATTTTCCTTTTTGTTGGAGTTGTCTTTTTGCGATTTTCCATCCTTATTTTTAGAGTCGGGGGTTAATGTTTCACGTGAAAAATCATCATATTCTTTAGAGAGTTTCTCTAAATCTTGGGTAAGGTCGTTGAGTTTTTTCTCAGTGGAGAAGTATTTTAGGAGTTCGTTATTACGGTCGAGTTGCTCGTTAATCTGATTGAAATCGAATTTTAGGTCGTCGATACGGTCGCGGAAATTGCGTTCGTTGATGGCGTCTTTAAGTTGGTTGATTTGGTCGAGAAGTTTCTTTACGTCGTCGTTGAGAAGTTCGTTCCAAAGATTCTGCATCTGTTTTTGTTTTTCAGAGAGTTCCTGCGATTGGTTTTGGAACAAATCTTTCTTAAAATTATCGTCAGAAATCTGGTTCAAAAGGTCTTGAAGTTTGTTTTGTTTCTCGATAAGATTGTCGATTTTTAACTGTTTTTCATAGTCAGAAAGGTTATTATTTCCCGAAACGGACTTTTGAAAATCTTCCAAATCCTTAGTTATATCGTGAAGAAGGTTTTGAGATTGGTCGATTTTATCGTAAAGAGAATTATTAAGGTCGGAAAGGCGTTGCTCTTTTTCTTCGGCGGTGAGAAGATTGTAAGTACTCAAAACGGTCTTGGTTGACTTAAATCCCGAAACTGCGTCGTTGTCTTTTACTTCAAAATAGTAGTTGACTGTGGATTTAAACTTTGAAAAATCAAAGTAGAAAAAAAAGTCTTGATTTATCGACGAAGGCACAATTTCGATAGGTTCGGAATGAAGATTTTTGGGGTCGGACTTGTCGTAATATATAAAGTGTAGCGAGTGAAAACCGTAATCGTCGGAGATATGACCCGAGAAAAACATAGCATTCATAGACGACGAATCGGCACTACTGACCACCTCAATGGCGGGATAAACATCGGGAACAACAGTTACATTATAGGGTGAAAATGTAGAATCGAGACCATTATCGGAGTGCACCGAATAGTGATAAGTGAAATCTTTAAGTGCAGATTTCTTTACCGAGACCTGATTTTGAGACACCGAAATAGTATCGGTCAACAACGAATCGGTATAAAATTTCAAGGTAGAAACATTGAGAACATCGAAATTCCAACTTATCTGTGATCCACGGGGAACTACCAAATCACCGGTATTATCAAAGTCCGAAGCATCAAGATTGGTATAAGCCGGCGGAATAATGCGGACATTAAAGCCGTTCAGAGATGGTTTGTCGTACACATTGAGCAGGTAATCGGAGGTATTGTACTGCAAATATGTGAAGTTGAAATTGATGGGCGACGACACATTGCGTACAGTATAAGAGTAAAATCCTGTGGAATCAACATTCATACGGTAAGCGTTTCCCGAGATATTTATGAATACATCGTTGGGTACAGAAGGACCGTCGACAGTGGCAGTAAGGGTAAAATCTTCGCCTCGACCGGTGGTGAGAGTGGTGTTCAAAAGCGAGAAATGGTAAGGATTTTCAGGTTCGTAAACCGCAGAATAGTTTAGAAACTGAGATGCACCGCGTTTAAATCTATCAAAATTAGTGGTAGCAAAAATGGAGAAAATAAGTATCAACAATAGCGATACGGTAAGGTATCGCAACGTGGATTTATAATTGATGGCTGAAGAAAAATTCAATGGAGAAATTATCCCTACCTTTTGATTAACGGCTGCAAGTAAGAGTTCAGAATCGACGGAATCTTGCTGATAGTGCAATTGAATAAGGTTCAAAAGCGTATCTTTTGACTCGGGAAAATAGTTTGAAATAATCGACGATGCCTCTTCGTACGAAATTACAGGAAGTATTTTGAAGATTTTGAACAGCGGAAAAAGAATAAAAAAGACAAAATCAGAAAGGAGAATAAAAATAAAAGAGTAAAAAAGGAAGGTCTTAACCAAGGGCGAAAGGTAGAGAAACGACTCGGCAAACGACGAAACAGTGAAAGCCACCACGCCGAAAACCACAAAAAACAGAAAGCCCAACACCAACTTGTTGGTGTAAAACTTACTTATGAAGTTCTGTAACTTTTGCTCTATGATTGGAAATTCCGATTTCATATTTTCTTATTCTGCTTCAACCAATGGTAAGGATTAATCTTTTGTGTGCCGTTCCAAATCTGAAAATTAAGTATCAACTTGTTTTCAAAATTCTCAAAATTACCGATAACGTCGCCTTTTTGCACAGCGTCGCCGGATTCTACTTTGATATGGTCAAGTCCCGAATATACGGTAAAGTATGTTCCGTGCTTAACAATGATGGCAAATTGGTTGGTGGGCAGCGAAACTATCTTGGAAACTTCGCCATCGTAAACCACTTTTACCTCAGAATATGCAGGCACAAGGAAGTTTATACCATCGTTGCGAATAGTGATTTTATCGTAAACGGGGTGCTTTTTTTCGCCAAAAGATGAAATAATAACCGAATTTTTAACAGGCCATTCGAGGTAACCTTTTTGAACTTCAAAGAGGAATGCATCCTGCTCAGAAACATTGTTGTGAGTGTCGGCGGGCTTGCTTGCCTTAGCCAACGATACCGAATCGGGACGGTAAATATCGCCCTGTACAACCTTGGGTTGGGCATTCTCTTGGACTTTATTTGAGAGTTCGGCTTTGAACTGTGCGATAATGTCGCGGCGGTTGTTCTTATATTTTGTAATGAACGACTGCTCAACACCAAGACGCTCGGCAAGTGTGGAACGTTTGTTTTTGGACTCGTCGAGCGAGACAGTTACGTTGGCAATCTCGTTTTTGATGTCTTTTATACGCTTGATTTTCTTTGCACGGTAGTCGCTGAGGTTCTTTATAAAGAGGAACTGACGAAACGACTTGTAAAGATTGTCGAACGAGAAGAGGTCGAAATTCTGATACATAGAGTTCTTGATCTTATCAGCCTGAACAATAAGTTCGGAATATTTTTTCTTCTCGTATTCCAACTGTGTGTTTAATCGCTCGTGATAAATTTGGTAGTTGTAAATCTCTTTATCTAACTGCACAATGTCGGATTTGAGTTTCTTCACAACATACTCTTTGGTTTCTAACTGCGTGTCGAGAATGCTGATACGAGAAACAATATCGTAGTTGGCTTTGTCGGCGTTGGCAATTAGCGAATCCAAAAAGGCGTTCTGCTGCAAAATAGAGGTCTGAGCCGTAAGCCCCTCTCCTACTACACTCAAAAACAATATTATTAAAAACTTTTTCATTAAAATTCAAAGGGTTTATAATTGTTTGGGATAGAAAAATTAACGGTCATCTTTTTGCCAAAAGTAACTTTTTGATAGGTGAAAACGGCTGTAAAATCGGTTCCAACGCCATTGAAAGATACTTTTGAGGGCAAATTATGATAGGTGAAATCTTTATAATCAGAGTAAGAAATTGTAAGACCCTTGCCATTGGAGGCAAAGAGAGCGGTGTTTTCGGTCATCTTTTTGATAGAATTGTCGAAAACCACAGTGTTGTTGATGCCAAAACGCTGCTGATATTCGTCGCGGCCACGTGTTGAGATTGTGATTGTTTCGCCATCTTGGGTGGGAAAGAAATAGTCGAGCAATGCCAAATCGTTCTTGGGGAAGATGAAGAATTGGTCTAAGAATATACTCTGCATAATGTTGAAATCAACATCAACAGGGAGAAAACGGCGGAGATAAGAGTAATCGCCGGCGAAATATTTGTTTTTAAGTTTGAAGATAAACTTTACAGAATCGGGGGTCATCAATGCCCTGCCTGCCTCAATGCCGAGAGCGGAGATTGATATCCAAATCAGGCTGTCTTTGATCATTCTGATAGTGCCGCTGCCTGAGTGCGACTGTGTTTCGCTGCGGAAATCGATATTGAATTTTATCTCAACTTTGTTGAATGTGTCTTGCTGTGCAACGGATTTTTTGAGGGTGTTGAGCAGAACCATATCGGCTTGCGAAACGTTGACAGGTGCAATTTGAGTGGTGTCGGTGGCAACAGGTTTGTTTGAGGGTTTAGGTTTGTGTTTGCACGAAACCATCGAAACCACAAGCGCTAACAAAATGAAAATCTTTAATTTATTCATAATTTCAGTTACATTTTTTAATTTTGTTATTAATAATCTGAGCATTGCCGCCGTTGTCGATAGCCAAGCGGTAATTAACGATGGCTTTTTCGCAATTTTGGTGTTTGGCGTATATGTCGGCAGCAAGTTCATAAATAAAAGGCAATTTTGAAAGATTATTGGCGAGAGCCTTTTCTACAAAGTACTCGGCACCTTTTAAGTCGTTGTTTTTAAGCAGATAGAAAGAATAAACATAGTTGAAATATGGCGAATCTTTATCAGCCGCGATGCACATTTTTATGATGATTTCAGCCACATCTTTATCCTTGCCGCACTCCACAAGATAGGCAGCGTATTTAGCAAGATAATAATAATCGGAGTGATTGGCTGCAAAATATTTGCGGAAATTATCGAGAGCGGAATTCACATCGCCTGTCTTAAAGTTATAAACAGCGTTGAAAAAGAAATAGAGATAGGCTGATGCGGTTTCTTTGATACCAAAATCGAGCGATTGTTGCAGAAAATCAGCGGCTTCGTCGTAATTCTGTTCTAAAATGTCGGCGGCGGCAGAGTAAACAAACACATCCAACTGCTCGGGATAATACTCTAACGCTTTATTAACCACTTGGGTAAGGCGCTTATTGTCGAAAATTGCATAAGTGCGAAACAGTCCGCGCCAAATATCAAAGTTTGATTTGTCGATGTCCAATGCTTTTTGCAACTCGTCGGCAGATTTGTTGTAGCGATAAGTGTTGAAAAGAAAATCGGAGTAAGCAATATGAACAACCGCGCTGTCAGGATAAGAGGTAGAAAGAACTTCAAAAATTGTGTCCACCTTCTGAACTTCGAATCCATCGTGTTGACGCGAAAACTGAGAAACAAGAAAAAGTTTTTGTTCGAGCGTTACATCTTCCGATTTTAAAGACTTGATGAGATTTTGATAGAAACAAACGTCGTTGGTCTGCGCATTACACAAAAAAGTCTTTACGAGATATACCATTCCATTTTCGCTATTTATGGCCTCCATTTTTGATATAACAGGCTGAACCTTAGATATTTGGTTTGTTTGAAAATACAAATCGGAAAGTAGAAAGAAATAGTAGAGATTAGACGGATCGGAGTTGACAAGGCGCAAAATTTCGTTTTCGGAATCTTGAAACCTTCCGAGCAGACGATAAAGGTCGCTTTTGCGTGTGCAAATCTCCGAATCGAATCCATAAACTTTTTCAAAGGAAGAAAGAAGGTCGACTGCGTCTTGATAGCGGTTGAGCGAAACGTACAAATCTGTTAACTGATGATAGTTTTCGTAAGAGGGATACTTTTCTAAAACCTTCTTGGCATATTTGATGGCATTGTCAAAGTCGCCATTCTTGATGCAAATATCAGATAACAGACTGATATAGAAAACGTTATCGGGATTCAGGTCGTGCGCCTTTTTAGCAAACATCTCTGCGGCGTGGGCATCGCCTGACGAAAAATGTATTTTCGCCATTTGAAAATATGACGCTGATGATTTTGGATTGAGTTCAATACATTTTTGGTAACATTGCAAAGCATTAGAATACTGCGATTTAAGCACAAAAATTCCGGCTTGGGAAAAATAATTGAGAAACTCCACATTACTTGGAACAGGTTGTGAAGTTTGAGCAAAAATATTCCCAAAAGGAAATGCTAAAAAAGTAAAAACCAATATGTTACACAAAAATTTCATTAAATTCCCGAATGTCCGAATCCGCCATCACTGCGGACAGTTTCTGAAAGTGAGTCAACTATCTTTAAATCAGCCTTTTCAAATTTGGCAATTACCATCTGAGCCACTTTGTCGCCGTGATGAATGGTAAAATCCTCGTTTGAGAGGTTTATGAGTATGATTTTGATTTCGCCACGATAGTCAGTATCGATAGTGCCGGGAGTGTTAAGCACTGTAATTCCGTACTTTATGGCCAAACCGCTGCGGGGACGAATCTGCGCCTCGTAGCCTTCGGTGAGTTCGATGAATAATCCAGTGGGAACCAAAACTCGCTGCAAGGGCTTAATTACCAAATCATTATCTAAGTTTGCACGCAGATCCAATCCACTTGAATATTCAGTGGAATAGGTGGGCAAAGGATTGCTACTCTTGTTTATAACTTTAACTTCCATATTTATTAGAATTTAGAAACAGCAAATATAAACAAAATTATTTTTTTCTACGCAACCAAAATAATGTAATCAAATTTAATAAAGGTTCTGCGAGTTTTTCACGACGGAAAACTATTGATACAAAGATAATTAAGAGAACGGTGTTGAGCGAAAACTTAACAAAAGTGCTGAGTTCGGCAGTGAAGAATGTGGCTGCGTAGAGTGCCACAGCAAGACCGAAATAGAGCGCCATCGATTTGAAATCGTAATCGCAAGGAAGATGTTTTCTTCCCCATACAAAGGTGATAATCAGCATTATAAGGTAACACATATTGTTGGCGAATGCGCAAGCCATATATCCCCAAACAGGCACAAGCAAGATGTTGAGCACGATGGTGATTACCGAACCAATCAAGAAAATAATTATGCCATAGTGAGTTAAGAATTTCAACTTGTACCAAAAACTCTGCAAATAAATCAATCCTACCAAGAGGTGACCAAAGAGCAGCATTGGCACAACTTGAAGTCCTTCCCAAAATTGCTGACCGATAAAATATTTAAAGAGATCGAGGTAACATATTATAAATAAGAAGATAAAGAGTCCGAAAGCAAGTAAATATTTATTTACATTGGCAAATAGTTGGTTAAAATTAGACTGTCCTTGGCTCGAAAAGAAGAATGGGTCAGCAGCATAGCGGAAACATTGTATAAACAAGGTCATAAAAACTGCAATCTTGGCATTTGCGCCGTAGATACCTAACATACTGAGTTTATATTTGTTACTGTCAACTACTCCGTCGGGAATGGTGTAAAACATATTGATGGAGATTCGGTCGAAAAACTCGTTAATCTGTCCTGCCAATCCCGAAACCAACAAGGGCAAAGAATAGATGAGCATCATTTTTAATAATGCGAACGAGAATTTGAATTTAACTTTCAGTAAATCAGGGATAAACATTACCAAAGTAAGACCGCTTGCTATCAAGTTGGAAAGGAAGATATAGCCTACTCCCATCTCGGG
>JAGCYI010000267.1 GCA_017960885.1 Bacteroidales bacterium
GCAATAGTAAAAAACCACAGCCACTGTTTTATTGTTAGCCAAATAATCACGAACTTTGCCAAAAATTTGAAGCACAATGGAACTTAGACAATTAAAATACTTTGTTGCAGCGGCAAAATCGCTCAATTTTTCAACAGCAGCAAAAAGTCTGAATATTACACAAAGTACACTCAGCCAGCAGATTAAACAGTTGGAGAACGAACTTGGCGACGACCTTTTTTACCGCACAAGTCACGAGGTAACTCTCACAGAATCAGGCAGTGCGCTACTTCCGTACGCCATCAAAACCGTGAGCGATGCCGACAACTGCCGCCAGAGAGTAGACGATATCAAATCAATATCCTCAGGCAGCCTGAATATCGGCGTTACATATTCGTTTGGTCAGATACTCATAGAAACCATTTTCAACTTTACAAAACTATATCCAGGCATCAAACTATCAATCTATTACAAAACAATGGAAGAACTCACCGAGATGCTCCAAAAACGCGAATTGGATTTCTTCCTTGCCTTCCGTCCTGCCGAAAACAGCCGCGACATTGAGCATCAGGTACTTTTCAACAATAGTCTCGCCGTAATAATGCGCCACGGACATCCCCTCGCCAAAAAAGAGTCGGTAACATTCTCCGACCTTGAACCATACACCTTTGTAATGCCCTCTAAAGGCTTGCAGGCTCGCAACACATTCGACGAAATATTCAAACACGAAGAACGCCGCCTAAAAGTAAACATCGAAATCAACGAGGTAAACATGCTTTTGAAACTCGTGGAAAGCAGCAATCTACTTTCGATACTTTCGGAATCTACCATACACAACTACTTAGACCTCAAAGCGGTACCCATCAATTCGCCCCAAAACGAAATGCAAGGCTGCATACACTTCCTCAAAAACGACTACCGCAAACATTCATCCGTAGAGTTTATAAAAATGCTCCGCGAAAGCGACACCGTGAAAAAATATTGCATGTTCGGCTAAAAGTCAATTGATTTCAACGATAGCCGCTATTGAAACAAACCTCAGCCAACATTTGCACCGGGTGTATATCAGCCGTAATTTTGTGCCGTAAAATTTAAGCATTATAAAAATGACACAGACAGCAATAATTTGGACATTGATAGCGGCAGCAGTAATTGCAGTATTTGTGATTCGCGCCGTTGAGAAAACCCGTTTGGCAAAAAAATACTTCACACAGGCGCAACATGGCGCAAGAGTTACCTCCACCGGCGACGCTGGTATCGACGAAGTATTCCAACCCGTCAACCGCTGCGAAAACAACCGCCCGCAGCAAATACCGCAAACCAAACGCACCACAGTAGCGGCATAAACTTCTACAAATTAATAGTATTATCACACACACATCTGCCGTTGACCAAATAAAACTCAACGGCATTATTTTTATCTAAAAATTGATATTATCAAAAATTATTTCCATATTTGCGTACTAAACAACTAAAGATATGGAAATACGTCAACTAATCTATTTTGTAGAAACTACACAAACTCTCAACTTTTCGGAAGCGGCAAAAAAACTATGTATTAGCCAAAGCACGCTTAGTCAACAAATTAAACAATTAGAAGCAGAACTTGACGAAGAATTATTCTTTCGTACAAGTCACGAAGTAACGCTCACCGAAGCGGGATTAGAGTTGCTGCCATTTGCCCGTCAAATTGTAAGTGATATCAACAACTGCCAGCAACGATTCCTCGACCTCAAGAAAATTGCCACGGGGTGTTTGAATATCGGAGTAACATATTCTTTTGGACAGATACTAATCGAAACCATTTGTAATTTCACAAATAGATATCCGGGCATAAAACTCAATATTCACTACAAAACTATGTCGGAACTCACAGAAATGCTCTGTAGAAGAGAATTGGATTTTTTTCTTGCCTTCCGTTCCGCCGAATGTAACAAAGAAATTGAGCATCAGATACTTTTCAACAACAATCTATCTGTGATAATGCGTTCGGGACACCCATTAGCACAAAAAAAGACTCTATCATTCTCGGATATTGAACCATATAATTTTGTTATGCCCTCAAAAGGGTTGCAAGCGCGAAACACTTTTTACGAGATATTCAAACACGAAGACCGTTGTTTAAAAGTGGCAATAGAAATAAATGAGGTGAATATGCTTTTAAAATTGTTAGAGAACAGCAATTATCTGTCAATTCTTTCAGAAGCCACCATTCTCAATTGCACTGGGCTTACAGCGGTAAAGATTAATTCGCCCCTTACCGAGATGCAGGGTTGCATACATTATCTCAAAAATGACTATCACAAACACTCTGCCGTTGAATTTATCAAGATGCTACACGAAAGCCAAACCGTACATAAATACTTATATATGAGGTAATCTTTTTATCTTCTTTAATATTTGCAGATAGCAGCTATCGACAAAACCGATAGCCAAAAATAAATCATAATCTACATTTCATTGCCTACACCAGCATCAAGGCTATTTTGACAATTAACAAGTAGCACTACAATTAAAAACACCGATAGTAGTTATCGGTAATAATCATAACCAAAGTTTGATTTTACGTTTTTTTGAATATATTTTTGAAGCATAAAAAAATAAAGGGGACGGAGGAGAAGAATTCCGAGCCTTACCACCGCCCCCATATAATCATTAAAAAGTTGCTCACGGTGCAACACATAAACAAAACTAATTACACAAGAGAAAAAACATTACAATGTAATGTTAGATTAGTCCGTGATATAACGAAACAACAATGGTAAAGAAGTTATCTACTATCAAAACAACGAGTATCATAATACTACTCGTTGTTTTTGCATTATCCACATCAGCCCAAAGCAAGCATGCTTCGATATGTCAAATTGGCAATTATTGTCTCGATTTCAAAACAAATCCACCAACATTCTACCCGTTCGATTACCGCAACTATAACAACACGAATTTAAATTCAATGATATGGTACGTGGATAATGAAGGAGAAGTATCTATAATAATTAATACCAATAGTGGGGAAATTGCTTTTTTGGATAAAGCATCAAACCAGTTTCATGCAACAACGCAGCAATTATCATATGGTTTTTTTGTTCCGATGCCTGAGGATGAAAGTCAAGTTTTTTATATAGAACAAAACAGATATTATCTAATCGACATAACACGCGAAAGCATTGAATTAAAGGGAGATGATATTGACATATCGTGGCAAGATTATATCGCTGTTCAACATACCGATTGCGACAAACTATGGATAATTAATCCCGGCAAAACAGTTTGGACCACTTATTTATTAACAAAGGAAGGAATTACTAAAGTTAAAGAAACCAATTTGAATGCAACTGACTATAATTCTTTTCCACAAACATATAACTGGCAACTCATTCTATCAAAAGATTGCCAACATTATTCATTAATTAACTACGACCATTATCAAACTGAAGTTTATTACGGTGATTTTGACCGTAGCACTGGTGAGTTTACCCGAAAAAGCCGATACGATTTCGGAACAGATTACATAAACATTAATAATTCAATCATTGCTCCTGACAATTCGCGAATATATTATATTCGCAGTTTCTCAACTTACGATTTAGAAATAATAGAGGTACCAATTGTTGACGGGAAACCTGATTACAACACACAAACAAAAATTTATGAAGAAAAAAAATTCGGGGCTTTAGGTGCACGTGACATGTTCTATGGCATAGATAATAATATTTATATCATTGACCACACCGTACAAAAAATTAATACGATAAATATTAACGAACAGAACGAAACTGTTTTCACCGATTCAAAATACAATATGACAAAAAAATGGGATGTTATAATACACAACCATTTTATATCATCATGGTATTTGGATAATCCTTGTACCAAAGTAGAGTATAATAATATCTGTGCCTCCATACCTACTACATACTCCGTTGAATCTCCCGAACCAGGATACACATACCACTGGCAGATAACTGGAGGCACACTCAACAACACTACTGGTCAGTCTACCACAGCAACTTGGGACGAAACCGAAGGTATAGGCACACTCTCAGTATATGCAGAAGACCAATCCACTGGCTGCAAATCAGAAATCACAGAATACAGGGTGCAACGCCATAAATCGCCCTCGGCAACATTCGACAACGCACAAGTATGCTATGGCGAACCTTTAAACATATCGCTTTCTGGCACAGCCCCTTACGAAATATATTACAACATCAACGGAGAAGGAAAAAGTATCTCCACCTCTGAATCAGAATACACTATGTCTAACATACCAGGCAAATACACCATTTCAAAGGTTAAAGACAAATACTGCGAAACCGAACCCAACCAAAATAACACCTCAGAAATTTTACCCAAACTCAATAAACTAACTATTAAGGCTAACAACAATTAAACAATCGTATGAATATGAAACACATTATCTACACCTTATTATTATTATCGATAGCACCGATAGCCGCTGCACAAGATTACGAAATATCCGGCACACAAGGCGAAACTATCACATTAAATATCAGTGGATTTGCCGATGAACGCTCTACTTTTGCATTTGCTCAAACCACAGGCGGGTCGTACACTTCAGATGGTTACAACAAATCCACAGGACAAATATCTTTCAGTTTTGAAAACGCCTCTGATTATGTTTTCGATTTTTACGAAGACCTAAATGGCTGTGTTAATGCCACATCTGTTCTTTTTAAAATCAAAGAAAAACCTACTCCAGAACCCGAACCAGAGCCAGAACCGGAGCCGGAACCGGAACCTGAGCCAAAGCCCGAGCCATTACCACAACCTGAACATGTAGTATTTGACATACCAAACATCTTTACCCCCAACGGCGATGGCATCAACGATTTGTTTCATATCAATTTTAATGAACGTCCGCTGTTTTTTTCGATAACGATATTTAACCGCAGTGGCAAAAAACTATACACCGCTACCAACCCCGACTTTAAGTGGGATGGCGACGGCAATCGTCCCGGAACATACTTTTATATAATCAACTACAGCGACAAAGATGGCTCAAAAAGCAAATCGGGACACGTTATGATTGCAGAATAGGTATTTATTCGTTATAATCAGCCAAGGCAGCAATAATTTTTTCCATACGCACACGAGCCTCGTTGCCGGTGCAGGTAAAATTATTGGTAATGATAGAGAAGGCTATCTCCTTGCCCGACAGCGATGTAACGTAGCCTGAATATGATTTTACACGACGGATTGTGCCGCTTTTGCCACGTGCATTGTTGAAGGCGCGGGTATTGCGACACATGCTGCCCATAGTACCCTTGCCGCCGCACATTGTCAGGCTCTCGTTAAACTCTTTGTAATACTGTCCTTTGGTTTTCATATATTGAAGCAGATAGCAAAGTTGACGCGGTGTGGCAATGTCGTAGTGCGAAAGACCACAACCGTCGTTGATAGATAAGCCCTTGATATCCATCCCTTTAGTATTCCACCAATACATAAGCGAATTGGCAGCAGTAGTTACGTCGGTGGTTTTCACCTGTTTTAAACCCACAAGGCAAAGGCAATGTTCGGCAAAAAGGTTAACGCTATAAAGGTTTGTCATCTTGATAATTTCGGCGAGAGTGGGCGATTTGAGGGTAAAAAACTCCTTAGCCTTACGTTCGTCGGGTACATAAGTGGTGTCGAAAGTGGTATAGACATTGCCATAAACAGGAATGCCTTGATCGTCGAGAGTGTTTTTGAGTTTTTCGGCAACAAAACGAGCGGGGTCGGGCATAATGGCGCGAACGGTTACATCGTTGGTATTCATAGGCATAGGTCCGGCAATCATTTTCTCTAATTGATAAGCCTTGCCAAACACGTTGGTGTTTTCGCGACGGATATTTTCGGCAGTGGCGCAACTAATAACTGTCATTCCGGGAATATATGGTTCGCTATTGATATACTGCGCAAGAGTACCCTTAGCACCTGTGCGGAAGTGAAGAGTAACCACATTGTCGTTGACACAAAGTCCAGAAGGCACAGCACCATAATAGTTTCCCATATCCTCCCAACTCCAAGTGGTAGGCACCATCTCCTTTTGATAAATAGAAGCATCGGCGATAATATTGCCCGAAACTTGCTTAATGCCGGCTTTGATAATGGCTTGTACCAATTTGTCGTTGTATGTGGCGTCAATGTCGAAATATTTTGAAGCCCAAGTGGGGTCGCCGCCGCCAATAATAAAAAGGTTGCCCCGTAGACGTCCATTCTTATCGATAGAGCCGGTGTAGGCAAGTTTAGTGTCGAAAGTGTAATCAGGACCGTACATTTCGAGCGCCGCCGCAGTAGAAAACA
>JAGCYI010000268.1 GCA_017960885.1 Bacteroidales bacterium
CGTTTTGCTCGACCACCAAGTCATCGACCTTGAATACCTTATCCGCGAGGGCAGTTTGGACATAAACCAATCGACGTTTTTCACCGCAACGCCCATCCGTTGCCGCAGCGAGAAATTACCCAAGAAAATCATCTACGACGGTTCTAACGTAAAAGCCGAGATTTCCGTAGGATACATCAAAGGCAGCAACGGTGAAATAGAGCGTATCAATTGCAGCGATTACAAATACGGCAACCGTCTGTTTAACAGGTCGATAGCGATTGAGTATTAACGGGGTGATTACACCAAATACACTCCCTCAATTTTCTTGGTAGACTTGCCGCCAAAGAGGACTTTGCCGTTTTGGTATTTGAGTTTTACGGCGTTGAAAATGCGGTCGTTGCCGCCTTGTTCGATGGCGATTGGCTCTCCGTTCCAAAGTTTTTGGCTGAGGATGTAATTGGCAAACGCGCTGTTGCCCGAACCTGTGGCGGGGTCTTCCAAATAGCCGAACTTGGGTGCGAAAACCCTCGTGTGTGCAAATGCCGACGGGGCGGATGTCTGTTTTGAAAATATGAGGATGATATCGATATCGTTGTTGATACAGAAAGTCCTGAGGCTCTGTTCGTTGGGATAAACAGAAATCTCTGTTTCCAAATCTTTTACAGGCACAATCAAAGTGCGGAGTCCGGCATCAATGATGCGTACAGGAATATCCTGACGGACAGAGTTTTTGGGTAATGTAAGAATCTCTTCGATTTGGGCAACCGACGGTTTTACATGATGCTCAATCGGGTCGGGCGCGGTGATGTAAACGGCGTCTTCGGTAGCAATAGAATTAAATACCTCAATCATACCCTTGCGGTTGGTTTCTGCCACAATCACAGGCTTTTGCATCAGAGCCGGAGTCTCCTTAACAAAGGTGTACATAGTGGCGATAGTGCCGTGTCCGCAAAAATCCACCTCACATTCCGACGAATAGTAAGTGAGTTTGCAGTCGGCGTTTTTCGATTTTTCGCAAAACACCATCTCCATCACAAAACCCTTGTGCTCAGCGGCAATCTCCTGCATCTGTTCAGGGGTGAGCGATTCGTTTTCTAAAAAAAGGCAAGCCGCCGGATTTCCAAGCGACGCACCCGAAGTAAAAGCATTGCTTTTAAGATACTTGAATGTTTTCATATTCATATAATTATTTATTCATTGGCAAAGATAATTAATAAATCGTAAAATCATCGAAATTGTAACCAAATTGTAACAGTTTTTTGATAAAAATCTTTCAGTATTTTTTTTATCTTTGATTTTATGATTTATAGGTTTTTGATATTAGTAATTATCTTGTTGTCAACATCTTGCGGAGAAACTTTGCATAATGTTGAAAATGTTTGTGTTACCAAATATCAAGATTCATTTACCAATAGCGACGACAGCGATAACTCACAAAACCTCAATTTCTCTTGGTTTGGTATTGTATTTGACGAGTGCACGCCCGTACTTAGAACCAATGCAAGAACACGCACAGTACAACGGACTTTTGAAAAGCGCAAACAATTCACAATCAATGCGTTTAATATTTCAACATCGTCGAATATTTTCAAACATCTTTCACAAAAACGGCTTTTACTCTGTCATCTAAACAATATAGGGGGTTCGCTTTTGCATTTTCTGTGCAAACTTTCGTTATGATTTTGCCATTTTTTCTTAACTACAAAAAATATAAATAATAAGGATTACAAGAAAAATACAGAAAAAAATGTCTTTTCATCACATTAATTTTATCATAAATAGTTATAATAAAATGGCAATTAAAGAAAACACAATAAAGACAATAGAAGATAGCGTTGAAGAAATTTCAATGAATCACGTTAGCAAAAGCAAAGAATTTGGTTACAAGGGTTTGATATGGCTTGCAATAGGTGTTGTGGCTCTCGTGGCGCAGACTTTCGACCAAGAAAACGGAACCATAACAATGGCGTTGCTGATAGCGGGTATCAGCCTCATTATCTTCGGGTTAATAGTATTTTTGGCAAAAAAAGACAAGTATTATTACGATGGCAAACCAATGACAATGCGCGATTTTATGTTCAACTCTGACCGATTCGACGAAATTATGAAACTCTACAACGAAGGCAAGTTCAGCGATATGGCAGATGTTAGCCGTTCGTCAGCATCAAAAATGAAATTGAAGATTTTGTACGCAAACGACTATTCGATAGCGTTTTCGCAGATTTTTAAGTTCGTTGGGTACGACTTTGAACCCGCCGATGGTGTACGTATTCACGACAAGGCTCAGTGCAACAACTTAAATACCTTAGTAATAAGTTATTAATACTTCGATAATCTGTCAAATCAATTGCTCGCTGCGGAGATGTGGGTTATCGCATTTCCGCAGTTTGTGATATTCAATTATCAGATATGGCAACAAACAAGTTACTCATAGTTGACAACGAAGGCGATTTGTGCGATATTCTCATTCTATTTCACACCGAAAACAAAGTGTCGTTGCAGGATGTTTTAACAAGGGCTAAGACGATAATCAACAAGGCTTGCGACGACTGTGACACACTGATTTACGGCGGATTGATTGTAAATACCAACGACAAGACCGTGATAGTTGACGGCGTAAAAACTGACTTTACCAAAACCGAGTTCGACCTTTTGGCTTTTCTCCTAAAAAACAGGGGTAAGTTGTTCTCCCGTAGCGAGTTGGTAAAAATGGTTTGGCCCGACAATGTTGTAGTTGTAGACCGCACGGTAGATGTAAATATGACCCGCATCCGCAAAAAAATCGGCGCATATTCTGCCAATATCGTCGCCAAGGCAGGGTTCGGATATATGTTTGACGATAATAACAAAGCGTAAATAATTATGATTCTGAGGTTTTTGTTATTACTAATAATCTTTTTGACAACATCTTGCAATGAAAAATTACAAGATAAAGATCACTTATGCAATAACATTAACCATAAATCATTGCTCAATAATGATCAAACCGAACAATCTAATAACTTAAAGTTCAGTTTGTTAGGAATTGCGTCAAACAACGAGGCTCATTTACAGAGGACAAATATTA
>JAGCYI010000035.1 GCA_017960885.1 Bacteroidales bacterium
ATTGTCATAGGTCCGAAACTTGCCCAAATCGAAATCATAATGTGGGCGTTCATATCGTGGATGCGCTTTATCATTCCTTTGCCATCGGGAAAACTCTCTGACAGAAAGTCCATTGCATTCCAAAGATAATTGTTGCCCCAATATTGCCAATCTTGAATAATGCCGTCGAGAGGCACGCCAAGAGTGCGGTATTTTTCTACCACGCCGATAATTTCGTCTTGGGTTTTGTAGCGTTCCTTGCTCTGCCAATAACCAAAAGTCCAGAGTGGAAACATCGGCACTTTGCCCGAAAGTTGACGCATCAGGGCAATTACACCGTCGGGATTGCCACCGTACATAAAATAGTAGTCGATAACGTCGCCAGCCTCGCCTTCAAGGGTCATTATGGAATTTTTTTCGGAATATTTTCCTCGCGAATAGTTGTCCCAATAGATTCCCCAGCCTTTTATCGACTGTATAACATTCTGAAAATCTTCGAGATTGCTCTGCTCAATGAGGGTTTCGGTGTTGTTGCGTTCAAGTTTGCCGTTTTGGATTGTTCCCACGCCGTAAACAGTTTCGTTGGCAGCAAGTTTAAACGATTGCGAAATCTTAAAACTGCCCTTGTCGGTGCCGGAGGTTATGGGCGAAAAGGCAAAAGATTTTTCTTCCAAAAGTTTCGCACCCTTAGCCAAGGCAAACGCTACTTTGCCGTTTTGGTCAACGGTAACTTTCAGTTTGTCAGACGCATAAGTGGTTACTCCGCCCGACGTTGTTTTTTTCACGTTCACCTCTTGCGGCGAAAGTGTTACCACGAGGTTGGGCTGAGTGTTGACAGAGTTTGCAGGAGTTTTGGTAACTCGCACAATGTCAGGAGTATAAAAGGTGATTTTCACATCGGGATTTTGGGCATAGACCGCCGTCGAAAGCGAAATCAGGATCAAAAGTGATAGAAGTCTTTTCATATATCAAATTGTTAAACATTATTAATCACGTCCACAAATATAGCGTTTTTTTGATTTTGACAAGATATTTTCGTATATTTGGGAGGATTTAAACAAAAGAAATATGGCAGACGCTAATGCTTGGAAACGATTTTTACAGATTTTTACGCTGACAATAGGCGCAGGACTGATGTTGGCGGGCATAATATTTTTCTTTGCCTACAATTGGGAGAGTATGCACCGGTTTGCCAAAATGGGCATAGCCGTGGGACTTATTCTCACGGTTTTTGGCGTAACAATGTTGGTAAAAATGAGCGACACCACCCGCAAAATCACAATTTCATCGCTCTGCGTGCTTGTGGGCTTGTTTTGGGCTATTTTCGGACAGGTGTATCAAACCGACGCCGACACATACGAGTTTTTTCTCACGTGGGCGGTGTGCGTGGCAGTTTGGGTCTATATGGCTGATTTTTATCCACTTTGGACATTCTTTATAGGACTTGTTTCTATGGGCGTGATTCCACTGTTTCCCATCAACGAATGGCTGCCAACACTGCTGATGCTCTACACCGCGGCGTGGATTGCGTTTTTCATTTTCAGCCCAAAGGTACTTCCAAACCGCTCAGAATCACCGTCTTGGTTTATTAATATGCTCATTACTCTTGAATTTGGCATTGCGGTGTTTGTAATGTGCGTTATTATTGTTTTCGGCGATGAAGGGGAAAGTGTCTTTATGGTTTTGGTTGTGATTGGCGCAACGATATGGTATGCGCTGAGGCAAAAGAACTTATGGCTTTTTACAATGCTGTTTATCGGTGGGTTGTGCGTGCTTGAATGTCTGTTTATCAAAGGCACTAACTTTGATTTTGGAGTACTATTTTTCAACCTGATAATTATGACCGCCGCCTTGGCTGCGTCAGCGTTCGCAATTGTAAAACAGCACAAAAAATGGAAACAAGAAAATTTAGAACCATCAACTAATCAAGAAGTTATTAACAATGGAAAAGATCAACAACAATAAATCCAACCATCTGCCGTGGCCCTTGCTGATACTTATGGGCATTGGCGGAATCATAATTGCGGCACTCTCTACGGGACTTGTGGCACTTGTGGCGCAAGACCATTTGATAGTGTACGGTGTGCTGTCGATGGCTGCAATTGTGGGCGGAATAGTGGTTTCACAAAACGACACCGACGTTGTGTCTATGTTGGTGGCCTTGCCGCTATTTATCATTGGATTCTCGTTCGGGTTTATCGCGGGTCACGAACAATTAACCCTGACAATAGCGTTGCAAATTGCGGCGGCGGTGTTGTCGTTTATTTTCAGCAAGAGCCATCCGTGCCGACAGGTGCTGATATGCTACGCTTTGGTGTTGGTGCCTCTCTTCGTTGTTTCGTATTTCGACGTGTGGTTCCTACATTCTTTATGGGCTACGCGCTCAATACAAATTTGGATGTTTCTGATTACCATCCTCTATATGGGCTTTTTTGCAGCCACCATCAAAAGTGATTGGTTTTCAAACACTATCTTAGCCGACTACTTAAAAACCATCCGTTTTGCCATAGCCGTAATCATATCCACAGTGGAGATAAGATTTATCCACAGCGACATCATTATGTTTTCAATTTTCTTTGCTGCAATAAGTTGCGTTATTGCCTGCCTGCTGATACGCAAATTTGTTTCGGGCAAACAACAGATTATTGGTTACGCGCTTGCACTTCTCTGCTGCGCCTCCACCGCTATTTATCCCTCTATGGCAATACCGTTTTTGGGTATGCTGCTCTCGTTTATGATTCTCGACTATCTATGCGTGGTTATCTTTGCTCTTGTATTTATAGAAGGAATCTCTTGGTTCTATTACGATTTGGATATGTTGCTGATAAACAAGTCGTATCTGCTGATGGCGTCGGGAGCGATGTTTTTGTTGATGTTTTACTATATTAAACGTGTTACCAAATGAGCAAAACTTATAAATTAATATTAGCCATCAACCTTGTTTTGGTGCTTGGGTTGTTTTCTTTTTCGGTAATAAAAAAAGAAACTCTGCTCAACAACGGTAGAGAAATTCTTCTGCGACTTGCACCCGTTGACCCTCGCTCACTTATGCAGGGCGACTATATGAGGTTGGATTATCAGATTTTGCGCCAAATAGATTATGAAGAAAACAGCACAAACAAATATATTGTAGTAAAAGTTGGCAGCGACAATGTGGCAGAATATGTCCGCGTGCAAAATGATAAAAATTTATCCGAAGGCGAACTCCTTATCCGCTACAAAGAGGAGGAATGGACAAGGCGCATAGGTGCCGAAAACTACTTTTTTCAAGAAGGCACGGGCGAAAAATATGCCGACGCCGAATACGGACTTATCAAAGTGGATGCCGACGGAAACTGTATGCTTATAGGTCTGTGCAACAGCGACAAACAACTTATAAAATAAAAAATTCCGCCTAAACGTATAACACTACGTAGGCGGATATGTAAAAAAGGGCAATGTAATATTAAAAAATCAATAATTAGGATATACGTGTTCTGTTTTTTCGTAGATTGTTTCGTAGGTTACGCGGTTGAATGCCGCAAAATATCCAAGACACTCCTTGCCTTCAACCGATGTGCTGAAAAACTGCGGAGGGTTCATCTTGGTTGAGTTATAGCCGTATAGATAGTTGTAAACATTCTCGTCGATAACGCGGAACTCCAAAAAGAGTTTGTCGCCGCTTTCGAGAATCATCTCTTCGTCCTGCTCCATATCGCTGTCGTAATACAGACCGATGTCGAACGGAGAATTGCCTTTGCACTTGCCGCAGTCGCTGAAATAGATTTCGCCGTTGCGGTAGATTCTCGCCCAGCCGTATGTTTCACCGTGCTCGGGAATGTCTAAGGTTTCAAATTCCAACACCTGCATCCAGTCCATCAACTCAGCCCAAACAAACTGAGGCTCAGAGATATGGATTGTGGGCAACAATGTAGAACTGCCGGAATATTCCACGCCGTCCATCACCACTTTGAGGGTGTAAGTTTCGCCATCGGTAAGGGCAATCTGAGCCTCGGGACGATAGACACCGTCGCTCTGATACTCCAACGCTGTTTCGGTACCGTCGGGCGAAACAATCCTTACCGACTCCACACGCATACCGGGAGTCTTGGTTGAGTCGCTCATATTGCGGGTCTTGGTGATTTTCACCTCGGCACCCTCGGGCGAAAGATGTCCCTCGATAACGGGTATCGGGTCTATGTCGTTGTAATCAAGTTCTATTTCCTTGGTGCAAGATGCCAATGTGATGGCTAATGCTATGATGTATAATATTTTTTTCATTTCTTTTCTTAATTACGAATTATGAATTACCAATTACGAATTTCTAATTATGCATTATGAATTATGAATTATGCATTAAAAAGTTATCGACCACGTTACCGACGGAATCAAGCCGAATAGCGAAACCTGCTCAGTGCGAGTGCCGGTGGCTTTGGTGTCGTCGTTTTCAAATGTAATGAGGTACGGGTTGTAATGGTTGTAGAGGTTGTAAACTCCAAACGACCAGACTCTTGTGTAGCGGGGACGTTCCTTTGTGTTGTTGATACCCACGTCTAAGCGGTGGTATGCGGGGGCACGGTAGCCGCTGCGCTCTTGATAGTAGTAGTGTGTCCACTCGTCGATGTTGTATTTTGCGCTCGGGGCTGTAAGTGCCTGACCTGATGTGTATACCCAAGTAGCCGAGATGTCCCACTTGTGGTTGAGTTTGTACATTGCCACAATCGAGATGTCGTGACGACGGTCGTTGGGAGCGGTGTACCACTCGTTGTTGTTGATTCCGGGAATCTTGTTGTCAGCCCACGAGAGAGTGTACGAGAACCATCCTGAAAAGTCGCCGAGGTTTTTCTTAGCGTAAAACTCCACGCCGTATGCCCTGCCCTTGCCTTTGAGCAATAGGCTCTCCATTTCGATAGCCGAAACAAGGTTTTTGCCGTCTTTGTAGTCGTACACGTTTTCGATGTTTTTGTAATATCCCTCAATAGAGAATTCATACTTAGCATCCTTAGTTTCAGCCATATAGCCTGCGCTAATTTGGTCAGCCACCTGCGGGTCGATAAGGTTGCTCGACAGCACCGAACGTCCAATGGGCGACGACATTCCGTTGTTCATTATGTTCTGCACGTGCATCGAAGTGCGGCAGTATCCGGCCTTGATGCTCTGATGGTCGCCAATCTGATATTTGAGGCTCAGACGGGGCTCCACTGCAAAAAACTTTTTCACAACCTTGCCCTTGCCGTAAAACAAGGTGTCGGAAATAAGGCCGTCGTTGTTGAGATTGTAGTAAGGATGACCACCCAAAGCGTTGAAAATCACGCCCCGGGCACCAAACGAAACTTCAAGTCCGAAATTGGTTTTAAGGTCTTCGCCCGCCCAGAACGAGATTTCATCGCCATCACGCAACTCCTTTTCTACAAGGCCGTTGCTGCTTTCGAGTTCGCCTGATTTTAGGTTGATATGGTCGAATTGAAATCCTAAGTTAATCTTTTGATTTTCGGTGGGAGAAATCACGATATCTTCTCTACCAATCTGATGTTGAAGATAACCGTCGAAACTCTCCTTAACTTTTAATACGTTCATCGACTCCACAAAATCGTACTTGCTGAAAACCAATGATGTTTTGGCGCTTATGCTGCGTCCGATATTCTGTTTGTAGTCCACAGCGGCGGCGGTGTTGCCCCAGTGAATTTCAGCAATGTGGTTGCCCATATCCATATTGTCGCGACCACGGAAAAACATTACGTTAAGCACGCCGTTTTTGGTAGGCTTAACAGTAATTTTTGAGTTAATATCGTAGAAATTAAGTACTTTGTCGCTGTATTTCTCGGTAGGTTTGAGGAAAATCTCAAAGTAAGAACGGCGTGCGGCAAGGAAGAACGAAGCCTTGTCTTTAACGATAGGTCCGTCGAACGAGAATTTTGATGAAAGCAGACCGATAGAGAGGTTCAAACCATAGTTCTCCATATCGCCAGAGCGTGTTTTGATGTCGAAAATCGACGAAGAAGCATCGCCAAACTGCGCCGGAATAGCACCTTTATATAAAGAAGCATTAGTGAGAGCCTCGTCGTTGAATGTGGAGAACACGCCCATAAGGTGTCCCGCATTGTAAATCACGGCGTTGTCGATAAGTATAAGGTTCTGAGCCGCAGTACCTCCGCGCACTTGGAAACCGCACGAGCCGTCGCCCTCGCTCTTGATGCCGGGCAACAGTTGGATAGATTTGATCACGTCCCTCTCGCCCATAAGCGCGGGAACTTTTGCCATCTCGGACATTTGAATGTTTTCAACGCCGATAATAACATTGTCGGTGCGGCTGCGACCGTGTTTGGCCACCACCTGCACTTCGGCAAGTTCAGTAGTCTCCTCTTCCATCTTGATATTAACCTTGTCGGCCGAGGAGTTGAAAGTTTGCTCAAATGCGCTGAAACCCACGCAATTAAACAAGAGAGTAGCGGGCACTTGCTTAACCTTGATGATAAAGTTGCCCTCGGAATCCGAAATAGTTCCGTTGGTTGTGCCTTTTTCGGCAACAGAAACAAAAGGAAGTTTGTTTCCCTTTTCGTCGGTAATAACACCAGAAATTTTTGCTGACTGAGCCATAACCATCACCGGCATCAGCAGAAGGAGCAATAGTAAGATTCTTCTCATCTTCATCTTTTTATTTTCTTTTTCTATCTTTAAACTATCTATCTTTAATTCACGCTGCAAAGATATACCGCCGCCCTTGCAACCGGATTGCAAAAAACGGAATAAATAAAAACATTTTTATACAATTGGGAAAAATACGGGGCGATCACCTACACAGGGAAGTCCACAATAACAGTTAAATGGATATACCAAAGGAATGACTAATACTTGCTACAGTTGAAAAAAAAGAACTGATGTGGTTGTATTTTTTTGATGATTTTGCATCATAATAAGGTAAAAACCACTATCTTTGTTATAAAGAAAAAAGGGCAAATATGTATAAAGCGATTTTAACTTGTGGTGAAGCGAACCCAGTAACCTTGTTTTTACCCTCAGCATGCGACCTAAAAGGCAACCCCGACACCATTTTGTCGTCATCGGTTTCTATGCGCGACGGATGCGTTATGACCTCCCGAGTGGCATTCCATAACCAAACTGCGGTAATGTACAACAACTATTATGCTCGAAAAGCCTGCACGTTGGAGCATTGTCGCTATGACGAAAAGGCATTGATCTTCTCAGTAATTACGAGCGGAAAAGTTTGTGAAATCATCAATGGACACCAGGTGGAACACGGCGAAGGATCTATAAATATGGGAATAATGTCGCCCGAAAGCGTTCACATTATGCACCTTGCCGAACAATGCAAGTTTGAAAAAATCAGCGTAATGATGTCGGAAAGCGACTTTAAGAAATACAACAAGCAATACCCAATGGTATTCTCAAGCTTTGAAAAACACTTCAACGACACAACCCCATATCTCAACGGGATAGAAGACCACTCTGGAAAAATATTAGAGGCAGCCCGTAACCTTCAAAATGCAGTTTTCTCACATTCCATCAACCCATATTACGTTGAGGGACTGATTGTTGAATGCATAGTAAATTCTTATCACATAAAATACAACAAGCCACTGCCCGACAATTACTTCGTCTGCCGCAAAATATTCAAAGCTCGCGATGTGTTGAACGACAATTTTCAAAATCCTCCTACCCTACGGGAACTTGCAGCCACGGTTGGCACAAACGAATGCACGCTCAAAAAAGTGTTTAAGCAGATGTTCTCTATCACGGTTTTTGACTACATCAACGATTTGCGCATGGACAAAGCCGCACGGCTACTCGCAGACAGCGGCAAATCTATCAACGACATAGCCGCAGAGTTGGGATTCTCGTCGCAGAGCCACTTCACAACCGCATTCCGCAAACGCTACGAACTCACTCCAAAAGAGTATCGCGACGGTAAACGAGGATTATTAAACTTGAAAATAAATTAAAAAACGGTATTTTTTAACCTTTTTTAAGAAATTACGCAATAGCTATTATGATTAAATAACTACATTTGCGATGTGGATAGTTGTGTTTTGACGACACTTTCAACCATATTCCACATTGTAGTAAACATAATCTAATTAATTAAAATTAAAACAAATGAAAAAACAATTATTACTTATTATCGGTTTATTGCTGTCATTCAGCACTATATCACAAGCACAAAAAATCGCATCAGGCGCACTTGAAAACCTTGTAGGCAAAAGCAAATTTCAAATTGTGTTTGATTATTCTGGAACAAAAATCGGCAAAACCGACAAGACTGTTGACGACTTGTTAGCCAGCAAATCAAACTTTGCTAAAGACAAAGAGAAAGAGGAACGCTATTTTGTTGGTTCAGTAGAAGACGACACCAAAAGCCTTGCACAAATAGCTAAAGACATTGAAAATCCCGACGCTATCATTACAATTGCTTTAACCAGCATGAAAGACGATTTGGAAAAACCGCGTTTCAAAGCCATTATCTCAGATCCAAGCGGCTCTGAACTGGTTTCAATTGAAGGTATTGAAGAAGAAGACTTCAACGACGCAGGTCACACTCTTGGTGGCTTCCTCCACAAATTGTTGAAAAAAGCAAATAAGAATTAGTCAATTCCACACATTACTACATAAAAAAGGGAGTTTTTTTAACTCCCTTTTTTTTATATAAAAGTTATAAATCCTACCTGCTTACACGTCCGCTGGCGTCGCCGCTCATAAGTTTTTCAACTTCGGCTACGGATACGCGGTTGTAGTCGCCGTAGATGGTGTGTTTGAGGCACGATGCGGCAACGGCAAAGTTCAACGCCTTTTGGTCGTCGCCGGCGTAGGTTTGAAGTCCGTAAATCAAGCCTCCCATAAACGAATCGCCACCGCCTACACGGTCAACAATGTGAGTAATCTGATATTCAGGCGATTTAAAGAGGGTCTTGCCATCGTAGAGCACGCCTGCCCAGTTGTTGTGGTTGGCGTTGATGCTGCTGCGGAGTGTGGTGATTACCTTCTTGGCGTTGGGGAAACGCTTCATAATCTGCTGCGATACCGATAGATAAGCTTCGGCAACCACCTTTCCACCTTCGATGTTAACACCTTCGGGCTTAATAAGGAGGGCCTTTTCGGCATCTTCCTCGTTGCCAAGAATCACGTCGCAATATTCTACCAATGAGGGCATTACCTCATCGGCACGTTTGCCATATTTCCAAAGGTTTTTGCGGTAGTTGAGGTCGCACGAAACTGTGATACCAAGTTCTTTTGCTACCTTCAAAGCCTCCAAGCAAACGTCGGCTGCACCCTGCGAGATGGCGGGAGTGATGCCTGTCCAGTGAAACCACTGTGCGCCGTCAAATACTTTTTTCCAATCAATCATTCCGGTCTTGATTTCCGAAACCGACGAATGAGCACGGTCGTAAATCACCTTAGATGCACGGCTAACTGCACCAGTTTCAAGAAAATAGATACCGATACGGTCGCCACCGAAAATTACGTCGTTGGTGTCAACACCAAAACCGCGAAGTTCGCGCAGGCACGCTGCTGCAATGTCGTTTTGGGGCAGACGGGTTACAAAACTAACGGGAATACCGTAGTTTGCAAGGCTTACTGCCACGTTGGCCTCGCCGCCGCCGAATGTGGCGTTGAAACTGCTCGACTGCAAAAACCTCTCGTATCCGGGCGCAGCCAAGCGGAGCATTATCTCTCCAAATGTTACTGTCTTTTTCATTATAACTAATTCTTATCTAATGTTTTATTAATATACTGCTTTCCTTTTTCGGTAAGATAATATTTCTGTGTAGGACTCTTGGGCGAATCAGGCTGCGTCATTGCTATCAAACCCGAATGCAACGCAGGATTTAAGTAATCATATAAAAATGTAGGTCTATGAATTAAATCAAGACACAACATAATTTCACCCCTCGTCATTTTACCGTCAATTACACTAAGCAACCTTTTTACTTGTTCGGTTACTTGTTCGGTTACTTGTTCGGTTACTTGTTCGGTCTGACCACTTATTTGGTCACTAACTTGGTCACTCGGTTTAACTTTCCAAGCCGTAACAACAACTCCGCCAGACATCTGCTTCCATTCAGGGGCAGGCAGTCCATAGTCGGCAAACATTTTCATAACGCGGCGGATACCTGAGCCATATTTTTCTATTTCGCCCATCTCTTTGAAAATGTCGGCAATCTGCTTGTTCCTTGGCAATGAGCGGTAATTATTTGTCATTAAATCATTTACCGAAATCTCTTCGGGAAGGACTCCGGGGTTGAAAAACTCAATACGGTCAGGAAATATCTTGACAATAGAATCGGCTGTGGAACGGTAATCGCGATGGACAATCATATTCAATACAATCTCTCGAATGGCATCCAAAGGATAATCCCACCGCTGAATATTTTCGGTTTGAGTGGGAACAATCTCGATAGCAAGGTTGATATGCTTTTTTACATAATCCATCACATCGTCCACCTGCGACACAAGGCAGTTTTTTAAACGCGAAGAATCCTTGATAATTATGCCGTCGGAATCCTGAAAAAATCCAAGTTCCACGGTTGTCATAATATCCTCGTGCGCCTTAAACAACAGATAGCCGCCAAAGGTGATGTTGTTGCCACTAAGGAAATCCTTTTTGCGCAAAAAATCTGACGGCGACTCATCGATAGTGATTCCGCGCCGACGCATTTTATCGATACAAAACTGAACTTTGGCAAAATCAAGGTCGCTGATTGTGTGCTCATTGTCGATATAAAAGTCCCAACTCGAATTTTTGGTGCGCAATATCGCATTTGAAATTTCAAAAACCGTCATCAAATGGTTGCTGTTGGTCTGACGGACATAATAGCGGCCTTTTATGGAGACCGGCTTCACGGGATACTCCTGAACCGACAAAACCACAATCTTTTTACCCTCGTGGTCAACAACTTCCACATCGGGGATTATCGACGGCTCGGTCTTCTGCTTAACATCGTTGAGCCATTTCTGAACAGTCTCTTTGCCCAACCTGACACCGCATACCGACCCGTCGTCGCCCATTCCTACATAAACATTGCCGCCCTTGGCATTGGCAAACGCTACAAGGGCAACAATTACATCGTCGGAAAACGACTGCTTAAACTCAGTTTTAATATCCTCCTTTGTGGGCAGCATCTCCAAATTCTATTACTCAATCATCGAAAATGGCATAGCAGGCAAGCCGTCTTTGTTGTAGAAATTGAGGCTGCCGGGGTTGTCGGCCCAAGCGTAACGCACTGCTATCGGGTTCTTTACCTTTTTGGACGAAACCTTCACCTCGTTGCCCGAGATAACGGCATCAGCCCAAAAATACTTGCCGTCCTCGCCACATAGGGCAAATCCGCGGAGGGGCTTGTTGTCGCGAGAAACAAGTCCGCCGCCAATGTTGTCGAATGTTATAGAAACAGTGTTGCCAAATACCGAAACGTGGTTTGCCACAGGACCTTGCGCCACAACGTTTTTGCCGTAGACATTTTTCTGAGCCATCAACGAAATGCGCTCTGCCACAGGCTGTTTTGCAAGCGGATGAATGTCGTTCCATTCGCCAAGGTCGATGGTGCATACGCAATATGTGTTGGGAGTGTCGTCGGCAATGCGTTTTTGAATTTCGCGCATATTAGCCCAACCGCCGTTAGAGGGGTCTTTCTCCTGCTCCAAAAAGAGCGGCAACTGAACAATCATAACGGGGAAATCAAACCCGAAACGGTTGCGCCAATCACTGATAAGTGTCTGCATCAGAAAATAATACTCCTCGTAACGCTCCACGTTGCTTTCGCCCTGATACCACATCATACCTTTGAAATTATATCCCAAAAGCGGCGCAATCATAGCGTTGTAAAGTCCGGCAGGCTTGTATTGGAAAAACGTTGTCTCCTTGGGAGGAACGCCCTCGGCACCAAGTTTGAAACTCCATTTGCCCGAAATATCAAGAGTGTCGCCGCTAAAATCGATGATATAATCCTTGTCGGCAACAAATCCGCCGTTAGAGCCATTGCTAATCATACGCACGGCAATGGTGTTTTCGCCCTCGTGGAGCACGCCGTCGGGAATATCGTAACGGCGCGGAGGATATTGGTAACCAGTGGTTCCCACCTGAGTGCCGTTGATATAGATAATGTCGGAATCCACAATCACGCCCATAATCAGCATCGCTTTTTTGGCGGCTTGCTCGGCGGTAACTTTTATCTTGCGCTCAAACCATACCACGCCGCTCTTAAACTTGATTTTGGTGTCGGCAATGCGGCAAGGAACATTCACGGTTTTCCATTTTTTGAGGTCGGTAGCGGGATTTTTCCAATCTTCCTTAACGCCGAGGTCGATGTTTTGATAATTGTCGTACCATTTTTGCTCTGCCTCGCGGTCGGCTTTCTTGATGTTGTTTACGTAGTTGTCGTCTTTACAACGCTGCAAATCATCGTAATAGGGCTTAAACTCTTTGAGCCTCTCTTCGCTGATCCAAGCCTCGGCGGGCGAACCTCCCACTGCCGAAACTATCATTCCCACAGGCACATTCAATTTTTCGTGAAGGTCTTTGGCATAGAAATAGGCTATTGCCGAAAACTCGCGGATATTTTCGGGACACGCCTTCTGCCATTTGGGACTGCCGATAAGGGTATCCAACGGATTTTTGAAATAAGGCGTTTTGGTAACTTGGTAGTAACGGATATTGTCGTTGGCGGAGTTTTCGATAACGCCCGGATATTTCCAGTAGACGCGGCGGATAGGCAACTCCATATTGCTCTGACCGCTGCACAGCCACACCTCGCCTATCATCACGTCGCGCACGGTGTCGGCATAATTATACCAGAGCGAATCCACCTTGTGCGGACGGTTGTATTTGATAGCCAAATCGTAAGGACCGCCGGCGTCTTGTTTAGGCAATGTAACGCGCCATTTGCCAGTGCTGTCGGTAACGCCCGAAGCCGCTGAGCCGTTGAGCGATACGGTTACCTCCGAACCTTGCGAGGCGAAACCCCAGATATTCAGTTCGGTATCGCGCTGCAAAACCATACCGTCGGAAATCAAGGCGGGCAACGCATATTTAGGATCCTTGTGCGGTGCGTCGGGCTCGTTGCTGCACGCAGCCAACAACATCGCCGACGATATTAAAATTAATGATGATGCTTTCATTTTTTAGGTATGAATTATGTTTTTCCTTTTTAATTATTATTGCGATTATGATATTAAATTACAATAAATAGGGGCAAAAATTATAATTTATTAATTTCTTCGAGGGATAACTGAGTAAGTTCTGCAATGGTAGAATTGTCAAATCCCTTGGATTTCATACGTTTGGCGGTTTCGAGTTTTGCGTTTTGCGCACCTTGGGTAATGCCTTGTGCAAGACCTTCTGCACGTCCCTCTGCCAAGCCGTCTTCTTTGGCGGTTTCAAACACGTCGAAAGAGTCGCGGTAGCGTTTCAATGATGCCTCGTACTCGTCGCGCGTCTTGCCGCTGAGGTGCGCTACCTCAACTATGTCTGACA